>JAJDTQ010000280.1 GCA_022827045.1 Candidatus Binatia bacterium
CTCCGGTCAGCGCGAAGACCTTGTCGAAGATCTTGAAGGCGTCGACGCTTCGGAGCAGCGCGGCCAGGAACAGGTAGGGGGCCAGGAGCGGCAGCGTGATGGACCGGAAGATCCGCACCGGGCCGGCACCGTCCACCTCGGCGGCCTCGTACACTTCGCGGGGAACCACCTGGAGCCCGGCCAGCAGGATGATGAACGTCAGTGGCGCCGTCTGCCAGGTGTCGACGATCACCAGCGACAACATCGCGATGTCCGGGTTGAACAGCCATTCGACGGGCCGCAGGTCCGCCGCCCTCAGGACGTTGTTCAGGAAGCCGAAGTCATAGTGGAACCACGCGCGCCAGATGGCGGTGACGACCATGGTGGACAGCACGTACGGCATCATGAGCACCGGGATCACCAAGCGGCGTCCCGGGATCCGGCCGTTCACGAGCAGCGCCAGCATCAGGCCGAGGCCGACCTCGCTGGCCGTGGCCAGGACCGCGAAGACGATGGTGTTCCAGGTGGCGGTGCGGAAGAAACGGTGCGAGAAGAGCTCGACGTAGTTCTGGAGGCCGGTGAAGGACGCCCCCTCGAAGCCGTAATCGGTGATGAAAAGAGAGAGCGCGAAGACGCGTCCGAGGGGATACAGGGTCAGCGCGGCAAACAGAACCAGCGCGGGAAGCAACAGGAAAAAGACCAGTGCATTGGAACGCCGGTGCATCCGCCTCGACCCCGGGGACGGGAACCGGCGTCCCCGCGGACGCCGGCTCCAGTCAGGTTGACGGTAGACGATACTAGCGTTTCAGGACCCTGGCAATCTGCTGGTTCGCCTCCGCCAAGGCGTCCTTCGCGCTCATCTGAGCAATCAGGGCCAGTTGCAGGTAGTCGCCGAGGACCGCTTCGACCTTCGTCCACTGGGTGATCCGCGGGCGCGGCCGGGCCTGCTGCAGGGCCTTGAGCTGCGCCGGGTACCAGCGGTACTTGCCGACCACGTCGGCATCGGCGTAGACGCTGGCGCGCGTCGGCGGGGTTCCGAACTCGAGCGCGAGCGTTTTCTGGTTGTTCGCCGATGTCACGAAGTCGATGAAGGCGCGGCCTCTCTTGGGGTTGGGGGCGTCGGCCGGCACCGCCAGCAGCCAGGTGCCGAGCATCGGGCTCGACTGCTCGGTTTCGCCCGGCGCGGCCATGATCTCGATCTTGCCCGGCACGCGCGACTTCTTCGGGTCGTCGAGCGACGGGGCCCAGGAAGGCCATAGTTCGATGGACATGGCCGTCGTCCCCTGCATCAGGGCGTCGCGCACCTCCGAGGAGTTGTAGGTCTCCACGCCCTTGGGCGCCGACTTCTTCAGCTCCAGGAACAGGTTCAGCGCCTTGAGGGCGGCGTCGGAATCGAGGCCCGCCTTGCCGGAACTGTCCACGACCGCCCCGCCGTGACCCCAAAGAATCGGCAGGAAGCCGGTCACGATGGGATTGGCCTTCTTGCCGCGGAACACGACCCCGGAGACTCCCTTCTCGCCGGCCGCGACCGCCTTGGCCGCCTTGAGCACCTCGCTCCACGACTTCGGAGCGCCGCCGAGATGCTTCTTCAGCAGGTCCGAACGGTAAGCGAACAGCTCGACGTTGCCGACGAAGGGCACGGCATAGAGCGGTCCGCTTCCCACCGGATACCGGGAGACGGCGACCGCGGAGCCGACAAAGTCCTTGTCGAGGCCGTCCCCTAGCTTGTCGAGGTTGGCCAGCCAGCCGCGCGACATGAACTCCACGGCCCAGGTGTCGTCGAGCATGATGACGTCGTACGCTTTTGCCTTTTCGCGCATCGAGATGGTGACCTTCTCGAGCAGGCCGCCGTAGGGAAGTTCCAGGCGGTCGACTTCCAGGCCCGGATTGGCGACCTTGTAGGCATCCACCATCTTCGACAGGGCGGAGGCGTAGCCGCCGTCGCGTCCCGCGATCACCAGCTTCTCCGCCATGGAGGCCGAAGCGGTCACCAGCGCAACCGCGCTTGCCAGGGCCAATATCCTAAAGAGCTTCATGGGGTGAGTCCTCCTTCCGTGGCGTTTTCAGCCTGTTTCGGCCCGTGCTCGGGCCGTGGACGAGCCGACGGTAAAACGTTTTCATATTTCTTGTCAACCGCTCTTTGCTACAGCAGCGTTAAGATGTTGTGACACGACTTGAAAACGATTTCGCGAATGGCCTATACCCGTGCCATGAAGCGTGTGACGATCAAGGACGTTGCGGTCATGGCGGGGGTTTCGCCCGCCACCGTGAGCCGGGTCGTGTCGGGCGACGGCAGGGCATCGGGAGAAGTGGCCAGAAAGGTGCGGGCGGCCGCGGACAAGCTGGGCTACAGGCCCAGCGTGATGGCGCGGAGCCTGACCCAGTCGAGCACGCAGTTGATCGCCCTGGTGATGGGCTCGCTCCAGAACCCGTTCGACGCGGCCCTGGTGGAGTCGTTGTCGGCGGGCTTCTACAGCCGGGGCAAGCGCCTGCTGATCGTTCCCGCGGACCACGGCGAGGACGATTCGGGGCCGATGATCGCGCTCGACTACCAGACGGACGGTGTGGTGGTGGCGGCCGGACACATTTCGCGCTCGGCGAGCGAAAGCTTGGCGAGGCTCGGCATCCCGGTCATACTCTTCGGCCGCATGCTGGAGGCGCCGGGCGTCGATTGCATCGTGGCGGACAACTTCGAGGGGGCGCGACGGGCCGGCAGGGTGCTCGCCCGTTCCGGCGCGAAGCGCGTGACCGCCGTCCGGCATGCAATGGACACGTTCTCGGACGACGAACGGGTGGAGGGGCTGCGCGCGGCGCTGAAGGGCAGGGCGGATGTGACGGTCGTGAAGACCTCGGCCGGCAACGGCCATGCCGACGCGCTCATGCTGCTGTCGGGCCCGGAACGGCCGGACGCGGTCTTTTGCGTCAACGACCTGCTGGCCATGGGCGTGCTGGAGGCAGCCGCCTCGGTCGGACTGCGCGTTCCGGAAGAGCTGTCCGTCATCGGCTTCGACGACATTCCGATGGCTTCCTCGCCGTCGTACAGCCTCACCACGTTGCGCTTACCGGTGGACGAGGTGGCCGGCTGGATCATCGAGCGATTGCTGATACGGCTTCAAATGCCCGAGCTACCGGTGGAAATGCATAGGGTTCCCACGCCCTTGATTGTTCGGGGTTCGACGCGTAGAGTCCTGGCCGCGACGACTCGTATGGGCGCCGACGCCGAGGAAGGCGCGAGGCCAGGACGGGCCGGGAACTAGTGTTGCCTCCCACCAACACGTAGACGAATCCGCTGCACAAGGTAGCGCCGCCGGGGCGGGCGCGATGCCGGACGTTGAACTCAGGAATGTAACCAAGCTCTTCGGGCAGACCCGCGTTGTCCGCGACGTCTCGCTCAAGATCGAGGCGGGCGAGTTCGCGGTCCTCGTCGGCCCCTCGGGTTCGGGCAAATCGACTCTTCTGCGAATGATCGCCGGACTAGAGGAGATATCCGGGGGCACGTGCAGCATCGGCGGGAGGGTGGTGAACCGGCTCCCGCCCAAGAAGCGCGGCGTGGCCATGGTGTTCCAGAACTACGCGCTCTACCCCCACATGACGGTTTTCGAGAACCTGGCGTTCGCGCTGAAGGTTCAAGGACTCAAGAGGGCCGAGATAGCGGAGCGGGTGCGGAAGATCGCCGGCATCGTGGAGCTCGAGGACTATCTCCAGCGGAAACCGGCCCAGCTCTCGGGCGGGCAACGTCAGCGCGTGGCCATGGCCCGGGCCATGGTGCGCGACACCGGCCTGTTCCTGCTGGACGAACCGCTGTCCAACCTCGATGCCAAGCTCCGCACCCAGATGCGGGTGGAGATCCGCAAGCTGCACGACCGCCTGGGGGCGACCTCCATCTACGTCACCCACGACCAGACCGAGGCCATGACCCTGGCCGACAAGATCGTGGTCCTGAACGACGGACGGATCGAGCAGACCGGCACCCCGGACGAGCTGTACGAGAACCCGCAGACGCTGTTCGTGGCCGGGTTCCTCGGTTCGCCCCCCATGAACTTCTTTCCCGGCCGCATGGTCGGGCTCGATGGAGACGTCACCGTGGGCGTCCGGCCGGAGAGGCTACGGCTCGAGCGGCGCGGCGTCGACGACCTGCATCTCCAGGCCAGGTTGGAGCTGATCGAGTACCTCGGCTCCAGCGCCCTCCTTCACTGCAACGCGGCGGGCGTGAAGCTCGTCGTGGAGACCCAGGGCGGCGGCAAGCCCCGCCCCACGCCGGGATGCGCCATTAACCTGTTCACCGAACTCGATAGCCTTCACCGTTATCGGGCCGACGGAAACGGCGGCCAAGGATAGCGTGTCTGGCAGGTTCACCAACGCAGCCCTGCCAGGAGAAGTGATACGGATTCTCCTAGCGAAGAGAATATGGTAAAGCATAGCTATGAAGGTCATACAATTGACGATGGAGCCCGAACTGGTTGAGCGAGTCGACAAACGGGCGAAGCGCCTTGGGACGACGCGCTCCGGGTTTGCACGTGAAGCGTTGAAAGCTGCCTTGGGACGCTATGAGGAAGCAGAATTGGAAGAGCGGCACAGAGCGGGATACCGCAAGGCACCACCGGTGAATCAAGAATTCGGCATCCCAGAAGAGGACCATGCGTGGGGTGACGGCGGGTGGAAGGACGGGTGATGCGCCGAGGCGAGATCCGCTGGTACCGTTTCGCGCGTCCCGACAAACGCAGGCCCGTGCTCATTCTGACGCGGGACTCGATCATATCGAGCTTGGGCGAGGTGACGGTCGCTCCGGTCACCACCACGGTTCGCGGCATCCCGAGTGAGGTCGCGTTGTCCGCGGACGACGGAATGCCGCGCGAATGCACGGTGAACTGCGATCACCTGCAGACGGTCCCACGTGGAAGACTAGGTGCGCTGGTCGCCAGTCTTTCCGCGGGAAAGATGGACCGGGTAGCGAACGCGGTTCGTTTTGCCCTCGCCTTGGACTGATCTATCATCACGCCGCCGGTGGGTTCCCCGCGGTTGCAAATGCTTTAACCCCGGTTGCTCAATCGGGACCCCCTCCCCGCCGCCGCAATCAGCGTGAAAGCCAGCGCGCTCAGCCCAAGGCACGCCGCCGTCGTGTACGCATTCCCGTATCCTTCCATGAACGCGCCCAGGAGGCGGGGGCTGTCCGCGATGTTCAGGGCGGCAAGGTCCTGGGGCGCGGACTGGTTGGTGGCGGCTGCCAGCCGCATGCCGACGAAGGCGGTGGCGATGGCGGTGCCCACGGAGCGGCCCACGCTGCGGATGATGGAGATGACGGAGGAGGCGATGCCCAGTCGCTCGGGCGGCACGGAGCCGATGAGGCCGTGGTTGTTGGGGGTCTGGAAGAGGCCCAGGCCGACGCCCAGGAGAGCCAGGCGCGGAACGATCTCGGCCGGGCTCGAATCCTGGTCCAGCAGGCTCATGGCATACATGGCCACGGCCACCACGGTGGCTCCGGCGGCGGCGGGGAGCGTGGAACCGATGCGGTCGGTTAGCCAGCCGGCGGAGGGCGATACCACCATGAGCACCAATGCCGTGGCGGTCATCAGGCTGCCCGCTTCCAGGGGGTCCATGCGCAGCACAAGCTGCAGCAGGAACGGCATCATCAGCTCGTTGGTGCTGAGGGCGACGAAGGTGCACAGGCGGGCGAGGTTGCCCACCGCGAAGGGCACGATGCGGAGCAGCCCGAGGTCGAGGATGGGGTAGGGGCAGGTGGCTTCCCTCCAGACGAACAAGGCCAGGAAGAGCGCGCTCAACGGGAATCCCCAGTAGCCCAGTCCACCCCGGGTGATTCCCAGCAGCAGGAACGTGAGCCCCACCGCGAACAGGGCGGCGCCGGCGAAGTCAAAGGGCGCCCGTGCCTCTCTGCTGTCCGATGTCCGGTCGTTCAGCAGGAGAAAACGGGCGGCGGCGAAGCCGATGAACGAAAGGGTGCCGGAGATGAAGAAGATGTAGCGCCAGCCCAGGGTGAAGGTGATGAACCCGCCCACCACCGGACCCAGCGTGAAGCCGATGGCGGAGACCAGGCCGCCGGAAAGGCCCATGGCGCGGCCGCGGTCGGGGCCGGTGAAAAGAGAGCCGGTCAGCGCGAAGGTGTTGGTCATCATCAGGGCGGCGCCCACGGCCTGTCCCACGCGGCAGGCCATGAGCTGCGAGGGTCCCTGGGCCACTCCCGCCAGCATCGAGGCCACGCCGTAGACCATGAAGCCCGCCGAGAAGGTGAGCTTCCGCCCGAGGAGATCCGAGAGCCTGCCGCAGGGCAGGTACAGGGCTCCCGTCACCAGCGCGTAGACGAAGACGATCCAGCCGGCGAAAGTGATGTCGGTGCGGAACTCGGTTATGATCACCGGCAGGCTTATGGTAAGCATGCCGACATCCGTGGTGGCGATGAAGACAGAGATGACGACGACCCAGAGGGCCCACCAGCGGTGGTTGGGGCCGAAGACGCGGTTGTCGATGAAGTCTCTGAGCCAGGGTGCCATGACGGGTGGACCGGGAGCGGGCGCGAGCCCGTCCCACCATTCTTAGCCCCTTCTCGTCCGGCACGAAAACGATTGGAGCACTCACGGGCCCGAGGCGTTCCCGGCGGGGTCCCGGCAGGAGGTCAGAGGGCATGGCCATTCGATCCGGCAAGAACTACATCGAGTCGCTGCGCGACGGCCGCGAAGTGTGGCACGCGGGAAAGCGCATCGACGACATCACCACCCATCCGGGCTTCACCGGCACCATCAAGACCCTCGCGGACCTCTACGACCGGCAGGCCTCGGCGGAGGACGGCGACACCATGACGGTGGCGCGGGACGGCGAGCGCATTTCCTATAGCTACCTGCCGCCGCTGAACGCCGAGGAGCTGCAAGCCAAGCGCGGCAATATCGAGCTGTGGTCCAGGGAGACCTTCGGCCAGATGGGACGGTACCCGGAGTTTTGCGCGGAGCTGGTGGTGGGCATGCTGGACATTGCCGACACGTTGGCGGACCACGACCCGCGCTGGGGAGAAAACGCCCGGGAATACTACCGTCACTGCATCGCCGGCGACCTGTGCCTGACCCATGCCCTGCAGGACCAGTTCTACGACCACTCGAAACGGGTGAGTGAGCAGTCCGATCCGGACCTGGTCCTCCATGTGGTCCGGGAGACCTCGGAGGGGGCGGTGGTTCGCGGCCTCCGGAACCTCGCGACCTTGGCGCCCCTGTCCGACGAAACCCTGGTGTATCCCAACCGGCCGCGGGACCCGGACGAGCCCGAGTACGCCCTGGCCTTCGCGGTCCCCATGAACGCCCCGGGACTGAAGATCATATGCCGGGATCTGTACGCCGAGCACGCCGACCCGGAGCGCTTTCCGCTCACCGCGCGTTTCGACGAGGTGGACGCCACGCTCATCTTCGACGATGTCCTGGTGCCCTGGAACCGGATCTTCGCCTATCGAAAGCCCGAGTTGGTGGCTGGCTTTCACCGGAGCATCCAGACCTGGGCGGGCTACGCCACCCTGGTCCGCCTCATCATCAAGCTCGAGACGTTCCTTGCGGTGGCCCAGCTCCTGACGGAATGGTCCGGCCGGCACAAAAATCCCAGCTCGCAACTCCGGCTGGCCGCGTTCGTGCAGGACCTGGAGATCCTGCGCGACTGCGTGGAGATGGGAGAGGCCCGGGCCTTCCGCACAAAGGGAGGCTTCTGGGCGCCGCGCCTCACCCCGGCCTACCGGGTGCACAGCATCGAGGCGTCGGACCGGGCCGAGGGCAACATGGAGAGCCTGCTGACCAGCTCGCTGGTGCTCACCGGCGGCGGCTCGGACCTGGCCAGCGGGGACCTGGGACCGCTGGTGGACCGCTACTTTCGCGGCTGCGCCCCCAGCACCCGGGAGCACCTGAGGCTGCTGGCGGTAGCGGCCGATCTGGTCATGACGCCGTTTGGCAAGCGCGGACAACTCTACGAGCGTCTTCAGAGCGGCGACCCGGACAACCAGCGGCGGCGCGCCTACGCGCAGTTCCAGGAGCGCGACGGCGCCCACCGGCTGCTGGAGTTCATCAACAAGGACTGGTGATGCGACGGCTCGCTGGCCGTTGGTCAGGGAGCGCCTGATGCCCCCTGCCTTCAATCCTTTCCGTGGCCGCCTGGGCTGGTCAGGATCCGGTGCAGGTCGGCTTGTGTGTAAACATCGCGGGCAAACTCGAAGGTGCCGGGTCCACGCAACTCATCGGCAGCCTGACGCACCCGTGACATCGCCGCCTTGGCAAGGTTGCTTCCGACGGTCACCCGCCTGACACCCAGATCGCGAAGCTTCGGAACCGGCGGAGTGTTCGCGCCGGCCAGCACGTTCATCGGCCCGTCGATGGCAGCGGCCAGCCGACCGATCAATGCGCCGTCGCTGACGAACGGCACGAACGCACAACGGGCGCCCGCCCGCAGGTAGGCGTTGGCGCGGCGGACCGTCTCGGAAAACACGTCCTCGCCGTCACCAAAATGAAATCCGTCGGTGCGGGCATTGATGACCATCGCAATGCCCGCCGAATCGGCGACCGCGCGGGCCGCGCGGATGCGTTCCACCGCCACCGCGAACTCGATAAGGTGTCCCGGGTTGCGCTTGTCGCCGTCCTCGATGTTCATCCCGACCGCGCCGGCTCCGAGGGTCCGGCGTGTCGTTTCCGCCACGTTCTCCGGCGCCGGACCGTAGCCCGCTTCCATATCCGCCGAGACCGGTACGGGCACGGCGTTGGCGATACGGCGCACGGCATCAGCCATCTCCCGCAAGGAGATGTTCTCGCCGTCGCGATATCCCAGTGCGAACGCACAGCCGCCGCTGGTGGTGGCGACGGCGGCGAAACCTGTTTCCACCAGGACACACGCGCTGATGGCATCCCACGCATTGGGCAGGACGAGAAGTTCATTGCCTTCGTGCATCGCTGCGAAGGTCTCGGCACGTTTCTTCTGTTCGGACTTTCTCATCGTCTCTCCTTGGCTGGGGGGCCGATTTCATCATGGGTCGGAGATGTCCGTCCGGAACTCGGTTATGATGACCGGGAGGCTTATGGTAAGCATCCCCACATCCGTGGTGGCTTGTCCCCATCTTTATTAACGGCTTCTCGTCCGGCGCGAAAACGATCGCAAGGATCTGCCAGGCCGGGGGCTGGCGGGTTTCGGTAGGAGATCACGGGTATGGCCATTCGATCCGGCAGGAACTACATCGAATCGCTGCGCGACGGCCGCGAGGTGTGGCATGCGGGGAAGCGCATCGAGGACGTGACCATCCATCCCGGCTTTACCGGCACCATCAAGACCCTCGCGGACCTCTACGACCGGCAGGCGTCGGCCGAAGACGGCGACACCATGACGGTGGAGCGGGACGGCGAGCGCATCTCCTACAGCTATCTGCCGCCGATGAACGCGGAAGAGCTCCAGGCCAAGCGCCGCAACATCGAACTGTGGTCCCGGGAGACCTTCGGCCAGATGGGGCGTTACCCGGAGTTCTGCGCGGAGCTGGTGGTCGGTCTGCTGGACTTCGCCGACACGCTCGCCGCCCAAGACACGCGCTGGGGCGAAAACGCCCGGGCCTACTACCGCCGCTGCATCGCCGGGGACCTGTGCCTGACTCATGCCCTCACGGACCAGTTCTACGACCATTCGAAGCGCGCGAGCGAGCAGCGGGACCCGGACCTGTTTCTCCACATCGTCGGCGAGACCTCGGAGGGGCCGGTGGTCCGGGGTCTGCGGAATCTCGCCACCCTGGCGCCGCTCTCCGACGAGGCGCTGGTGTATCCCATCCGCCCGCGGGGCGCTGACGAGCCGGACTACGCCATCGCCTTCGCCATCCCCATGAATGCCCCGGGGCTCACGATCATTTGCCGGGACCTCTACGCCGAGCACGCCGACCCGGAGCGCTTTCCGCTCACGACGCGGTTCGATGAGATCGACGCCACGCTGGTGTTCGACAACGTGGTGGTGCCCTGGGAGCGGGTCTTCGCCTACCGCGCGCCGGAGCTGGTGGCGGGCTTTCACCGGAACATCCAGACCTGGGCCCAGTACGCCACCATGGTGCGCCTCATCACCAAGCTGGAGACTTTCCTCGGCGTGGCGCAGTTGCTCACCGAGTGGTCGGGTCGGCACAAGGCCCCCAACTCGGAGATCGGGCTTGCGACCTTCATCAAGGACCTGGAGATCCAGCGCGACTGCGTCGAGGTCGCGGAGAACCGGGGGTATCGGACGGCCGGGGGCTTCTGGGCCCCGCTCCTCAGTCCCTCCTACCGGGTCCACAGCATCGAGGCGTCGGACCGTGCGGAGCGCAACATGGAGAACCTGCTCACCAGTTCGCTGGTGCTCACCGGCGGCGGCTCGGACCTGGCCGAGAGTGAGCTGGGGCCCCTGGTGGACCGCTACTTCCGGGGTCTGGCCCCCACCACCAAGGAGCACCTGCGGTTGCTGGCGGTGGCGGCGGACTTGGTGATGACCCCCTTCGGCAAGCGCGGACAGCTCTACGAGCGGCTCCAGAGCGGCGAGGTCGACAACATGAAGCGGCGCCTCAACGCCCAGTTCGAGGAGCGCGACGGCGCCGAGCGGCTGTTGGCCTTCATCAACAAGGACTGGTGACGCGGCAGCGTCCGGAACCGTCGCCGCACGCTTCATGACGATGATTGAGCCGGCCCCCGCCAAATGAAGGACGATACGCGGTCACGGGCACGCGTCCTGAAACGCGCGCGGTCGATTGCCGAGATGAGCTCGTTCCGCGGCGGCATCGGCAGCGCCGGCAGCCGGGCTGCCGCGCTGGCGTTCCGCCCACATCCCACCGACGTCATCATCGCGACGTTTCCCAAGTGCGGCACGACCTGGCTGCAGCAAATCGTGCACGGGCTCAGGACCCGGGGCTCCATGGACTTCGAGGAGATCACCCTGGTGGTGCCATGGCTCGAGCTGGCCCTTGACCTCGGCATCGACCCTGACGCCCCTCAGGTGGCCGAGCCGCGGGCTTTCAAGAGCCACCTGAGCTGGCACGATGTCCCCAAGGGAGGCCGCTACATCTCCATGGTGCGGGACCCCAAGGACGTGCTGGTGTCCATGTATCACTTCCACGAGGGTTGGCGCTTCGAGGCCGGGGCCATCGCCATGGACGACTACGCCCGGAATTTCTTTCTGGCGCCCGAGCGGGACCGCGGTTACTGGAAGCACGTGGCGTCGTGGTGGCCGCGGCGCGGGCGGGAGGACGTGATGCTGCTGGGCTATGAGCCCGCGTTGGCGGACGTTCCGGGAACGGTTCGGCGCATCGCCCGGTTCATCGGGTGTCCGCTGGACGACGAGTTGCTGGACGTGGTGGTGCGGCAGTCTTCCATCGAGTTCATGAAGGCCCACGGATCGCGGTTCGACGACCACGTGGTCCGTGCAGCCCGCAACGCCGCCAACGGCCTTCCGCCTGGAGGCTCGTCGTCCAAGCTGAGAAGCGGGCGTGTCGGCGATCACGTGGATGCGCTGACCCTGGACGTACGCCAGGCGCTGGACGGTATCTGGCGCGAGGAGATGGGAGGCCGATTCGGGCTCGCTTCCTACCCGGACATGGTCGCCGCCCTGGGTCCTGCTGACGGCTCACTGGGCGTGAGCTAGAGCCGTGGCCATCGGCGCCGGCCCTATTCTCTCCCCTTGCGGCCGGTGGCGGGTCGTTGGGGCCGGCGCGTTAATCGTACCTCCCGTCCTTGGAAGGAACGAGCTTCCCGTCTTCGTAGTAGAAACAACGTCCCGAATCCTCCATGGGCACCTGGGCCGCCAGCACGAACCCCTGTCCCAGGATCTCCGGGCTGGGCAGGCGCCCGTAGGCGTCCTCGGGAGCACCTTCGGTGACGATTGGGACGCGGGGCGAGAAGGTCACCACGCACACGTTGGACTCCCGCACTTCCTCCGCCAGGTAGCGGCTGAAGGTCCAGATGGCGTCCTTGGTGACCACGTAGGCGCAGGCGCCGCCGGGCGAGACGCCCCCGCCGCCATACAGGTTGATGATGTGCCCGGAGCCGCGCGGCTCCATGTGGGCGAGCGCGTGCTTGGAGCACAGGAAGGTGCCCCCCAGGTTCGTCTGGATGACCTTGTCCCAGAAGTCGACGTCCATGTCCTTGATCAGCGGCCAGCGGGGGATGCCCCAGGCGAAATGCGGCACGATGGCGGCGTCGTTGACCAGCACGTCGATGTGCCCGAACCGGTAAACCACCTCGTCGAATGCCCGCCGGACCGCTTTCTCGTCCCGCACGTCCGCGTTGATCCCCAGGGCGTCGGTCAGCTCCCCCAACTCGGGGCCGGTCTTGTCGAGCCATTCCTGGCTTACGTCGATGATGACGACCTTGGCCTTCTCCCGCGCGAAGGTGAGCGCGGCGTGGCGTCCGATGCCCTTGCCGCCGCCCGTGACCACGACCACTTTGCTTTCCAGCATTCCCGATCCTCCTTCAACAAGCTCGGTCAATGTCCGGCTGTCATTGTTACCACCTTGGCGCCGTTCCCGTGAAGGCGCGACCACCGGACCTGTTGACCGTTTCTCCGTCAGCCCGCGGTACACTTTCTCCGAGGTTACCGGAATCTCGAAGAGCCGTACCCCCACGGCGTCGGCCACGGCGTTGGCGATGGCCGCCGGAGGAGCGTTGTTGGCGAACTCTCCGATGGCCCTTCCTCCGTGCGGCGCCAACCCGCCTTCCGATTCCACCAGGACCGTTTCCAGCGCCGGGATGTCGCGGATGCCGGGCAGCTTGTACTCGCCGAGGTTGGCGTTGACGACCTTGCCGTTGTCCAGCGCGAGCTCTTCCATGACCCCCTGGCCAACGCCCATGACGACGCCGCCGTCGATCTGCCCTTGGTGGGTGATGGGATTGATCACCGTGCCCACGTCATGGGCTGTGACGATGCGTTCGACCCGCGTGGCTCCTGTCTCGGGGTCCACCTCTACCTCCGCCACCTGCGCGCACACGTAGGTGACCTCGTCCGGGTAACGGAAGTCTTCCTCCACGGTCACCGTGCGGTCGTCCGGGTGTCGGGTCGCTACCTGCGCCAAGGGGACACCCTGTCCTGAATCGGCGGGAAACCGGAAGGCGCCGTTCTCGTAGACTACCTCGGATGGATCGCATTCCAGCAGGCGAGCGGCGTGGCCGGCGAGCTTGGCCTCCAGGCCGTCGCAGGCCTTTTCCACGGCTTGTCCCGCGGTGTACGTGACCCGGCTGGCCCTGGCTCCGGTGTCGTAGGGAGCGATGTCGGTGTCGCCGGTGACCACGCGGACCTGCTCCAACGCCACCTGCATGCGCTCGGCCACGAGCTGGCGCAGGATGGTGTGGGTTCCGGTCCCCTGGTCCACGGTGGGGCTCAGCACCGTGAGCGTGCCGTCCGTCTCGGCCGTGACCGCGATGCCGGTCTCGCCGCCGGAGATGTGGCGTCCGTAGATGGCCACGCCCCGGCCGCGGTTGGGGCCGGGGTGCGGGCCGCTCCAGTCCGCCGCCTCCAGCGCCCGCGACAGCACCGGGTGAATCCGCAGGCCCGGCAGCCGCTTGCCGATGGCATCCTCGTCGTTGTCGCGCAGCACGTTTCGCAGGCGGAACTCGCCCGGGTCCATGCCGAGCTCCCGCGCGACGAGGTCGGTGTGGGATTCCAGCGCAAAGAAGTTGGGGATGGAGCCGGGGCTCCGGTAATAGCCTCCCGGAGTGGTGTTGGTGTAGATCTGCAGGAACTCGAACGAGGCGTTCTCCACCCGGTAGAGGCCGCCGACGTAGTGCCAGGTGGCGAAGGAGGCGCTGGCCTTGAGGCCGCCGTAGGCGCCGCCCGCATGCCACGCCTTCATGCGCCGCGCCACGATGCGGCCGTCGCGCTTCACGCCCGTGCGGACGGTAACCACCGTGGCCTCGTCGGGGTTGCTGGCGGTCAGCTCCTCCGCGTAGGTCATGACGATCTTCACCGGCCGCCCCGATTCCCGCGCGAGGAAGTACGCGATGGGGAGGTCCCGGGCGTCGCCCTTGCCGCCGAACTCGCCGCCCACGTTCACGGAGTGAACGCGCACCCGCGCGTGCTCGACGCCGATGGCGTCGGCCAGCATCCGGCGGGTGCGGAAAGGGTCCTTGGTGGAAGCCCAGACCTGGATGCGGCCGTCCGGATCGATGGCCAGAAGCCCGGCGTGGGGCTCCAGGTATCCCTGATGACGGGCGGGTACACGAAAGGTGTGCTCCAGGACCGCGTCGGCCTCTCGGAATCCCCGCTCCACGTCGCCCTTGCTCCAGGCGAGGCGTGTGAGCCCGTTGTGGACGTCGGAGGCCAGACGCTCGCGCGGCGCCCCGGCGTAGCCGGCGACATCGTCGTGCAGCAGCGGTGCCTCGGGCTCGGTGGCGGCCACTGGATCGAACACCGCCGGCAGGATTTCGTAGTCCACCTCGATGAGGGCCAGGGCGGCTTCCGCCGCCTCCGGCGTGTCGCCGGCCACCGCCGCCACCCGGTCGCCGATGTATCGCACCCGGTCCCAGCACAGCACGGGCAGATCCCGGATCTGCTTGCCCATGAAGTGGTTCGGAATGTCTCTGCCCGTGACCACGGCCCGAACCCCCGGTGCTTGCCGCGCCCGCGTGGCGTCGATGCCACGAATGCGCGCATGGGGATGTGGGCTGCGGAGGATCTTTCCCCAGAGCATCCCCTCCCGCGGGATGTCCGCGGCGTAGCGGGTGCGGCCAGTGACCTTGTCCGGGCCTTCGGCGCGCAGGACCGGGGCGCCGACGATGCTTCTCTCCGTCACAAGTGCTTCCTCTGGCAGACAGGACACTAGCGTCCTTCGACTTCGCTCCGCTCGCGCTTCGCTACGCTCAGGACCAACGGCTTGATCGTCCACGGACCGTTCGTCCCGATCCCTTCGACAAGGCTCAGGACAGGCTTCGCGAAGCGAAGTCGAAGGACGCCCATGCTCCGGTCACGACTCGGGCATCAGGGAGCGCCGGCCGAACCACCAGAATACCAGGATCAACGGCGTCAGCACCGCCGTCAGCACCAGGGTGACACCCGCCGCCAGATTGGTGGCGCCGGAGAACCAGTAGCTCCAGATCACCGCCGGCAGGGTGATGTTGTCGTGGCTGATGAGGAACACCGCCACCGTGAGCTCCCGGTACACGAGGATGGCGGACCAGATCCACACCGACAGGATGGTCGGACGCAAGAGCGGCACCAGGATCCTCCAGGAGGTCCGCACCGCCGACAGCCCCGCGGTATAGGCGGCCTCCTCGAGCTCCCTGTGGATCTGCAGCAGGGAGCTGTTGAGCGCGCGGGTGGCAAAGGCCAGCCGCGAGACCATGTAGACGATGGCGATGAGCCACACCGAGCCGTAGAGCGGAATGAAGTTCTTGAGCACGAACAGCGACACCAGCAGCGCGGCGATGGCGAGGATGACCTCGGGCAGGGCGTGGGGCAGGAAGGCCCCGAACTCCAGGGCGTAGCGGTAGCGCGAGGCCGAGCGCACGATGAGCCAGGAGATGGCGAAGGCCACCACCAGCGTCACCGTCGGCACCACCGCCACCAGCAGCGCCGTGTTCTGGAGGCCCCGCCACACCAGGTCCCAGTCGATGTTGTAGAACGCCGCCAAAGACGCCCGGTTGAGCATCGCCCAGGACGGAGGCGCCAGGTAGGGCGTTACCGCGACGTAGGCGATCAGGAGCAGGGGCACCAGCTTGGAGGCGAGGATGTAGAGACCGATGAAGCCCCAGCCCGCCATCCCCCACTTGCCCAGGTCGATGAGGGTGGGGCGGTAGCCCTTGCCGGTCACCACCTCGTAGCGGTGGCCCTGCCGCAGCACCGAGCTGTACCACCAGGTGAGCAGCACGGCGACTCCGATCATCAGCACGCCCAGGGCCGCGGTGATGCCGTGCTCGGGGAACTCGTCGTCGCCGGGATTGGTCTTGAGGTAGACGAAGGTGCTGAGCATGTAGACCCGGTTGCCGAGCCCGATGATGGCCGGGATGTCGAAGGTGGCGATGGCGATGGTGGCCATGTAGATCACCGCGGCGAGGATGGCCGGAAAGGCCAGCGGCAACGTCACCCGGCGCAGGGTCGCGAAGAAGCTCATGCCGTGGATCTTGGCCGCCTCCTCCAGGGACGGGTTCATAGCCCGGAACATCTGCGCGGTGAGGATGAAAGCCAGCGCCGCCAGGCTGAGGCCCTGGACGAAACCCATGCCCACCGGGGTGGCGATGTTGATGGGGCCCCCTTCCAGGCCGAACAGGCTCACCAGCCAGCGGTTCAGGAAGCCGATGCGCTGGTGCGCCAGGAAGGTCCACCCCATGGCGGTGTAGATGCCCGGTATCAGCAGGCCCAGGGTCATGATGGTGTAGACCAGCCCCTTGTAGGGCAGGGTGGTGCGCTCGGTGAGCCAGGCGATGGGCAGGCCGATGGCCAGCGCCACCACCGTGGTGGCCACGGTGAAGATCAGGGTGTTGTAGGTGACCTCCGCGACGAACGGATCGGCCAGGATCTCAAAGTAGTTATTGACCGTGTAGGTGGCGTCCGAGGTCCCCAGCATGCCGGTCTGGAAGCTGATCCACACCAGCACGGCCACCAGCACCGCGATCACGAACATGGGCACGATGGCCAGCCCCAGCATCCAGGGCGATGCCTTGGGCCGGAGCGCGCGGAGGAACGGTCGTCTCAGGACGGCTTCCATAGGTGCGGCGCGTTCGGAGGTTCACGGGTCCGCGGCAGGACAGGCGTTTGCCGCGGCGTGATCCGCGGGTTCAATGGCGCGCACCGATGGCCCGGGCCGCCGCCATGCGCGGCGTCCCCGGCCGGTGCGTGCAAGGACAGCCCGGAGGGCGCCTACTTCTGCTGCATGATCTTTTCCAGCTCCTTGCGGGTCTTCCGGTAGTCCTTCTGCGTTCCCAGCCACTGCGGCGAATTGACCACCACCTTGGCTCCGCGGGCGCGGGCGTCCGCCAGGATCTTCCGCTCATGGGACTCCGGATAGAGATGGAAGTCGAAGCCGTTGACCTCCCAGCTCCACTTCTGGCCTTCTTTGCTGTGCAGGTAGGCGATGAACAGCGCCGCGGCGTTGGGCGCCTGGGAGTGCACCGGGACCGCGCCGTAACGGGTGTGCGACACCACCGCTTCGTTCACCACCGAGTAGCCCAGGGGCAGTCCGTCACGCTTGGCCTGGTTCACGTACTGGTCGCCGCAGCTGAACACCAGCATCGCGAACTCGCCGCTGGTGAGGCGGTCCACCGTGCCGCACCGGATGAGGCCGCCGACGTGCTTGGACAGCTTCTTGGCGTAGTCGATCATCACCTCTTTCCCCAGCAGGCTGGGGGTGGCGAACTCGCGCAGCCCGGCGACGTAAGGCGTGGACGCGATCTTGCCCTTCCACTTGGGATGGAGCACGTCGTTCATGCTCTTGGGGATGTCGTCGCCCTTCACCACGTCGCTGTTGTACATGATGCCCACCAGGGTGGACGCCGAGGCCAGCCCGATGCCTTTCGGAGCCAGGGGGTCGAAACCCGCGTCCTTGATCATCGGCCGGTCCAGATAGGCCATCCAGTTCATGGGCCGCGTCAGCCCCACCTGGCCGGACTTCAGCATTCCGCCCGAGTTGTTCCAGAGGACGTCCGTGCTGGCCGGCTGGTTCGCTTTCAGCTCACGGGTGAGCCTGCCGATCATCTTGGTCATGCTGGGACCGGGCGTGAACTGCGGCTTGATGTTGGTGCCGTACTTCTTGTTCATGGCGGAGACCAGGTGCGAGAAGCCCTTGCTTCCGCCGAGGCTGCGCGAAGACCACATGCCCCTGAGGGTGGTTTCCTTCTTCGCGCCCTCCACCAGCTCCTTGAGGGTCTTGGGGGCGTCGGCCGCGTAGGCTCCCGCGACGAGGAACAGTGAGCAGACAGCGGCGCTCAGGGCGACGGCCCACCTGTGGTTGCGTTTGACGTCGGGCATCGGTTTCCTCCTTCAGTATTGGCTTCCTGACACGGGCTACCCTTGCACCACAATTCCCGGGCCATTGCAAGGCTGGCGCGGCGCAGGCCGCACGGGCACGTACTCTTCGTTCCTTGGCGGAGGCGTTCGCCTCGCGACAGGGTCTGGTTGTCGTCTAAACACGACTTGTCGAACCATGACTTGTCCAAATCCCGGAACGGAAAGGGCAGACGGCTGGTATTCCTGGACGATCTGTACGCGCTCGACGCGCCGCCAGGGCCTGGGTGATCCGTGTTCGGGACCCTGACTAAGCCTGCTTGCCGACGGAGTTCACGAAGGCGGTGTTCTTCTCGTCGGCCGCGAACACCATGACGTCGTCGGGCATCACGCGGAGCGAGAGCGTATCCCCGTGGGTCGTGGGTACCGTGCGGCTCTTGCCGGTGAGCGCGATGTCGTCCGCGGTTGCGTCGTAGACGAACTGGTCGCCCAGGAACACGCTGGAGGTGAGCCGCGCCTCGAAGGTGTTGTCCCCCTTGCCGCCGGCGGGCTCCGCATATTGAATACACTCGGGTCTGAACCCCACGAACACATCGGGGCTCGCGTCGGCGTCCCCGGATGTGCGGAAGCGGCCGATCCGGGTTTCCACCAGGTCGGGGTCCACGCGCCGGCCAGGGAGCCAGTTGACCGAGCCGAAGAACTCGGCTACCTCCGCGCAGTTGGGGCTGCGGTAGAGGTCCATGGGGCTGCCGTACTGCAACAGTTCCCCCAGGCTCATGAGCGCGATCTTGTCGGCCATGGCCATGGCCTCGACCTGGTCGTGGGTGACGTAGAGCACTGTGGCACCGAGCTGCTTGGCCAAGTCGCGGATGCGGCCGCGCACGTCCTCCCGCAGGCGCGCGTCCAGGTTGCTCAGGGGCTCGTCCATGAGCAGCACGTTGGGGTTCACGGCGATGGCCCGGGCCAGCGCCACCCGCTGCTGCTGGCCGCCGCTCAGGAGCGTGGACGGACGGTCGGTCTGCTCGTCGAGCTGCACCATGTGGAGCGCGTTCCGCACACGCTGGTCGACTTGCTGGCGAGGGATCTTCTGGGCGCCTTCCCGGAGCGGCAGGGCGACGTTGTCGAATACGGTCAGGTGCGGCCACACGGCGTAAGACTGGAACACCATGCCGAAGTTCCGGTCCTGGGGCGGCACCCACACCGGCGGATCGTCCCCGAACACCGTGCGGTCGGCGATGCGGATCTCGCCGCCGTTGGGGGTCTCGAGCCCCGCGACGCAGCGCAGAAGCGTGGTTTTCCCCGAGCCGCTGGCGCCGACGATGACGAAGAACTCCCCCTCGTTCACGTCGAGGTCGAGACGCTTGATCGCGGCGACCTTGCCGTCGGTGACGACGAACTCCTTGCGCAGTGCCCGGATCGTGATCATGCGCCCTGTCCCTACCCGCATGGAGCGGCAGTGTCAACGGTAGACTCCCCATAGGCCTTTTGGTAATTAGACACTTTGCTTACACCCATGGATACGGGAGACTTGCATTGCATCAAGACCTGAGAGAATTCCTTGACGTGCTGGAGCGCGAGGGGCAGTTGCTGGAGGTGAACCGGGAGGTGGACACGCGTTTCGAGGTGGCCGCGGGGATCCGCAAGAGTTCCGACATCGGCGGTCCCGCGTTGTTGTTCAACAACGTCAAGGACCATCCCGACTGGCGCGTTCTCGGGGCGCTGTACGCCACCCGGCGGCTCGTCGCGCTGGGTCTGGGGGTCACCGAGGACAAGCTGCTGGAGCGCTACCTGACTCTCGAGGACACGCGCATCCCCTCCGAGATGGTGCCCACCGGCCCGGTCAAGGAGGTGCGCTGGACCGGCGACGACATCGACCTCGACAAGCTTCCCATCTGCGTCCATTCGGAGAAGGACTGCGGCGCCTACGTTACCATCGGCGTGCAGATCGGCAAGGACCCGGAGACGCGCATCCCCAACGTGTCCATCCACCGCATGCTGCGGCTGGGCAAGGACAAGCTGTCCCTGTGGGCGCCGCCGGACCATCACCTGGGGCGCATGATCCTCAAGGCCGAGGACCGGGGCGAGGGGCTGGAGGTGGCCACGGCCATCGGCGTGGACCCGGCCATCATCATCGGCTCCCAGTCCCGGGTCCCCTACGGGGTGGACGAGTTCGCCGTGGCCGGGGGTCTGCGCGGGGCGCCGGTGCAGTTGACCAAGTGCGACACCATCGATGTGGACGTGCCGGCCCATGCCGAGGTGGTGATCGAGGGCGTTACCGTCCCCGGTGAGCGGGTGTCGGACGGCCCCTACGGCGAGTACCCGGGCACCTACAGCGAGAGCAAGCAGGCGCCGGTGGTCCAGGTCACCGCCATCACCATGCGGCAGAACCCCATCTACGAGACCTGCCTCACGGGCATGCCGGTGACCGAGAACCACACGCTCATCGAGTGCGCCAACGCGGCGCTGGTCTACCGCACGGTGTCCACCATCACCCCGGAGGTCAAGGACTTCAGCGTCAGCGCCGGCGGCACCTTCCGGCACCACGCCGTGGTGTCCATGCGCAAGCGGCATGACGCGGAGGCGCGCAACGTCATCCTGGCGCTGCTGGCCACCGGCGCGGGCTTCAAGCGGGTGGTTGTAGTGGACGAGGACATCAACGTGCACGATCCGGTGGACGTTGAGTGGGCGGTCAATACGCGGGTCCAGCCGGACAAGGACGTCATCATCGTTCCCAACCTGGCCATGTCCACGCTGGACCCCTCGGCGCCGGCGCCGCGCACCACCGCCGTGTGGGGCATCGACGCCACCATGCCACTCAAGGACAACGAGTACTACCGGAAGGTCCAGGTGCCCGGCGTCGACAAGGTGGATTATATCTGAGGGACCTGTGACCAGCGTCCTTCGACTTCGCTCCGCTGGCGCTACGCCACGCTCAGGACGAACGGCTCGCAACGTTTCCCGGCGATCATGAAGCACTTCGAATACCTGGAACCCGGCACCGTGGCCGAAGCCTGCGACCTGCTCAAGCAATACAGGGGCAACGCGCGCGTGTTCGCCGGCGGCAGCTCCCTTACGATCCTGCTCAAGCAGGGTTTCCTTCAGCCCGACGCGCTGATCAACATCAAGAAGATCGACGAGCTGCGGCGCATCGAGGAGTCCGGGGACGACCTGGTCATCGGCGCACTGGTGACGCACCACGACATCGAGACTTCCAGCCTGCTGGCGAAGCGCCTGCCGGTGCTGTGCGAGCTGGAGCACGACGTGGCCAACATCCGGGTGCGCAACATGGCCACGGTGGGCGGCAACATCGCCTCGGGCGAGCCGTTGACCGACCTGCCGTGCGTCTTCATCACGCTGGATGCCACGGTGCGCATCGCCAACACATCCGGCGGCCGCACGCTTCCGCTGGAAGACGTGTTCGTCGACTATTATGAGACCCAGTTGGGGGAGGACGAGGTGCTGACGCACGTGGTGGTCCCGCCGCTGCCCGCGTACAGCGCCATCGACTACGTCCGGTTCTCCAGCAGTTCGGTGGTGGACAAGCCCTGCATCGGCGTGGCCGTGCGCATGTCGGTGAACCCCGCCGACGGCGCATGCGGGGACGTTCGCGTCGGCCTGGGCTGCGTTGCGCCCACGCCCATGCGCGCGCGCAACGCCGAGGTCGCGCTGGAGGGCCAGCCGCTCAACGACGAGAACCTCCACCAGGCCGCCCGGGCGGCGGCCGACGAATGCGACCCGATGGACGACCTGCGCGGTTCGGAGCGCTACAAGCGCGAGATGGTGGCGGCTCTGGTGCGGCGTCTCGCAGCGAAGGTGTACGAGAGGGCGAGAGGCAACGGTTGAGGGGTTACAGTTCAATGTCTCGGGCAACGTCATTCCGGCGAAAGCCGGAATCCAGGAGTGGAGGGGCGAGGGGTCCGCAGTGCCGCCCCGCCCCACCCATCTGGATTCCGGCTTTCGCCGGAATGACGAACGAGAGAGCGGCAACGACGGATTCGGGGGTCGGCGCCATCCCGAAGACGAACAGAGACAGAGAGGATCCTGCGGCATGAAGAAGGCCATCACCATGGAGGTCAACGGCGCATCCTGCGAGGTGGAGGTGGAGCCTTGGCGCACGCTGCTCGACGTGGTCCGGGAAGAGCTGGACCTTACCGGCGCGAAGCTCGGCTGCGACATCCAGGTATGCGGCGCCTGCACGCTCCTCGTCGACGGCAAGCCCGTGAGCGCCTGCTCGGTGCTGGCGGTGGACGCCGACGGCCGCAAGGTCACCACCGTGGAGGGCCTGGCCGATGGGGACCGGCTGCATCCGCTGCAGGAGTCGTTCATGAAGTTCGGCGCCTTGCAGTGCGGCTATTGCACCTCGGGGTTTTTGCTGACGGCCAAGGCCATGCTGGACGAGAATCCCCACCCCGACGACGAACAGATCAAGAGCTACATGGGCGGCAGCTTCTGCCGTTGCGGCTGCTACCAGGAAATCATGCAGGCCATTCGAAACGTGGCTCAGGGATAGCGTGATGTTCCGAAGGAGCGTGTCATGGCGATAAGCGAGAGGCCGCGGAGCGCGCAGGACGGACAGCGGCTCGACTACCAGGCCAAGCTCACGGGCCGCGCCGCGTACCTGGCGGACATGAAGATGCCGGGGGTCTGCGAGGGAGCCATCCTGCGCAGTCCGGTGGCCCATGCGTGGATACGCTACGTGGACGCATCCGAGGCCCTCAAGGTGCCCGGGGTGGTGGCCGTCTACACGAAGGACGACGTGGTCCAGGGAACGGGTATCGAGCCCTACTACGGGCCGGTGTTCAAGGACCAGACCATCGTGGCGGTGGACAAGGTCCGGCACGTGGGCGATCCGGTGGCGGCGGTGGCGGCGGAGACACGGGAGGCGGCCGAGGAGGCGGCCAACCTCATCGTCGTGGAGTACGAGGACCTGCCGCCGGTGATGGACGTACGCGACTCGGTGAAGGAAGACGCCACGCTGGTGCACGAGACCGTGCGCATCCCGGAGCATGGCTTCGCCGATCTCGCCGAGCTCAAGCCCATCGAGAACACCAATGTCTGCACCCACTTCAAGCTGCGCAAGGGGGATATCGAGCAGGGGTTCGCGGAATGCGCTCATATCTTCGAGGACACCTTTATCCTGCCTACCACCCAACACGTAGCGCTGGAGCCCCACGGCTGCATCGCGGTGTTTCAGCCCGACGGACGGGTGAACCTCTGGTCCACGACTCAGAACCCCTTCGTGGTGCGCACCCAGCTCGCCAACATCTTCAAGATGCCGGTATCGAAGATCCGCATCATGGTGCCGTATCTGGGCGGCGGCTACGGCAGCAAGGTCTATCCCAAGATCGAGCCGCTGACCGTGGCGCTGGCGCAGAAGGCCAAGCGCCCGGTGAGGATACTGCTGAGCCGCGAAGAGGTCTTCTACACGGTGACCAAGCACGCCGCGTTCATCCGCATGAAGACCGGAGTCACGGCCGACGGCAGCTTTCACGCGCGGGAGGCCGAGGTCTTCCTCGACACCGGCGCGTTCGCGGAGATCGGCCCCCGGGTGGCCAAGAAGTCCGCCTACACCGCGGCCGGGCCCTACAAGTTCAAGCACGTCAAGATCGACGCCAAGTCGGTCTACACCAACAAGCCGCCGGCGGGCGCCTTCCGCGGCTTCGGCGTGTCCCAGTCGGCTTGGGCCAGCGAATCCCAGACCGACATCATCGCCAAGGCGCTCAACCGCGACCCCTACGAACTGCGGATGCAGAACATCTACGACGAGGGCGACGAGTTCGTCACCGGCGAGAAGCTCTGGAGCATCGGCGTCAAGGGATGCCTGGAGAAGGTGGCCCAGGAAATGAAGTGGGGCGAGCCCATGCCGGCGCCGGACGACCCCTCCAAGGTACGTGGCCGGGGGCTGGCGGCGCTCATCAAGGCCACCATCACCCCGTCCATTTCGTGCGCGGCCATCAAGCTCAACGAGGACGGCAGCGTCAACGTGTTCACCAGCACGGTGGAGATGGGGCAGGGGTCGGACACGGCCATGGCCGCCATCGTGGCGTACACGCTGGGGATACCCCTGGAGCAGGTCTCGGTGCTGGGGGTGGACACCGACGTGGTGCCCTACGACCTCACCACCTCGTCGAGCCGTTCCACCTTCCACATGGGCAAGGCCCTGGAGCTGGCGTCGCTGGACCTGTGCGAGCAGCTCCGCAGGTTCGTTTCCGAAGAGCACGGGGTGCCGTTCGAGGAGACACGCATGGAGGGCGGCAAGGTCCTCTTCCGCGAGAACGCCCTGACCATCCGCGAGGTGCTCTTCAACCACTTCGGCATGCAGGGGGGCACGCTGGTGGGCCGGGGCGAGGTGAAGACCAGCACCGTGGACCCGGACACCGGCGACAAGACCACCTCGTCGTTCTGGTTCGTGGGCGCCGGCGGCAGCGAGGTGGAGATCGACAGGGACACCGGGCGGCTGCGGGTGCTGAAGCACGCCACCGCGGTGGATGTGGGACGGGTGATCACGCCCATGGGCTGCCAGCAGCAGCTCGTGGGCGGCGCCATCACCGGCCTGGGCCAGGCGCTGTTCGAGCAGATGGTGTGGGACAACGGCATCCTGGTCAATCCCAACCTCGTGGACTACGTGTTGCCGGCATTGGGCGACATGCCGGACGAGATCACGCCCATCGCCGTGGAGGTGCCGCACAAGAACGGGCCGTTCGGCGCCAAGGGCATTGGCGAGACCTCGCTCATTCCGGTGGCGCCGTCGATCGCCAACGCCGTGGACGACGCCGTGGACGTGCGTATCAAGGATCTGCCCGTGACCGCGGAGAAAATATTCCTGGGGATGCTCGACAAGTCCTGAAGAGCGCCCTTCGACTTCGCTTCGCTACGCTCAGGGCGAACGGAATTACTTGAGGATTCCGAAACACAACCGTTCGCCCTGTGCGTAGCGAAGCGAAGTCGAAGGGCCGCCGACCGTGTCAGACGGTGTTTGTCAACATGTTGTTGGAACGATATTGAACCGCAAACCAAAACGACCCTAAAGCGACCAATCGTAGTGGGGCAAGGAGGAAAGCATGAAGCTCAAGGACCGTGTAGCGATTATCACCGGATCGGGCCGCAACATCGGCGAGGCGGCCGCCAAACTGTTCGCCTCGGAAGGCGCCAAGATCTGCATCGTGGATATGGATCCGGGCCGCGGCGAGAAGGTCGTCGGCGACCTCAAGGCCGACGGCCATGAAGCCATCTACGCCAAGTGCAACGTCGCCGACACCGACGACGTGAAGGCCATGGTCCAGGCCACGGTGGATGCCTTCGGCGGCATCGACATCCTGGTGAACAACGCCGCCATCACCGACCACGAAACCATCTTCAGCATCTCGGAAGAGGAGTGGGACCTGGTCATCGACGTGACCCTCAAGGGACCGTTTCTCGTCGGCCGGTACGTGGCGGAGCAGATGGTCAAACAGGGCAGGGGAGGCGTCATCGTCAACGTGGCTTCGACCTCCGGCCTTTCCGGCCGTACCGACGCCATCGCTTACATGGCCGCCAAGGGCGGCGTGGTCAACCTCTCCCGCGGCATGGCGGTGCAACTCTCCCAGTACAACATCCGGGTCAACTGCCTGACACCGAACCGCTCCGGCTCGCCGGTGGGCCAGGACGAGGGCGCCGAGGGGCGCGAGTTCAAGAACCTGGCCGGACGGCTGGGCACGGCCGAGGACCAGGCCAAGGCCATGCTGTTCCTGGCCAGCGACGACTCGGGCTTCGTTTGGGGCGAGAACCTCATCTGCGACGGCGGCGTCACCGCGGCCTCGAACTTCCCGAAGGAACGGCTGCCGGCGAGCTGAGCCGCTGACCCGGTGGATGAGGAGCGGCTGAAGGGATCGACGAAGCCGGGCCCGTACGGGCGAAAGTGCCCGGCTTCGTTGCGAAATCCCTTGGAGTTCGCCCTTGACATCCGTTTACGGCTTCGACTAGTGTCGGCGACGAAACACCGTTCCATGATGGGGTTACAAACCACTGGCAACACAAGGGGGAGGCCATGAAAGCACTATCCAGATCGTTGGCATTCTTTGTACTGGCAGCGTTCGTGTGCGCCGCGGGCGTGGCGGTCCCGAACGACGCCCAGTCGAAGATCATCCTCAAGGTACCGACCCAGTCCGCCCGCCCGGGAACGCCGCGGGCCGACTATCTGGTGCGTTTCCAGAAGGCGGTGGCGGAGAGGACCAAGGGCGAGATCGAGGTCCAGATCTACTGGGCCAACTCTCTCGTGCACGCCAAGGAGGCCCTGGAAGCGGTGCAGTTGGGAACCGCGGACATGGCCGATCTGGCCGTGGGTTATTTTTCCGACAAGATCAGGCTGCTGCAGGTGGCGGGCCTGCCTTTCTCCGTCAGTGACCCGGTGAAGGCGTGGCAGGGCACCGAGCGTGTGCTCAAGCAGATCCCGGAGGCGAGCGCCGAGCTCACCAAGTTCGGCCACAAAGTGGTGGGCATGACCGCCACGGCGAGCTACCAGCTCGTGGCGCACGATCCCATCCGCAACCTGGCGGACCTGAAGGGGAAGAAGGTCGGCACCTTCGGCCGCATCGCGCCCAAGGCCATCAAGGCGGGCGGAGGGATCCCGGTGAGCACCACGGGCGGAGAGATGTACGAAGCCCTGCAGCGCAAGACCATCGACGCGCGCATCCTCTCTTTCGAGGCGGCCCAGCGGTTCAAGACCTACGAAGTGGCCAAGTACATGAGCAAGATCGAGATGGGCTGCATCGCAGGCGTCTCGATGTTCACCATCAACATGAGGAAGTGGGATTCCCTGTCGAAGGAACACCAGAAGATCATTCTGGAGGAGGGTGACAAGGCCGGAAGGTGGGAAGCCCAGGCGATGAAGGACGACGACCTCAAGTTCCAGAAGTACCTGAAGGGCAAGGGCGTCAAGATCGTCGACTTCTCGGCCGAGGACCGGGAGAAGTGGAAGAA
>JAJDTQ010000127.1 GCA_022827045.1 Candidatus Binatia bacterium
GGGCTCCCAGTAGCCCGCTCCCATGCCCACGGGCCGATCATGCGCCGGATCCTTCCGGACGCGGACATACCGGTGGTGCCGGTGTTCGTGAACGCCATCCACGTGCCCGCCCCGAGCCCGAGGCGCTGCTACCGTCTGGGAGTGGCCATGCGAGAGATCATTGAGAGCCGGCCGGGGGACGAGCGGGTCGCCATTTACGCGTCGGGCGGGTTGTCCCATTTCACCGCGGGCTACCCTTGGAAGCACTACTCGGGACCCCATGGCGTCGGCTCCATCAGCGAGGAGTTCGACCGTAACGCGGTGGGGTTGATGATGGACGCGGAAGGCGACAAGCTCGAGCAGTTGACCTCACGGGATCTGCTCGACAACGGCGGCATCGAGATGCGCAGTTGGATCACGCTCTTGGGAGCCGTGGGCAAGGTTCGGCCACGGTTCCTGCATTATCAGCCCTTCTACAGTGCCGTCATGGGCATGGGAGCGGGCTACTGGGAGCCCGAAGGAGCGGACGGGTAGCGATCATGTTGCAGGAAGAGAACGACCGGCTGACGCGGGTGGGACCGGGGAGCCCTTGCGGCGAGTTGATGCGGCGGTACTGGCAGCCGGTGGGGTTGTCCGAAGAGCTGCCGTCCGGCGGCGCGCCCGTTCCGGTGCGGCTTCTGGGCGAGGACATGGTGCTGTTCCGGGACGACCAGGGACGCCCGGGCCTGCTGGGCATCCACTGCTGCCACCGGGGCGCGGACCTGAGCTACGGCCGGGTGGAGGACGGCGGGCTCCGGTGCATCTACCACGGCTGGCTCTACGACATTCACGGCAACTGCCTGGACCAGCCCGGAGAGCCCGGCGGCGGCGCGCACCGGGGCGAGATCCGCCAGCCCGCGTATCCGTGCATCGAGCGGGTGGGCCTGATCTTCGCCTACATGGGTCCGGGCGAGCCGCCGCTCCTGCCGAACTACGAGTTCCTGACCCTGCCGGACGAACAGGTCTTCTGCACCAAGCTCTACAGCGAGTGCAACTACCTGCAGGGAAACGAGGGCAACATCGACCTGCTGCACGTGTCGATCCTGCACTACACCGACCGCGACGTGCAGGCCAACACGGACCATGGCGGCGCCAACGGCCTCAGCAGCAGGGGCGGGGCGCCGGGCGCCGAGACCACGGACGCGGAGCTGGTGGACGTGGGCTTGAGGGTCTGCAAGCTCCGTAAAGTGCCACCGGACCGCACCTACATCCGCTCCTGCACCTTCATCATGCCCAATTTGTGCGCCGTGCCCGCGCGCCAGGAGGGCGGACGCGGTTACACCGTGAACTGGCACGTCCCCATCGACGACGAGAACCACTGGAAGTACGTGCTGATCTTCAACCGCGAGCGGCCGCTGGACAAGGAGGCGGTGCTGCGGGAGCGGCAGGCCACCGACTCGAGCTACAAGTCGCTGCGTAACAAGACCAACCGTTATCTCCAGGACCGTGACTCCATGAATACGGAAAGCTACAGCGGCATCGGTCACGTCTTCCAGGCCCAGGATCTTTGCGTCACCGAGAGCGCCGCCATCCAGGACCGCACCCAAGAGCATCTTGTCGCGTCGGACGCACCCATCGTGGCGTCCCGCAAGGTGTTGCTCAAGGGCATCGCCGACGTGGAGCAGGGACACGATCCCGCCAACGTCGTCCGCGACCCCGAAGCCAACCGCTTCAACATCATCTCAACCTACGGCTTCCTGCCGGAGGGAATGGACTGGAAAGAATACCACCGGGGGCTTGAAGGGGAGGCGCGGCGATGACAGCGTCCTTCGACTCCGCTCCGCTACGCTCAGGACGAACGGCAATGCAAAGAAAACCGTGCAAGAACCCACACCCGTTCGTCCTGAGCGTAGCGAGGCGTAGCCGAGCGAAGTCGAAGGACGCCATCGTAGGACCGAGATGGTTGACACGCTGAGACTGGGATTCATCGGGCTGGGAATGGCGGTGACGCGGATCTTCACCGAGCGGCCCGGCATCACCGACCTTCCGCACATCAAGTTGACCGCGGCGGCCGACCCCCGGGACGATGCCCTAGCCCAGTTCCAAGAGGAATTCGGCGCGGAGGGCTACAACGACGTGAGGGACTTGGTGAAGAGTCCCAACGTCGACGCGGTCTACGTGGCCACCCCTCCCGAGATGCATGCCGAGCACGCGCTGCTGGCCATGGAGCACGGCAAGCACGCCATCGTGGAGAAGCCCATCGCGCTCACCATCGACGACTGCGAACGTATGAACGAGGCGGCGGAGCGGCGCGGGCTCAAGCTCCTGGCGGGCCACACCCACAGCTTCGATCCGCCCATCCGGAAGATGCGGGAGATCATCCGGAGCGGCGAGTTGGGCCGGTTACGCATGGTCAACACCTGGAACTTCAACGAGTTCATGTACCGGCCCTGGCCGAGCCACGAGCTGGTCACTAGCCGCGGCATCCTGTTCAACCAGGCGCCCCACCAGGTGGACATTGTGCGCCTGCTGGGCGGCGGCTTGGTGCGGAGCGTGCGCGCCATGACCGGCGTGTGGGACGACTTCCGTCCGGGCGAAGGCGCCTACGTATGCTACCTGGAGTTCGAGGACGGCGTGCCGGCGACCCTCGTGTACAACGGCTACGGCTTCTTCGACACCGCCGAGTTCTACGACTGGGTGGGCGAGGGCGGGTATTACCGGGACCCGGAGACCAACCGCAAGATGCGGTCGAACCTGCGGCAGGTCTCGGGCGACGAGGCGGCCCTGGAAGAGCAGAAGAACCAGATGCGCTATGGCGCCAGGCAGTCCGAGAACTATCCCGAGATCTGGAACATCTGGGGCAGGGGACACGCCGCCACCGACCGCAAGCATCAGAAGTTCTTCGGCCTCACGGTGGCTAGTTGCGAGAAGGGCGACCTGAGGCAATCGGCGGACGGCATTCTGGTATACGGAGAGGACGGCAAGCGGGAGGTGGCCATCGAGAGCGCCATGGCCGGACGCCAAGCCGAGGTGCAGGAACTGTACGAGGCCGTAGTCCACGAACGGCCCGTCTCGCACGACGGCCGCTGGGGCGAAGCCACCCTCGAGGTGTGCTTGGCCATGATCCAGTCGGCGGAAGAACGGCGTGAGGTTCAGTTGTCGCATCAGGTGCCGGCATGGGAATGAGTCAAGTGAACAAGGAGAAACCATGAGCGAGGAGAAGGCAAAAGGACAGATGAGCACCCGCGAGACCCCTTACGTGACCTGGATGCGCTCGCAGGACATCCCGATCATTGAGGGCTACGGGGTCACCAACCTGCAGGAGCATCCGCTCAAGACCTGGAGCCGCACCGGCGTGCCCACCTCCTTCGTGCACATGAAGGGCATGGAGGGGATCACCGGCATGTACGTGATGGAGATTCCGCCGGGCGGTTCCACCACCGCGGACAAGCACCTCTACGAGAAGGTGGTGTACGTGATGAAGGGAGAGGGGGAGACCGAGTACATGGGGCCCGGAGAGGCCACCAATGCGGTCAACTGGAAGGAGGGGAGCCTCTTCGCGATACCGCTCAACACCACCCACCGCATCGTCAACAATGGCAAGGAGCCGGCGTTCCTGGTGGCCACCAACACGGCGCCGCTGGCCTTCGACCTGTACTACCGCGAGGACTTCATCTACGGCACCGACAAGGTCTTCGACGACCGCTACGACGGGCGCAAGGATTACTTCGGGCTGGACAAGCGCTCCAAGGACGTGTTCCGGCCCGGCTGGATATGGGAGACCAACTTCATACCGGATGCCCGGGCGGTGGAGCTTCCGGTGAACGAGCGGCGGGGCTCGGGTTACCTGAACATCCAGTTCGAGATCTGCGAGAACAGCCTCATCGGCCACTTCACCAACTTCCCGACGGGTCGCTATACCAAGGCCCACTACCACGGCGGCGGCGCGATTCTGACCATATTGAGCTCCGAGGGCTACAGCCTGATGTGGTCCAACGACCTGGGTCCGCGGCCGTTCGCCGACGGCAAGGGGGACAAGGTGGTGCGGGTGGACTGGAAGGAGGGCAGCGTGTTCAGCCCGCCCACCAACTGGTTCCACCAGCACTTCAACGTCACGGACATACCGGCGTTGCAGATGGCGCTCCGGAACGGCAGCGCCAAGCACCCCTTCGGCGTGCGCAAGGCGGCCACCCGGGGCGGGGTCTCGACCTCCATCTACGAGGGGGGCACCCAGATCGAGTACGAGGACGAGGATCCCGAGATCCGGCGGATCTTCGATGCCGAGACGGCGGAGCACGGCGTCAAGGTCGACATGCCCCGGTTCGACGGATGATGGGGAGCTGGACGCCGCGATGATTACCGACCTGAGAATGTTCCTGGAAGAGCTGGACCGCCGGGGCGACCTGAAGCGGGTCAACGGCGCGGATCTGGAATACGAGATCGGCTGCATCGCTGAAATTGCCTTTCACCGCCGGGGCCCGGCGCTGCTGTTCGACGAGATCTCCGGCTACCCGCCCGGGTTCCGTGTGGCGTCCAACCTGGCCAGCACCCGGCAGCGCTCGCTGATGGCCATCGGCACGGACCCTGACACCCCCGAGGCCGACGCCATGCGCGCGTGGAAGGCGAAGTGGGCAAGCTACAAGGGCATCGCCCCGCGGGTCGTGAACGCGAGCCCGCTGCTGGAGAACGTGCTGACCGGCGACGACGTGGACCTGGGCCGCATTCCGGTGCCCGTTTGGCACGAGCTCGACGGCGGCCCCTACATCGGCTCCGGCGTCGCGGTGATTCTCAAGGACCCCGACAGCGGGTTCGTGAACCTCGGGAGCTACCGGCTGCAGGTGCACGACGGCAAGACCACCGGCCTTTTCTGCGAGCCGGCCAATGACGGCAGCGCGATCCTGCGCAAGTATTGGGACAAGGGCGAGGCGTGTCCGGTGGCGGTGTCGGTGGGGCCGGAGCCGGCGGTGTTCCTCACGGCCTCGGGCTCCACGGGCTGTCCCAACGGCGTTCCCGAGTACGAATACGTCGGCTTCCTCTGCGGGGAGCCCGTGGATGTCATCGAGGGCCGCATGACGGGGCTTCCCATCTCCGCCGGCTCGGAGATCGCCTTCGAGGGCGAGGTCCCGCCCCCCGAGGTGGAGTCGCGGCAGGAGGGTCCCTTCGGCGAGTGGACCGGCTACTACATGATCACGTCGGTGCCGGAGCCGGTGATCCGGGTGACCGCGCTCTACTACCGCAACGACCCCATCCTGTTCGGCGCGCCGCCGTTCAAGCCGCTCCGCGAGTCTTACGCGTTCTCGCTGCCCATGCGTTCCATGACCGGGCTCTGGTCGCGCCTGGAGAAGGACGGGCTTCCGGTGACCCGGGTGACGGACCTGGTCAAGATGGGCGCGGTGGTGGTGAGCGTGGTCCAGAAGACGCCCGACGACGTGCCGCGGATCATCAAGGCGCTGCGGGAGAGCCGCGCCCCCTGTCGCATCAACATCCTGGTGGACGACGACGTGAACCCCGAGGACCCCATCGAGGTCTTCTGGGCCCTGGGGACGCGGCTGGACGCTGGCGAGGGCGTTCACAAGAGCACGGTGCCGAGCGCCTGGCGGCTGGATCCGTTGCGCACCGCGGAGGAGCGCGAGATCCGTGAGCCGATCCCGTACCGGCGCCTGATCCTCAACGGCTGCCGGCCGTTCGAGCGGCTCAACGAATTCTCGCCGGTAAACCTGTTCAGCAAGGAACGGCGGGAGGCCACCTGGGAGAAGTGGAGACTGGGAGAGTGGCTGAAGGGGGGGATGTAGGAGGAAGATGGCGTCCTTCGACTTCGCTCGCCCTTCGACATGCTCAGGACTCGCTACGCTCAGGACGAACGGTGTTGAGAACAGTGTCTCTCCCGTCCTGAGCTCTTCGACAAGCTCAGGACAGGCTACGCGGAGCGCCAGCGAAGCGAAGTTGAAGGACCTTTCAGATGACCTGAAGGAGATCGAATGTTTGCCGATGAGCTCGCAGAATACATGAAGTACGAGACCTACTACGACGCCGGCGGCGTGCGCACGCGCTGTTTCGAGAAGGGCGAGGGCGACCCTGTCATCCTGCTTCACGGCGGCGGCGGCCACGCGGAGACGTGGGTGCGGAACCTGTTGCCGCTGTCTGAGCACTTCCGGGTGCTGGCCATCGACTATCTGGGCCACGGCTTCACCGACAAGCCGGCCATCACCTACGACATGGAGGCCTTCTCCAAGCACCTGCTGGACTTCATGGACGCGGCGGGGGTGGAACGGGGCCACCTGGTGGGCGAGTCCCAGGGCGGACAGATTAGCGTCTACACCACGCACCACCACCCGGAGCGCGTGGGAAAGCTGGGCCTCATCGTAGGCGGCATCCCCTCCAACGAGCACGGCTACACCACCGGCATGCACCAGCTCGACGCGCTTACCAAGGCCGCGGTCGGAGACCCCACCAGGGAAACCATCCGCAAGCGCATGGAGTGGCTGTTCCACGACCCGTCGACGCTGCCCGACGAGTTGGTGGACATCCGCCTCGAGATCTACACGAATCCCGAGTACCGCGAACGCGTCCAGGGTTTCATCCGCATGCGCGGCTACGACCTGATCCCCAAGATCCCCAAGCTGCAAAGCCCCATGCTGTTCTTCTGGACCACCCACAACCCCACCTGTCCCTGGCACGTGGCCGAGAAGGTGCACCAGAGCGTGCCGGGATCGCGGTTCGTGCTGCTGGACAAGGCGGCGCATTGGCCGCAGTTCGAGCAGCCCGCGGAGTTCAACCGGGTACTGACGGAGTTTCTCTCACAGGAGGAGGACGAGATCCTCATCGATACGTACCGGCGCCGGTACTGGTAATCGCAGGGAGGACGGTTTCCGGAACCATCCCTGTCGTCAAGCAAGGAGGTAGGACATGAGACGGAATCGCTGGTTTGCCGCCGCCCTCGGGGCGGTTCTCGTGACCGTGGGCGCGGGCCCTGTCGCGGCCGGGCAGTGGGACGACGTCCTTGCCGCGGCCAAGAAGGAAGGCAAGGTCGTGCTCGGCACCAACCTGGGCATGCCCAAGTTCCGCCAGGACGTGACCAAGAAATTCAAGGCCAAGTACGGCATCGACGTGGAGCTCCGCTCCATGCGCGGTTCGGAGCTGACGGCCGTGGCCAGGCGGGAGTGCAGCGCGAACCGCCCGTCCATGGACGTGCTGCTGTCGGGCAACAGCGAGATCACGAGGCTCTACCCCAAGGGATGCCTGCGGGAGATGAAGTCCAACCTCCTGCTGCCCTCGGTGACCGACGGCAAGAACTGGCGCGGCGGCGCGCTCAAGTGGAACGACCCCGAGCACAAGTACATGCTCCAGTTGATCGAGTACGTGAACGTGTCCGGCATCTACAACACCACGAAGCTCAAGGCCGAGGAAATCAATTCCGTCAAGCATCTTCTGGAGCCCAGGCTCAAGGGCAAGATCGCCAGCTACGATCCGCGGCGCGGCGGCGCCGGCAAGGGGGCCGCGTCCTTCTTCCTGGCCATGCTCGGAGACGAGTACGTCGTGAATCTCTACAAGGGGCAGGAAGTGGTCTACACCGCCAATCACCGCCAGCTCGCCGACTGGATCGCGCGGGGCGTCTATTCGGTGGGGCTGGGCGCCGTGGCCCGGCAGTTCGACCCGCTGGTCAAGAAGGGGCTGCCCATCGGCGTGGTGCGGTTCAAGGACCTTCCCGGCAAGCTCACCGGCGGCAGCGGCGTGATCAAGCTGGTCAAGGGAGCGCCCAACCCCAACGGCGCGGTGGTCCTGCTCAACTGGCTGGCCGACCAGGAAGGGCAGCAGGTGTTCGAGCAGCACGTGCGGCAGAAGAGCCGCAGGCTGGACGTGAGCGAGGGCCTGGACGACTACGTGCTTCCGAAGGAAGGCGTCAAGTACCACGACGACTACGCCTATGAATTCTACACCAAGGAGCGCCCGCGGGCTCGGAAACGCCTGGTGGAGCTCCTCGGGCGGTAAGTGACCGTATCGGTGCCGTCCGCCGCGCCCATCGTCAGCGTCCGCGACCTCGTGAAGTGCTACGGTGACGTGCGCGCGGTGGACGGCGTCAGCTTCGACGTCTACGGCGGTGAGATCCTCGTAATCCTGGGGCCCAGCGGCTGCGGCAAGAGCACGACGCTGCGGACCCTGGCCGGCCTGGAGCGCCCGGACTCGGGCGAGATCACCTTGAGCGGCAAGGTCGTGAGCGCTCCCGAGAAGGGCATCTTCGTCCCGCCGGAGAAGCGCAACACCGGCATGGTGTTCCAGTCCTTCGCCATCTGGCCGCACATGACCTGCGGCGACCAGGTGGCGCTGCCCCTCAAGGTGCGCGGCCACCCCCGACAGGACCGTCGCGAGCGGGTTCGCAAGATGCTCGAGTTCGTGGATCTGGGGGGATTGGAAGAACGCAACGGCACCGACCTGAGCGGCGGCCAGCAGCAGCGGCTGTCGCTGGCCCGGGCGCTGGTCTACGAGCCCGACCTGCTGCTGCTGGACGAGCCCTTGAGCAACCTGGACGCGCAACTCCGCCAGCAGATGCGGGTGGAGCTCAAGGGCCTTCAGGCCAAGCTCAAGGCTACCTTCCTGTTCGTCACCCACGACCAGGTGGAAGCCATGACCCTGGCCGACCGCATCCTGGTCATGCGCGACGGTCGCATCCAGCAGTTGGGATCGCCCGGGGATCTCTACAAGGACCCGGTGAATCCTTTCGTCCACGCTTTCCTCGGCAAGAGCATTCACCTGGACGCGGAGCGGGTGGATGACGAGGGCGCCGCCTACGCCCGGCTTGCCGACGGTTGCAGGCTCGCGTTGCCGGATCCGGGCGCCGTCCCCGCCGCCGGCCGTTTGATGGTCGGGCTCCGTCCCGAGGACCTGGAGCTGGTGGGCGAGGCGCGGGAGCCCGGAGCGGCCGAGCTGCGGGCGGCGGTCCGCAACCTCATCTACCTGGGCGATCGCTACGAGCTCGCCCTGGAGACCTGTGGAGTCGAGTTCGTCATTTCCCTGGAGGACGACTCGCAGGTCACCGGCGACCAGGTCCTGCTCCGGGTGAAGGACGAGCGGTTGAAGGTATGGCCAGCCTGACAGGTATGGCCGGCCATACCGTGTCCCGAAGGGGGCGGTTCATTGCCCGGGAGTGGAGCCTGGCGACGCTGCTGCTGGCAGCGGCCGGCGTGGTGAGTCTGCCGCCGGTGGTCTTCATCCTCATGAACAGCGTCAACACGGCCGATCCCACCGACCCCTTCGTGTTCGGGTTCGACGGATGGGTCAGCGGGTTCGCCAACCGGAAGACGCTGGACGCCATCGGCTACAGCTTCCTGTTGAGCGTACGCACGCTCATCGGCATCAGCGCCGCCTTCCTGCTGTCCTGGCTCCTGGTACGAGTGCGGGTGCCCGGCCGGGCCTTCATCGAGCTGTCCCTGTGGATCGCCTATTTCCTGCCGTCGCTGCCGCTGGCCATCAGCTGGATCCTGCTGGCGGATCCCAACTACGGGGTGCTCAACCGCTTCCTCACTCCGTTGGGGATCACGCTGAACCCCTACACCTTCACCGGCATCATCTGGGTCCACCTCACCGCCAGCACCATCCCCATCATGACCATCCTGCTCATGCCCGCCATGCGGCAACTGGAGGCGTCCCTGGAGGAAGCCGCCCGGGTGTGCGGGCTGGGCCCCTGGCGCACCTTCCGCTACGTGCTGGTCCCGGTGCTGGCGCCGGCCATGCTCACGGTGTGGCTGGCGGGCGTGATCCGGGGTCTGGAGTCGTTCCAGGTGGAGCTCCTGCTGGGCCGCCCGGCCAACATCGACGTCTTCGCCACCCGCATCTACGACCTCATCACCTGGGAGCCGCCGGAGTTCGCCCAGGCCATCACCCTGAGCACCTTCTTTCTGGGGGTGCTGTTCGTACTCGCGCTGTTCTACCAGCACTTCACCTCCAGGCGGCAGTACGCCACGCTTTCGGGCCGGGGCACCTCGTTCCGGCAGGTGGACATGGGCTCGTTGCGCTACGTGGTCAGCGGCGCGCTGATATTCGTCGTGGGCATCGCGGTCTACCTGCCCATCGGCACGCTGATCCTCGGCTCGTGCATGACCATCTTCGGCTACTTCGACATCGCCGACCCCTACACCCTGGATCACTGGCGCGCGGTGCTGGAAGACCCGGTGTTCCTGAGGTCGGCGCAGAACTCCATCGTCCTGGGCCTGGCCACGGCGGTGTTGGGCGTGACCATCTACTGCCTGTTCGGCTTTGCGCTGGTGCGCACCACCATCCAGGGCCGCGCCGTCGCCAACGTCTTCCTGTGGCTGCCCTGGGCGGTGCCCGGCATCCTGAGCGGGCTGGGCTTCCTATGGATCTTCCTGACCGTGCCGTTCCTGGTGCCCCTCTACGGCACCCTCATGAGCCTCGTTTGGGTGCTGATCGTCAAGGAGGTGCCCATCGGCGTGCACTTGGTGAAGACCAGCTTCACCCAGATCTCGGTGGAGCTGGAGCACGCCGCCCGGGTGTGCGGGTGCGGCTGGTTTTACACCCTGTGGCGCATCACCGTGCCGCTCATCGCACCCACCCTCATCGCCATCTTCGTCATCGTCTTCATCGCCTCCATCCGCGACGTGGACAACGTGGTCCTGCTCACCGGCGCCTCCACCCGGCCCTTGGCAATCCTCATGATGGAGCACGCGCTCGGCGGACAGATGGAGTCGGCGTCCATCATCAGCGTGATCCTGGCGTTCTTCGCCGTAGGGGTAGCCCTGCTGATGCGCCGGTTCAGCGGCAGGATGCAGATGTAACGGGCGAACCCGTCATCGATACGAATCCCGTATCCGTCATCGGGCGAAAGCATGCCCCGTACCCCGATACGGGGCCGGAATCCAGGGGCGGAATTCTGGAGTTCGAGTGTGGAACAAGGGAGGAAAACAATGGCGCGACGCAACATGATCAAGAGCGACAAGCTCGGCTCGCACAACAACCCGATCCCCACCGGGGTCGTCATCGGCAACGTAATCTTGCCGTCGGTGATCAGCGGCGCGGGGCCGGACGGCATCTCGGACGACCCGGAGGAGCAGATCCGCCAGGCCTTCGAGAACCTGAGAAACGTCATGGAAGCCGCCGGCGGCAGCACCGACAACGTCGGCAAGGTCATCGTCTACCTGAAGGACTTCAGTCACCGGGCGCTGGTCAACAAGCAGTGGACCGCCATGTTCCCCAACGAGGACGACCGCCCGGCGCGCCACGTCATGCAGATCGACGTCCAGGGGAAGACGATCATCCAGATGGACGTCATCGGCGTCCTGTGACCGGAACGGCGTCCTTCGACTTCGCTCCGCGTAGCCTGTCTTGAGCTTGTCGAAGGGCTCAGGACGAACGGTTGTGGGTCGTTGTCTCCGTTCGTCCTGAGCGTAGCGGAGCATCAGCGGAGCGAAGTCGAAGGACCGGATCTCATCTGATCAGGTAGGGGGAACCCGCCATGGGCCACACCTCTCTGGGCGATTTCATCGACGCGGCCCGCGCCGCGGACGATGTCAAGGACATCCACGGCGCGGACCTGGATGTGGACGTGGGAGCGCTGTCGGAGCTGTCCGCGCAGTCGGACGGGCCGCTGCTGCTGTTCCACGACTTCGCCGGCTTCCCGCCGGGGTTCCGGGTCGCCAGCAACGTCTACCGACACAGCCGGCGCCGCTACGCCTTGGCTCTCGGCATCCCGCCCGACGCGCATCCCGTGGAGCTCGTGCAGCACCTCCGGAAGCTGCGCGCGCGCCAGGTCCCGGCCAAGCCCGAGGAGGTGGCGGACGGCCCCGTCCTGGCGCATCGGCTGGCGGGCGAGGACGCGGATATCCGCAGGTTCCCCGCGCCCAAGTGGCACTCCGGGGATGGCGGTAGCTACATCGGCACCGGCGACCTCGTCATTATCCGCGACTCCGAGACCGGCTGGATCAACTTCGGCACCTACCGCGCCTGCGTGAAGGATCGGGACCGCATGAGCCTTTGGATCATCGCCCACAAGCGCGGGCGCATCATCGCCGAGAAGTACTGGGCGAGGGGAGAGGCGTGCCCCGTTGCCGTGGTGCTGGGCTGCGCGCCGCTGACGCTGATGGCCTCCACCAGCCGACTCAAATACGAGCAGGCCGGCGCCCTCCACGGCGCGCCGGTCCAGGTGGTCAAGGCGCCGCTGAGCGGCCTGCCGGTGCCCGCGGAGTCCGAGATCCTGGTGGAAGGGGAGATCCCGTCACCGGACGAGGAGACCGCCCACGAGGGGCCCTTCGGCGAATGGCCCGGCTACTACTCCCACAGCGGACCGGAGTGCGTGGTGCGGATCAAGGAGATCCATCACCGCGACGACCCCATCGTCTTCGGACACCAGCCGCTGCGTCCCATGCTGTCCTTCGGCAGCGACCTCCCCGACAGCGCCGCCCGAGCCTGGGACCACCTGGAGCGCTCCGGCATCACCGACGTCACCGGCGTCTGGGGCCACTGCCACGGCCTCATGCTGGTCGTCTCCCTGAAGCAGCGCTATGCCGGCCACGCCAAGCAGGCCCTCATCACCGCCAACGGCATCGCTGCCGCCGGAAGCATGTTCGGCTACTTCGTGGCCGTCGACGACGACATCGATCCCTCGGATCTCAAGGACGTGCTGTGGGCCATGTGCACCCGCACCAACCCCGCCACCTCCCTGAACCTCCTGCACGACGCCTGGACCAGCGACCTGGACCCGCGCCTGACCCCGGAGCAGAAGCGTTCCGGCGATTTCACCATGGGCCGGGTGCTCATCGACGCCTGCAAGCCCTTCCACTGGAAGGACTCGTTCCCGGAGCCCAATGTGTTCTCGCCGGCGGAGAAGCGGGGGTTGGAAAAGCGGTGGGCGGAACTGGTAGCGGAGATCAGCGGCTGGAGCAGGCGGTCATTGTGAACGTGGTGCCCCCCTGATCCATGTTGTGACCAGAGTAGTATAGTGCTCTTTTCTTTGTCTCTCTGGATGGCCTGTCACAAGAACGTGCATTGGCGTAGCCCAAGAGGTGTCGACCGTCATCACCCACCAGCCGAGCTTTTTGCTTCCGCACATGCGGTGACCATGCTCGACGGTTTGCCAGGGGCCGGCTCCTGGGATCTTTATGTTGGGCACTACTTCGCAAAAGAAGCTGTACGTGTAGAACACGATGTGAGTAGGCTTCAGTTCTGCAATCTCGTGTCCGATGACACTGAGTTCTTTCGCACAAGATCTGACCATTCGTCTCGCGTGTTTGTTCGTCGTCTTGTCGGTGGAGCATTTCACAATGTTTGATATCGCGATGCGTTCCCAGCCATTAGAACAGCTCCCGAAAAGCTGTTTGGCGATTGTCATCGAATAGCTCCAATAGGGCCACGGTTGTTGTTTAAACCATTCAAGATCGGTCTCCGACACGACGACGCATCCTGATTCCAGCTTGTCGCCAGGCTCATCTCCATCCCGCCTGTGTGATTTCCCTACGAATAGTCCAGTACCTTTCCGTAACGCAAAAGGCGGTAGACATCGTCTCCGATTTCCAACTGGGCCTTGAATTGAATGTCCTGTTGAACCACCGTTTTGATCTGGAGGCCACCCAACAAGACTTTCCAGTCTGGCGTATTTGTCGTTGTCATGACTTCAGTCTGTTCTCAGCGGCTTGAAGGGTGCAAGGACACTCAGGACTCGGGACCTGTACCTCTTGAACTGGACATCGTTGATCAAACCGAAGGCTGCACCCAGGATCACAAGGAGAGGGGTAATCACGGAGCCCAGCACGAAACCGATCACAGGAATGGTGGACACCAGGTAGCCCAGCATCGCGCCCGCTATGGCTCCGAAACTCGCATTCGGAAACTCGGCGAGGAGGAAAAAGATCGCCTTGAGAATGATTCTCCCGATCCAGACTACTGCGCCGCCTATCGTGATCGCGGCTTGCGCTATGCGGTCGAGTAGCACCTTCACATCTGCGCTGACATCTAGGTTGTTGATAATGTCGGTGACGTCCTGTCGCGTCATCTCGAACGACAACAGTTTTTCAAGCGTGCTCCTGTCCAGGTCTTCCGCTTCTCTCGAAAAGGTTTCGCCGGTTTCGGGATTGTGGCTTTCGATCAGCATGCCCCGCCCCTGATTGCTCCACTACCTGCTACGCCGCCGCATCGGCCAGCGGCGACACGTTCAAATTGTAGAGCCTCGCCACGTTGGCGTTCAGCAGCTTGGCGCGGTCGCCGGCGTCGAGTGGCCCCAGATCCCGTGCGATAACCTCCTGGGAACGGGGCCAGGTCGAGTTCTGGTGCGGGTAGTCGTTGGACCACATGCAGTTGTCCGCGCCCCACCACGAGAACAGCCTGCCGCCGATGTGGTCGTTGAAGAAGGTGGCGTAGACCTGGCGGGCGAAATACTCGCTAGGCGGCTTGTCGATTTGCAGGGGGTGTGCGTGGCGGTGGCGCTTGAAGTTCTTGTCGCACTGGCCGAGCCAGAAGGGGATCCAGCCGATCTCGTTCTCCACCGAGACGATCTTGAGCTTGGGATACCGTTCGAGCACGCCGGAGAAGATGATGTCGAAGAGCGCGTCCTCGATCTCGCGGGTCTGCTCGACGCCGATGCGGTAGCGCTTCATGCCCGTGGCCGTCTGGCGGTGCATGCTGTCGCCGAAGCCCGTGAGGATGTGCAGGTGAACCGGCATGTCCAGGTCCTGGGAGGCCGCCCAGTAGCGCTCGTAGTGGTCCGAGGTGAACGGCAGATCCTTGTGGGGCACCTGCCAGATCAGGGTGCCGAGCATCCCGGCCTTCCGGCAGCGTTCCATCTCGGCCACCGCGTGGTCCATGTCGAAGGCGGAGATCAGGCCGATGCCGAAGAGCCGGTCCGGCGCTCCCTGGCAGTATTCGATGAGCCAGTCGTTATAGGTGCGGAACAGGCCTTCCTGGAACACGGCGTCCTCGACACAGAAGAATCCCAGGCCCAGGCTGGGGTAAAGCACCTCACCCGACACGCCGTCCGTGGCCATGTCCTTGATGCGCTCCACCGGGTCCCAGCCCCCGGGCCGTGCCACCGAGAAGCCGGCTCGGCGGAACTCCTCCACCTGCTCCGGCCGCTGCCCCGCCATGAACAGCCCGCCCACGGCTTGCGGTATCACGTCGTCCGATCCGAACATCCAGGCGTCCCGTCCCTCGTCGAAATAGGCCTTGGGCGCCCGGTCTCTCATGGACGACGGCAACCCCTTTTCCCAAAGATCCGGGACCTCAATGACGTGCGAGTCTGCCGAGATGATGGCTTGTTCCATGACGGTTCTCCTTTTTCTAGTCGGTAGATGTACCTGTTTCCCGAGCCAGTTTCTGTGCCACCAAGGCGTTCATGCTGATACCCGCCCGCCCGGCCTCCATTGCCAGCCGGCGATGCAGCCGCTTGTCGATTCGGACGTTGAACTGACCACTGTATTCCTTCCGGGCCGGAGCCACAGGGACAGGCTCGTTGTGCGCCCGGTAGCTTTCCTTGGCCCCCTCCCAAGCCTCGGCCAACTCCGCCAACGCTTGATCCGGCGTGTCGGCAAAGGCCGAAATTCCGGGCATTTCCACCAAGTGCGCCAGCCAGTCGCCGTCTTCGTCCTGGAAGAGGTTCACCGAGAAGCCGTCAAAGTTGTCCTTCATCGTTCAGCTCCTCTTCACGATAACGCAAGAACTGCCTGACCTGATAGCCTTTCGCTCGCCTGCGCTTGGCCTGTATCGACAACCGCGTCCCTTTTGGCGAATACCATATTCGATGCGAGCCGCGTTGCCGGTCGCATGTCCAGCCGCATTGGCCAAGCAGAATTTCGAACTCGCTGAAGCGCAACCCGTTGGGGTTCCTGATTGCCTTGCGGAGCAGTTTCTCTTGCTCGTTTTCGGATGTAACCATATACGGTTCCACGGGGCAACACAAGAAAATTTTCCTGGCGGAACGAGGATGTACGGGAAGCTCATCGGCCGTCCCGAGGCTCCGCCGCCGCCTCCCTGCCGGCGATGAGGCCCTGCACGGTGCAGCGGCCCATGCCGTGCTGGTTGAAGCCACCGGCGGATTCGCCGCCACAGTAGAGGCCGGGGATGACCTGGCCGTCCATGTCGAGCACTTGGCACTTCTCGTTGATGCGCAGGCCGGCACGGCTGTCGTGGACAAGCGGGGTGCCCCAGGCGGCGTGGAAGGGCGGCTTCTCGATCCTGTACTTGGGGGAGGGCTTGCCGAAATCCTCGTCGACGCCGGAATCCACGAACGAGTTGTAACGGCGCACCGTTTCCTCCAGTGCGGCTCCGCTCATGGAAACCGCCTGCCATGGGTTTTCGATGGCGGCGGCAAGCTCCGCCAAGGTGCCAGCGGTGAAGAAGTAGCCGTCCGGGTCGACGTAGGGCGGGGTGACCTTCCAGCCCTCCCGTTCCACCGCGTCGGAGTCGAAGATGGCCCATACCGGCCCGCCCGAGTAGTCGGGCGGCTTGGAACCCGCGTTCATGGCCACCGCGGCGTTGAAGAAGTTGGAGTGGTGGGGGTCGTATTCGACGTGGGTGTTGCGGTGGTCGCCGGGCGTGTAGGGGTCGATGTCCTTGTGCTTGTTGCCCTCGGGGTAGTCTCCCTGGGTCTCGTCGTAGAACCGCTCGCCCACCTGGTTCACCAGGATCAGGTCGTGCCAGTCCTTGACGGCCAGGCCGGTGGCCCGCACGAGCGGGAAGATGGGGCACTCCAGCTTCCACGGGAAGTAGTTGTAGCGGGTGCCCAGGGCGCGCTGCACCCGGATGTTGTCGCCGTTCTCCAGGATCTGGTTGGCCAGGCCCCAGAGCGAGGCGCCGACGGCCATGGCCGCGAGCTCGCCGCTGGCGTCCTGGAACGAGTAGGGTTCGCCGGCGACCTGATAGACCTCGGTGAGCCGGGGGTCGAACATGCGCCGGAAATTCACATTGCTGGTGCTGCCGCCGGTGGCGACGATGACGGCCTTGTGGGCCCGGATGGTCAAGCTGGTCTCGGTGCGGTCGATGTTGCCCTCGGAGCGGTAGCTCCCGAGTGGGGTGGTGGCTCCGGGCAACACCGTGGGGGTGTATTCGGCGGTGATGCCGAGGACCCGTCCGGATGGCCGGCTGGGTGTGCCTTCACGGATGACGGCCGACATCTTGTAGTTCAGCAGGAACTTCACGCCCTTCGCCCGTGCGCTGGCTTCCAGCGGACGCACCAGGCCCGTGCCGGGCCGGCCGTTGGGACTGGCCAGGCCCGCGCCGTGCTCCCAGAAGGTATGGTTTTCCCGATGCGCTGAGTTGCCGGTCGAGTGGGCGCCTTGGCTGTCGGGCGGAATCTCTTTGAATTTCACGCCGTTATCCACCAAGAATTCATACGTTTCCGCACAATGGTCGGCGAAGGCACGGATCACCGCCCGGTCGCTGTAGCGGTAGTCCGGAAAGCCGTTGACCTGAACCACCGACCAGTCCGTTAGGTCAGCGAAGACGGTGTCGGGCGAGTCTTCGATGCCGTACTTGCGTTGCGCGCTGGTGCCGCCCCCCAGCGGCACGTTGCCGCCGCTGATGATGGCGTGACCGCCCACGTCGTAGTTGGTTTCCACCACCAGCACCGACGCCCCCGCGTCCGCCGCCACGATGGCCGCGGGCAGTCCCGTGGCCCCGGATCCGACGATGACCACATCCGCCGAGAGGTTGGCCTCCGGCGGCAAGCCGGTTGATTCCTGTGCCATCTGCCTTCTCTCCCTCTCTAACAGGCTCTGATCGAGTTACGATGGCGTCCTTCGACTCCGCTTCGCTACGCTCAGGACGACCGGTCGTGTCATCGGAACGCAGGAATGACCTCCGTCGCAAAGAGCTCCACGCTGCGAAGCTCGTCGTGGGTAAAGTAATGGATGAACTCGGTGACGCCAAGTTCCACGAATGCCTGAATGCGTCGGGCGCACTCCTCGGGCGTCCCCGCGATGCGGGCGTCTAGGTAGACGGTGTGCGGCAACTCCAGGGCCTCGGCGGCACGGGCAAATTCCTCCGGGTTCCGGCCGATGACCGTGCCGGCCCACAGCGAGCGCCCGATCTCGTCCGGGTCGCGGCCTGCCTCTTCGCAGTGCTTTTCGAGGAAATCGAGCTTTCTCTGGTACTGCACCGGGCTGATGGGCGTCTGGATGTTCCAGCGGTCGGCGCACCGTGCCGCGACCTTCAGCATCGTCCGTGACCCGCGGGCGCCGATGGTGATGGGCGGGCGGGGCGACTGGAGCGGCTTGGGGCTGCAGTAGGCGTTTTCCGCACGGAACCACTTGCCGTCGAAGGTGACCGTCTCCTCGCTCCACATGCGCTGGATGATGGACACCGCCTCGGTCAACTGCTGCGCCCGCTGCGCCATGTCCGGGAAAGAGAAGCCGTACGCCGTGTGCTCCTCTTCGAACCAGCCCGCGCCCAGGCCGAGCTCCAGCCGTCCTCCGCTGATGACGTCCAGGCAGGCTGCCATCTTGGCCAGCAGCGCGGGATTGCGGAACGACACGTTGGAGCAGAGGGTGCCGATGCGAACGCGGTGGGTCAGCGTCGCCAGCGCCGAGAGGGTCACCCAGGACTCGTAGAAGGGGGCGGTAGGCGGCGGCAAGGGATGGAAGAACCTGGAGGTGAAGAAGTGGTCGTTGAGCCACACGGAGTCGAAACCCAACTCCTCCGCCCGAAGCGCCACCTCACGGATATGTTCGAAGTCGACGCCGGTCTGGATGGGGGTCAGTCCAAAGGAAATTCGCTGCGACATGGACGGGAGGCTAGATGGATGCGAGCTTCTTCAGGATGGCGTCGTGGGCCTCCTGTTCGGATTCCGAGCCTTCGAAGGTCACGCCGCCGAGCACCTTGGCGGTGGGGATCCGATCCTCGAATACCCCCTGGACGGCGATGTGGAAGTAGGCGAGGGCGGAGTGGCCGCCGCCGTCGTTCACGTCGGTGAGAACGTCCCCCGAAACCTGCACCTCCCGGGCGCGGCCCTTCACGTAGTAGGCCATATCCTCGTCGATGACCAGCAGCGTGATGCGGCCGTTCCGTCTGAGATCCGTGGCGCACTCGCCGTCGCCCCAGGTCGCGAGATTGAGGTTCCCGCCGTCCTTGGCGATGACGTCGGCGTAGCCCAGCATGCCGGCGTTGGCCCAGCCTTCTTCGTCCACGGTGATGATCTGGACCACGCGGCCCTGCTTTGCGGCAAGGTTGCCGGGCCGCAAAAGCGCCAGGGCGTCGTCAGGAAGGCTGTCGGATACGAACCGTGCCATCAGCGTTTCTTTCTTCGTCTACAGGGTGCTTGCCATGACGGTTCAGGGCTCGGGCGCCCACTGGAGCTCCCGCTCCATGAAGTCCACCACCATGGGCCAGGCCAACTGGGCGGCGTGGGCGTGGTAGCCCACCGCGCCCGGGTCCACGAACCCGTGTCCGCCGAACGGAAAGAAATGCCATTCCAGCGGCTGGCCATTCTCCCGGAACGCGTACATCATCTTGTCCTGGACGGGAACCGGCGTGACTACGTCGTCGGCGCCGTAGAGGTTGATGGAAGGACAGCGGATGATTTTGGCCTTTTCCCACGGCGGGATTGGCCGCATGTCCGTGGGAGGCTCGTCACGGACCGTGGGGTAGTAGCCCACGAACGCGCGCACCTCGGGCGTCGCCGCCACGAAGTTGATGGCGATCCGCCCGCCCATGCAGTAGCCGGATACCGCCACCCGCTTGTTGTCCACGTGGGGCTGGGAGAGCAGGAAGTGCCAGCTCTCGGTGAGCGCCTGGTCAAATTGGTCGTCGGAGGTCTTGGCTTGGATCTCGCCGCCGCTGACGATGTGCGTGGGCTCGGGATATCCCAGTTGCTCGAACACGTTCGGCGCAAAGGTGCTGTACCCCAGAGCGGCGAACTTGCGCGCCTCGATCTTGATGTAGTCCGTCAACCCACCCTTGGGGTGGATCAGCAGCAGGGCCGGCCCCGGCTCCGTCCGTTGCGGGTGGGCCAGGAACCCGGCCACGCCGTGGTCCTCTCTGTTGAACAAGCGCTCGATGAGCTGCATGGGTCCTCCCGGCTGGCGATGATGGCCGGGAGCGTAACACGATACCGTGACACCGGAAAGAGCGGGGAGAGTAGCCGGCACGGGCCTCGTCTTGACTTGAATGGCGAAATCGGCAAAGGGTAACGGCTATGCGAGTTATTGATGCAGACGGACACGTGAACGAGTGCCCCGCGACCTTCGACGACAAGTACCTGGACCCGGCGTTCCGGTCCCGGCGGCCCGCCATCGTGGGCTCGGGGGGCTTGTTCTACTGGATGATCGACGAGCAGGTCGTTCCGCGGCGGTCGGGGCTGGGCTGCAACAACTTCAGCACCCCGGCCAGGGTCGACGGCAAGCCCACCAGGCACGGTGCGCTGATCCAGGGGAAAAACCTCGACAGCCTGGACAGCCAGGAGCTGACCGACCTGAACGCCCGCCTGGAGGCGCTGGACGCCGAGGACATCGACGTCCAGGTGATCTATCCGACGCTCTTCCTGGCCTACCCGCTGACCACCGACCTGCCGCTCATGACGGCGCTGTGCTCGTCCTACAACCGCTGGATGGGCGACACGCTGTCGGGCAGCGACCGGCTCAAGTGGGCCGGGGTAGTCAACCTGGAAGACGTCCCGGGGGCCGTGCAGACGGTCTACGAGGCCAAGAGCCTGGGAGCCTCGGCCATGATGGTGTTGGGGACCGCCGGCAACCACATGCTCGACAACCCCATGCTCCTGCCGTTCTACGAGGCCATGGCGGAGACGGACCTGACCCTCGGCGTGCACGTGGGCTGGTCGTGCCCGTCGCTCAACAACCTCTACAGCGAGCTCTATCCCTCCTGGATCACCGCGTTCACCATGCCGCTCCTGATGGGATTCGTCGCCTTCATGACCGGCGGCATCCTGGACCGGTTCCCG
>JAJDTQ010000083.1 GCA_022827045.1 Candidatus Binatia bacterium
GTTCACCTCCGTGCTCAAAGACGCCGGTGTCGCCATCTCCATGGACGGCAGGGGCCGGTGCATGGACAACATCTTCATCGAGCGCCTGTGGCGCTCGCTGAAGTACGAGGCCGTCTACCTCCACGAGATCTCCGACGTTGAGATCGTCGACTACCACGCGGATGAGAAGGAGGATGTCGGCATGTTCATGAGAGCTGTCCATCCCGGTGAGGTCCTGAAGGGCGAGCTGGAAGAGCTGGGAGTCACCCCCACGGAGTTGGCGCGCCAGATCGAGGTGCCCGCTAACCGGGTGAGCCAGATCATCGCCGGCAAGCGTTCGGTCACCGGAGACACCGCGCTACGCTTGGGCCACTGGTTTGGGTGTTGATCCTCAATTCTGGCTCAACCTTCAGGCACAGTACGACCTGGTTCAGGCCCACAGGGAAACGGGCGCCCTTATCCGCCATCTGCCGACCCGGCGCGGTGTTTTGGGAAAGGGCGCCGCTCCGGGGATCGCATGACCGTGGTAACCCCGGGGGCGGTTCATTCGCCCTGAACCGACAGAGAGCCTCCTCAACGGCTCAGCAGTCTATGTCCCTTCTCTGGAGTCGTGAATCCAGCGGGCCAGTCTCTCCAGGGCGATGCGGCGGTGGGACAGTCGGTTCTTCTTTTCACCGAGCTCGCCGTAGGTCCTGCCCGACGCGCTCGCTGCGATGAAGATGGGATCGTAGCCCCAGCCCCCTCCCCTGCACTCCAGGGCTATGGTCCCTGCCACCGCGGAGGGAAAACATTCCGGTGAGCCGCCGGGGCTGCAATAGGCGAACACGGATTGGAACGTTGCACCGCGGTCCTGCGCGCCCTCCAACAGCCGCAGAACGCCTTGGTTCCCCACCGTGCGAAACACGTACGCAGAGTACGGGCCGGGGAATCCGTTGAGAGCGTCGACGAAAAGCCCGGTGTCCTCCACCATGGCCGGACCGTCCACCCTCCGGCACGCCTCCCGGGCCTTCTCGGCAGCGATCTCTTCCAGCGTATCCGCCTGGATCTCGCGAAGCTCCAGCGAAGCCATCTCCACCGAAATTCCGTGGTCAGCGAGGATGGCACTTACCTCGCTGAACTTGTGCGTGTTCGAGGTGGCGAATGTCAGCGGTCTCTGCACGGCATCGGAGCGTTCGGGCCGGGAACAACGACGAAACGGAAACAAGTCGTGGGGGAGGTGGGATTTTGGAGCGGGTGACCGGGGTCGAACCGGCGACCTTATGCTTGGCAAGCATACGCTCTAGCCAACTGAGCTACACCCGCGTCCTGGAAGAGTTCCTACATCATACTTCGAGCCTTGTCAATTTGCCTTGATTGGCGAGCGGCTGTGTTTGAGGATGGATCATGTGTGTAATGCGGCTGCGCGCCGTTCTGCCACTGTCCGGCCCCGGCGCGCCTGCGCAAGCTCGTAGCTCGCCTGCATCCGCATCCAGTGATCAGCGGTCCCCCAGCCGATATCCTCCAGCGCCAGCGCCATGTTCGCGGACACGCCCGCCCTGCCGTTCAGTAGGCGCGACAGCGTTCCGAGCTCGCAGCCAAGACGCGTCGCCGTCTCGGTGACGTTCCAGCCCACCTCGTCCATGCTCTCGCGGACTGACCCGCGCGGTCGCCCCTCAGGGGATGCAGGCGAAAGCCGGGCGCGTCGGGGTCACGCGTTCTTCGACTACCGGTGAGGTGCACCGCCGGCACGAAGGGAACGCAGAAACTGCACGTGATAGTCGACCCCCGACCAGACCGCGAGCACGGTGGAAAGCACCAGGAAGTACATGCCGACGACAAAGAAGTCGATGCCCAGGTAGGTGTAGTGGACCATCAACCCTACCAATGCAAAGGTCTGCACCAACAGCTTGTACTTGCCCAGATCGTCGGCGGGGATGACGATTCCCTCAGTCAGGGCGATGCCACGCAGCACGGTCACCGCCACCTCGCGGGCGACGATGATCACCACGAGCCACACGGGCACGTAGGCGTCCCCGGGACGGTCGATGGCCACCAGCATGATGAGGGCGGTGACCACCAGGAGCTTGTCCGCCACCGGGTCCAGGATCTTGCCGAAATCCGACACGCTCTTGTTCCGGCGCGCCAGGTAGCCGTCCAGCATGTCCGTGACGGAAGCGATGATGAAGACCAGCGCGGCCAGGGCGCAGGACACCGGATCGGTGGACGCGAGCAGGTACGCCAGGAACGGGACCAGGAGAATACGGAACAGGCTTAGCAGGTTCGGCAATGTCCACATGTCGTTGGCGCCTTTACGAAGCACGGGCGGGTTTGAAACCCGCCCCTACGGCAGATTCCGCAGTGTCCACATGATATCTGCGGACTCCTACGCGGACGCGTACGACCACCTCGACCACGCGATCAGCAGCACGCCCAGCACGACCATGGAGGTGGCCAAGACCTTGCGCCGCGTGATCGGGTCCGAGTCACCCAGAATAAGCGGCGAAAGCCCCAGGGTAAAGAGCGAAAAGCAGTGGACCAGCGGGGAAACCACTGACACGTCGGCCATGTCCAGAGCCGTGAACATGAAGAAGTAGGCAACGAAATGGACGAACCCCACCAGCGCGAAGCAGGCCAGGGTCCACCGCCCGCAGGCTCTCAGCCGGGCCACTCCGTGGACCGGGAAATAGGCGGCGGACATGGTCAGGAACGACGTGGTCACCGTGATCGCCGCCCCCACCATGGGCGCCGGCCCGGCAAGAAGCCCGAGGCGGACCACGTTGTCACGGAGCCCGGCGAACATCGCCCCCGCCACCGGATAGAAAAGGTCCCGGGGGCGCCAGGATCTCGATTCGCCCTTCCACGAGAGGAACACCAGGCCGGAGACGACGGCCACCGCCCCCAGCATGTTGGCGGGACCGGGTTTTTCGCCGAGCAGGACCATGGCCAGGAGCACGGCGAAGAGGGGCGCCGAATTGAGGACCGCGGTGGCCGCCGCCGCGCCCAGCCGCTCGATGCCCTTGAACGCCACCAGGCGGAACAGTCCCGGAACGATGAGGCCCGAGGCCGCGAAGATCAAGTTGGCGGCGGTCCAAAGCTCCGAGAGGTCGTGAAAGATCAGGACGAAGAGCCACAGCACCAGCCCGTTGAAGAACAGGTCCACCACCAAGCCGCTGAAGGGATCGAGGTCCCGGACGCCTCGATGAACCAGGGTCGCCGTGCAGGCGAAGGCAAGGGAGGCCAGCAGGCCCAGGGCAACGGCGAGCACCGGGCAGCTACTCGCGGGTTCCCTCTACGCCCATCCTCTTCTCCAACTCGTCTTCCAGGGAACTGCCCCGGCGCGCCTGAATCACGGAGTAGACCAGGGTACCCACGATGAGGGCGGCGATGCAGACGACGGTGGGTTGCACGAGCCACCCGGCGCCATAGGCGCTGCTGGAGATCCACAGGTAGTTCTCGACGATGGTGCCCAGCACCAGGCCCAGCACGAAGGGAGGCCTCGGCCACTGGAACAGCACCATCACGTAGCCGACGATGCCGAAGATGACCGTGACGATGATGTCGCTGAAGTTGTTGTGGGCCGCGAACGCGCCCAGGAACACGAACATGAGCAGGAACGGTATCAGCAGTTGACCCCGGACGAAGGTGAGCTTCACGAGCTGGTTCAGGAACATGAAGCTTGCGCCCACGGTGAGGATGTTGGCAACCACCAGGATCCACACCATGGCGAAGGTCACGTCCAGATGCTTGGTGAGCATCTCCGGACCGGGATTGAGGCCGACGATGAGAAACGCCCCCAGCAGGATCGCCATGGCGCTGCTGCCGGGAATACCGAAGGCCACCGTCGGAATGAGGTTGCCCCCTTCGCGGGAGTTGTTGGCCGCCCCCGGCCCCAGGACGCCGCGTACATCGCCCTTGCCAAAACCGCTCTTGTCCTTGGCCGACTGCACGGCGTGGCCATAGGCCAGCCATTGCGAGACGCCGCCGCCCAGGCCCGGCAAGGCGCCGATGAACGCGCCGATGAAGCCGCAACGCATGGTCAAGCCGAAGTGCCGGAAGGTGTCCTTGACCCCTTCCATGACACCGGTGATCTTGCCGATCTTGGCCTCGGCGATGCTGGTGCCGCGCACCGCCAGGTCGATGATCTCCGGGATGGCGAAGAGCCCGACCACCACCGGGCCCAGGCTCAGGCCATCCCAGAGATACAGCGTGCCCATCGTATAACGCAGCGTCCCGGTCTGGGGATCGACGCCGATGGCCGCCAGCATGAGGCCGATGCCCCCACACAGCAGCCCCTTGGTGATCGACGACCCGCTCAGCGAGGCGATGAAGGTGATGCCCAGGATCGCCAGCATGAACAGCTCGGGAGAGCCGAAGAACAGCACCAGCGGGCGCATGATGGGAATGGCGAGGGCCAGGATGACGGCGCCTTCGAGGCCGGCCACCAGCGAGCTCATGAGCGCTGCGCCCA
>JAJDTQ010000148.1 GCA_022827045.1 Candidatus Binatia bacterium
CGATTCCGAACATCAACCCGGACGCGCACCGCGTGTTCATCCCGTCCAACGACCCGGACAAGCTCTATGGCACGGCGCCCACCACCAACTGCGGACCGGAGGTGACGGCGGGCTTCTGCGTGAGCGGCGACGGCGGCGCCACCTGGAAGAGCATGACCCCGCGGGACTTCCGCATCGGCTACGTGGACCCGTTCTTCGTCCACCCGCAGGATCCCAAGCTGCTGTTCGTGGCCGGCGCCAAGACCGGCCCGGGTACGTGGCGCAAGCTCCACACGGCGGACGCCCGGGTGGCGCGCAGCCGTGACGGCGGCGAGACCTGGGACATCCTGGGCGAGGGGCTGCCCGAGCACATCCGCGCCAACATCGAGGGCATGTGCATGGACGCCTGGAACGGCGGCTATGCCATCTTCGCCGGCACCACCGACGGCGATGTCTTCTACAGCGACGACGAGGGCGAGCACTGGACGACCCTCGCCAAGGGCATCGGCCCGGTGTCCAAGTCGCACCACCACATCAACCTCTCCCTGGAGGGCGACGCCGCGCACCATTAGCAGTGTTTCCCGGGTGAACCCGTGGGAACAGCGGCAGGGCTCCCGCGGCCGGCTACGACGCCGGCCGCGGGAACCGGCCCGACCTTTGGGGTCGCCGCCACGATACACCACACCGGCGGGTCTTGCTCATCCTTTCATACGTCCGGATCGCGCTCCTGAGCCTGGCGCTGCTGCTCCACCTGTTGCTCGGCGAGGGCTTCCGGAAGCTCCTGCGAGCCTGGCGCAGACACACGCCCGACGTGCGTGCGTTGACTGTCGTTTCCGGCGCCCGGCGGATGCCCTCCGATCTCTATGTCGTGCCGGATGGCAGGCCCCGCCCCGGGCTGCTCGTCACTCATGGGGTGCTCGAAACGGGCAAGGACGACCCGCGTCTGGTGGCGTTGGCAACCGAGCTGGCCGCTTGCGGGTTCGCAGTCCTGGTGCCCGAGCTTGACGGCCTCAAGTCGCTTCGGCTGGATATGGACGACTCCGGCGACATCGCGGCGTCCTTCCGCTTCATGCTCTCGCGGGAGGAGGTGGACGAGACCCGCGCGGGCCTGTTCGGTATCAGTTTCGCCGCCGGTCCCACCCTGAAGGCCGCTACCGACCCGTCCATTCGGGAGCGGGTGAAGTTCGTGGTGTCCTTCGGCGGCTACTACGACACGGTCAATATAATCCGCTACCTCACCACCGGCCGGGACGAGTATCGAGGCCACCGGCACGTGGAGCCGCCGGAGATCTACGCGCGCTACGTGTTCGTCAAGAACCTCCTGGTCCACCTGACGGCGGAAGGGGATCGCGCGGTGCTGTCCGGGTTGCTCGATGCCATGGAACGGGACGCCGCCGCGGGCGCCAAACGATGGGAGGGGGAGGCGCCGGCGGTCTCGCCGGATGGGCTCACGGAAACGGGACGCGCCGTGTACGATTTGATCCGCAACCAGGATCCGGACCGGGTCCGGAGCCTGATGGAGGCGACCGAACCCGCGGTCCGGGACTACTTGGAGAGCCTCTCCCTGCGCCCGGTGGTCCTACACGTCACGGCGCCGGTGCTCATCGGCCACGGCGACACCGATCCGCTGATCCCCTCGACCGAAAGCCTGCGGCTGGCGGACGCGCTGCCCGACCCGAGCCGCGTCCACGTCGCCATCCTGAAGGTCGTCAGTCACGTCGACGCCCGCCTCTCCGTGCGCTCGATCCGCGAGTTCGTGACGACGACCCTGCCGTCGTGCTGCCGGTTCTACGGGCTGATCTTCCGAATCCTGCGGCAGCAACTCGATTAACAACCGGCTAGGGCGCTGACTAAATTTAGTCGCCGGCATAAATTTAGCTTCGTTTCTTACTTTTCGTGGATGAAACCCTTAAGATCACCTCCCATCCCTTTTCGACGCCAACATCACACAGGAGGAAACCACACCCATGAGCTTTGAGCCCAAATCGCCGGCGTTCTGGGACAAGGGGGCCTTGCGCACGGAACTCGATCGCGTGTTCGACATCTGCTACGGCTGCACGCTTTGCCACACCCTCTGTCCGTCCTTCGTGAGCCTGTTCCAGATGATGGACGAGAACTTCGGTGACGCGACTTCCCTCAAGGACGAGCAGATGAAGCTGGTGGTGGACCAGTGCTACCAGTGCAAGCTGTGCGACCCCATCTGTCCCTACGTCCCGCCCCACGAGTGGGACATCGACTTCCCCAGGACCATGATGCGGGCCACCCTCGTGGAGGCCAGGGACAAGGGCGTGAGCTGGGCCGACCGGCTGATGGGCGACACCGATCGGGCCGGGCGGCTTGCGAGCTGCATGGCGCCGCTCGTCAACTGGGCCAACCGGACCCCGTTCGTGCGCCGCCTGATGGAGAAGTACCTGGGGGTGCACCGCGACCGGCTGCTGCCCACGTATCACGGCCAGACCTTCGCCAAGTGGAACCGCAAGCGTCCGGCCGCCTCCAACGGCAACGGCGAGGAGAAGGCGGCGCTGTTCTACACCTGTACCGTCAACTACAACGAGCCCGACATCGGCAAGGCGGCGGTGGGGGTGCTGGAGAAGAACGGGGTCGAGTGCGTCGTCCCCGAGCAGCAGTGCTGCGGGATGCCGTTCATCGACGTGGGTCTGCTGGACGAGGCGGTGAAG
>JAJDTQ010000170.1 GCA_022827045.1 Candidatus Binatia bacterium
TGCGCGGTCTTCTCCGCGGTAGTAGGTCTTTGCGAAGAGGAATCGGACGTTGTCCGCGGGGGACCTGTCCACGAACGCCAGAAGGTTGCCCCTCGCCCCGCAGGCCTCGTCGATGAGCGCGGAAGCGTGCGGCCAGCGGGCGTCGTCCAGCATGGCCTCGTTGAGCGACTCCACGATCCGTTCGAATGTATCCGGCTGGTGCATTTCACCCACACGCTATCGATATCGTCGGTTTGATCGAGGCCGTCCGGTTCTGCTCCGATGCCGCCGCTCCGCGCCTGTGCGGACCCTACGGCCCCGGTGCACTCAGTGCGGATACACATAGACCGTGGATACGGATCGCGACGCAACGTCGTTCACCGTCATCTCCAATCACCGTCGTCTCCAATTACGGTAACCCAAATGCAACGTTTGATAATCCCCCAATTGGGGGATGCTGTTCGGAAGCGAGAGGAGCGCTCGAGCGGGGCGGCTCGGACTTCCTGGTGCTCGCGGTTGTGGAAGGGATCCCCACGGACCGGGACGCCAACCTGCGATTGCTCGAGGTCGGAAAGGTCGGGAGCAACAGCTCCGAGGAACTCGATCCGCCCCTCAGAACGAACCTGTCCGTGGAGGACCTCCAGCCGGCGAGGAATCGGACCTACGCCATCACGGTGACGCCCGACAACCGGTTCTGGGCGCGTGTGCACCGCGTCAAGATTATCCGCGAACACCCGCCCGACTATTCGAATGAACTGACCGCGACCCTCACGGACCTCGGGATCGAGACCGAAACGCAAGGGGGACTGCTCGCCCGCACCTTCGATCTCGCGCTGAGCGAGGCCGTCAGGATGCCGGCCTCCGAGCTGAAGAACCATACGCTGAGCGTGAACGGCGGAGTGTTGGGCAAGGTGACACGCGTCGACGGCTCGGTCCGGTACGTCAACGGCCGTTGGGTGAAGTACACCGACCGCTGGCAGATACGGGTCATTGTTAAACAGGGTGGGACCCTGACCGTCGCGGGGAACCGGGCCTGCCAACTCGACGGGGCGCTGTGCACCGACGACGGGAGGCAGCTCGACGGCACACCCTCGGTTCCGTTCGACGGGGCGCCGCAGCTCAAGGTGTCCATCGAGGGGCCGGCCGAGGGCGGCGACGAGGACGACGGCAGGCTCGACTTCGAAGTCTCGCTCTCGCGCGGGCCGCAGAAACTGGTGCGGGTGCGGTTCCGGATTATCGACAGCGGCGCGAACGCTGGCACCGCCACCCCGAACGTGGACTATCTGCCGGCGGATTACACGCTGGAGTTCGGGCCGGGCGACCCGACCACCATGACGGTCCCAGTCGGGCTCTACGACGACAACATCGACGACACCGGCGAGACCGTGACGGTGGAGATCTCGGATGCGCGCATGATTCTCAACCGCAACGGGAGGAGCCGTGCGGTCGCGATAGCGGCGCCGCGTCGGGCGAGCGGGACCATCTACAACTCCGATCCGCTGCCGCGGGAATGGATTGCGCGGTTCGGGCGCACGGTTGCGGACCAGGTGCTTGATGCGGTGGACGCGCGGCTGCGGGCGGCGCGCTCGGCCGGGGTGGAGGTCGGCCTGGGCGGTCGGCGCATCGCCGTTGCGCCGCACGCAGCGGGATCGCGCTCCGGCGGGAATTCCTCCGGGCGAGGGTCCCGGCTCCGGCGCGGCTTCGACTTCGCTGTTCGTCGGTACGGCGGAGACCCGGGAGCCGGCGCGGCTCAAGGCGATGGCGGCATGGCTGAACGGAGCAACGCCGGAAGAGGACGCGTCACACCCCGGATTGCGGTCGATGACCCCGCGCGAGCTGTTGCTGGGCTCGTCCTTTTTTCGCTGGCGGCGGAGACCAAAGGCGACGGGTTTGCCGCGCTCTGGGGCCGGATGGCACAGATGCGCTTCGCCGGCCGCGAGGGAACGCTCGGGGTTGACGGCGACGTGACCACGGGGCTTCTCGGCGCGGACTATGCCTTGGGCCGTTGGACGACGGGGCTGGTGGTCTCGCACAGCACCGGCGAGGGCGGCTAGGGTTGGAATGCTGATGCCCTTGAATTCACACTTGGCGCGCAGGACTTCCATGAAGCGCTGCTGTTCCGGCTGTGCTTCGGTATTTCGGTAGAGATGTACGACATCATAGAGATCACGTGGGCGTGTCCGTTCCGCAAGTGCTCTGAACTTTTCCGCGAAAGCCTCGATGTAATCGTAGGCCAGGACTTCAATGCCACCTTCTGGAGAATCGCTGTATGGATGGAAAATCTGTGTGCAGACCGGCGGCAGAACGAGCCGCTCGTCGGCAGTTAAGTCAAGCTTGATGCGCGGGAGGGCGTGGGTCGATGAGACGGGGCCCTTGTAGCTGATCTTGCCCTGCACGAGTCTTTGCCGCGGGGGTTCTGGTAGACATCGAATTCCTGTTTGTCGGCCGGAATCTCAATGCCGGTTTGATCATAGATCCAATCACCGATCTCAGAAAATGCGCCCTTCAAGAAGTTGCCGTCGAGATGGTCTGGTTTGCGGAGCGTGAAGTCGAGGTCCTCGGAGAACCGATAGGTCTCGAAGAAACATTTCTTCAGGCACGTGCCGCCTTTGAAGACCCAACTCTCTGCGAGATCCTTGTGCCCAGAGATGCCGGCGAGCATCCAGCCGAGAACATAATCTTTCTCCACGACGTGTGGCGTGAGCGATGTTTGCTGGGCCATCGCGAGGATTTCGCGTTTACCGATCATGTTGTTTCCTCGCGAGTCCAGCGCGTCGGCACGCGCAGCCGCCATTTCGTCACGACGACTGTCCCATCCTGGACAGGATCGAGTTTCGCATGACCGCCGCTCAGATGCTGCTCGCAAAGACGGCCCAGTTCAGCACCGCCAAGAAAATGCTCGGCCAGAAACCCGAGGCGCTTGAAGACCGCACCGTTGCCGAGGTCCATCGCGTAATCGACGAGCTTCTTGTCGTCGCGATCGTCGCGTCGCAGATAGGCTGCGAGGCAGTCGGCTACATGCTGGATGCCACCGCCGATCGCCGGGGCGTCGAGCATGTCGATGATCGTACGGTGCACATCGGAGACGGGCACTCGCGTCTGATGGCGCCAGACATTCTTCATGCCGAAGATCTTCCGCTCATCGATGTGCTTCAGCGAAAAGAGCGTGCCGTGGCGCTCTTGGTGTTTCTGACGCACGGGCTGTGCGGTCATCACGAAGATATCCTTGAAGATCTGTTCGGTCAGGTCCCAGTGCTCGGCTGCTGTACGGCCTCCGATGTATGCTGGTCCGAAGAGTGCAGGAACGAGCACCCATGGGTCATCGAGGACGCGATCTGACCCAATGGTGTCGATGGAAGCCGCGACATAGGCTCCACGACCCACTCGTCTAAGCCATCCCTGTTCTGCCCAGCGAGACAAACGCTGGGCAGCGCCGGTACGGTCCAGTTGGAGGGCAATCACCACGTCATCGACGTGAATCACGTCGCCGGCCGTGGACAGCACCCGGACAAGCTGCGCGCGGCCTCGTGGGAGGCGGATTGCCATTTCGTCCATATCTGCTAATTAGCATAAAGTGCGAATTGCGACAAGCAAGGCAACAAACGTCAGGATTTAATGAGAGAACAAAATCTCGCAGTAATCGCGAATTACTGCATTTTCAATAATTTTGGTTTGTCACCCAAATATAAAGCCCCCAAAAACTACAATGTTTTTGGGGGCTTGAGTGGTTGCGGGGGTGCGCAACCACCGAGACCGACATTCGCTCGTGGTCTCGATCTGAGGCGATGTAGCCCTCCCCACCGCCCAAGAATCGACGGTAATGGAGTGCTGGCGGTGTGGGGTTGGTGTCAGTTCAGCGTGGGCAACCCTAGCGACGAGAGAAACTCGTTGAAGTGGGGCTTCCATGCCTCGGTCGACCATGACCTGTAGAAGAAACCGTGGGCCTGTCTGGCGGACTTTCCCTGCTTCGGCAACACGACCAGCTTCGCCTTTCCCCCGGCTTCGCTGTAGGCGGTACGCCAGGACTCGGCTCTGACCGTTCGGGGGTCGTTCTCCGCGTATACCATGAGGACCGGCGTCGCGGACGCTCGGCCGAACTCCTCGTACATCGACACCATGTTGTGGTTGAAGAAGCCGTCCCCCAGATAGTTGCCCTTCGCGCAACCGCTTCCCGAGGCGCCCGCGGTGCTGATGACGCCTCTTAGCCCGGGCAAACGGCTGTGGGGTGCGGGTCCCTCCGTCAAGCTCAAGACCGCCAAGCCCCCACCGGACTGTCCCACCGCAAGTATCCGTTCCGGGTCCACGTACTTTTCATTGGCCAAGGCCTCAATAACACGACGCACCTGTAGCCCGGCTTTTCTTGCCGACGTCGCGTAGTCCTGGTACCTGCAACCTCCGCCTGCCGTCGGGGCAAAGGGGTTGTGGGCATACCCTCTGTAGCCATCGGACTTCCCGTATCCGATGCGGTTGAATGTGTAGGCCACATATCCCGAACGCGCGAACACCCTCGCCGGCGAGGCCAGCCGGCTTTGCTTGTATCTCTTCCTGCACCTTTCGCCGCACGTCCCGTGGTTGAGAACTACCAAGGGGAACCGGCCTTCAGCCGAAGGACGAAACAGCTTCCCGTCGAGCGTGTAGTCGTCCCTCTTGATACTGATGCGGGTTTGCCGTGTCTTCTCGACGACGTCATAGGTTGTCGCGTTGGCCGTCGCCATTGCGACGACAACGGCCAATCCAAACATCAATGCAAAGGCCGTCAGGCCGCACCGGCACAGGTTCTGCGTGTGTTCCCGGGTCATTGAGTTCCCTCCCGACCCTACGGTACCATCCGTCCATCTACCGAGACAATGCGGCAACTGTCGCCCTTGGACTCACAGCTCCTGAGCGCATCCTCTTTGGCGGACTCCGGACTGTCGCGGCTACTCGCAACCCGGGCACGACGACCGTTGTTTGAGAGAGCGAAAGCCTTGTGGTTCGCGCGGCTGAGGTAGTTCAACCACCATCGGTGTCTATGTCTGTCCAGCTTTGCGGGCGGTCTCAAGATGACCACGGCGGCATCGCCGGGGTCGGCCTCCCAGTTGGGAGCGCCAATGACCCGCAGAAAGGCGGTGATGCGCGGACGCCAGAGCTCACGCCCGCCGGGTCTGACGAGGGCATGCCCCTCCCTGGCGAACCAGAGCGGGCCGACTCGATCCAAACGTATCGGCGCGCCACCTTTCGCATAGGCCGCCACCATCCGGTCCACGAATACCGGCCAGAAGAAGCGGTCGGTCATCGAGTAGAGCCATAAGGCAGGAACCCGCGCGGTTGTTCCGAACTCGGCGAACGCGCCGACGAGGGCCTTTTCGTTATGGTTGCGGTAGCTCTTGGGCGACCCGCGTCCCCCCGAGAAGTTGACAACCCCGACAAGCCCGGCGGGCGGCTTCGAGGCGAGTGCGGTCACCGCGAATCCTCCGCCTGATTGCCCGGCAGCGATCACCTTCGAACCGTCGATCTCCGGACGGGCCGCCATCGCCTCGATCACGGCCGCGTAGTCCTCGGCCGCGGTTCGCCCGGCATTGGCGTACGACCAGGTGGTGTGGGGACTCAAACCCTCATCCACGCTTCCCGTCGACTTCCCGAAACCCCTCCGGGCGAAGACAACCGCCGTGTAACCACGGCGCGCGAAGTCCTTCGCCACCGGCAACAAGGAGCGAAGCCGAGGAAAATTCTTCGCACCCTTGCGCGGATTGCCATGCGAAACCACCGCCAGCGGAAACGGGCCGGAGCCGGGGGGCTTGACGGTGATCGCTTCGAGGTCGTGGCTCCCCCAACCGAACGAAACGGACAGCTTCCCGGTGGTGACCCGAAGGTCCGAGGCGGGGATGGCAGGAATTGTCGGGCCCGGCGTACCCGCGATGACGAAGTTTCGTTCGACGCGCTGTGCGTCCGCATCAGACGCGCCGACGGAGGTCGCCGTGCATACCAACAGCACCACGAGGGAAAAGACAAGCGTGAGCCGAGTAAAATGCATTGGACTTCCTCCTTCGACGGTGAACCGAGCGCTTCCCAGGCTGCGCTTCAAGCACTTCGTGCCTACTTACAAGCTGCGGGGAATGCGCGTGTACCGCAATTGAAGGAGAAACCGAAAAATTCTGGGAGGTGTGAAGCGGGCGTCAGGAGCCGCGACACACGCTCACCTACTCCCCTAGTCCCGAAGCCTCGGCAGACTCGACAGCGCAAGCACGGCCTGCGCCACCTCGAATTGTCGCGAAACCCCGAGCTTGGCGAACATGTTCTTGAGGTGCGTCCGCACGGTGTTGTACTCCCGACCGGTTGTCCCGGCGATCTGGCGGACGGTCCGGCCCTCGGCGAGGAGGACCGCGATTTGCGCCTCCGTCGGCGTGAGCCCCAGCACTGCCGCCACGAGAGCCGGCTCGACTCGCGCCCGGCTCAACGGGTCGACGATCAGCGCGAGTGCGGCCACGCGCCAAGCGCGATAGTCCGCGTCCCGGCTCGCCACGGGCTTCACGTGCAACGCGAACGTCGGCAGGAACGACCGCCGCCTTACCGTCATGGAACCGCTCACGCCCTGTCCGCCATGACGCGGCAACGCCCGAGTCAGCAACTCCTGGAGCCTGGAGTCGTCCTCCGGCCAAGCGGCGTGCAGCTCTCCGCCCTCATCGGACAGTCCGTCGTTTCGGCGAAGCAACTCCCTCGCCCTGTCGTTCGCCTCCACGATCCGCCCACGCCGGTCGAGCTGGATGACGCCGGCGCGGGTGTTTCCGAGCAGCTCGATGACCGACGCGCCGAGCGCATTCGCTTCGGCGAGCGCGGAGCGCACCCGAACGTACTGGCGAAGGTGGGGCAGGACACGCGCGACCATGTCGACCCGGGACGACCACCAGCCCCGCGAGTCAACGGGATCCGCGATCCCCCAGACAATGCGCGAGCCGTAGGGGCCGTCCAGGCGCACGTTCAGGCCGTTCTGCATTTCGAAACGCGGCAACCCTTCGTTGTAGGTGAGCGACGTCTTCCGCACGGCTTCGCTGAAAAGATCGCCAATGGAAACGAGCTTGCTGTCGGGGAGTTTTCTCAATCGCGGAAGATGTTCGTCCACCGGATGGTAGATCCGAAAATACTCCCGTTGCCATTCCGAACGGTCTTCTCCGCGGTAGTAGCATTTCGAGAAGAAGATTTCGATGTTGCCCTGAGGAAACTCGTCGCCGAATGTCAGGACGCTGCCCTTGGCCCCGCACGCCTCGTCGATGAGCGCGGAGGTTTCCGGCCAGCGGGCGTCGTCGAGCATGGCCTCGTTGAGCGACTCCACGATGCGCTCGAATATATCCTGTCGGCTCATTTCAGCCGCACGCCATTGAGTGTTCACAACGGCCCGGTGTTTCCAGACGCTGCCTTTCCCCCATTTTACCTCAGTTGCGGCATGTCAACACGTAGCAGATCCGACCGTACGCTTCTTCCCTCAATTGGAGTAGGCATGTCGCATCCAGGGACCTGCCGTGGTCCTACCTTCTTGGATAGGAAGGCGGCGGAGAACGGGCCGGTGGAGAGCTTCATCGTCCGAGCTTCTTGGTAGGGCTGGCGTTCGCAAAACAAAAGCCCCCAAAACTCTAATGTTTCCAGGGGCTTCAGTGGTTGCGGGGGGTGGATTTGAACCACCGACCTCAAGGTTATGAGCCTTGCGAGCTACCGGGCTGCTCCACCCCGCAGGATGGTTGTAGCCCGTCGCTATGGCCCTGTCAACCGGAGCCGGAGTGGAGTCTGGCTCAGGGCCGGTTACGGCCGGGGGAACTTCTCCAGGAGCTGATCGAGCACCACCTCGGGGACGAACGCGGCCACGTCACCGCCCAGGCCGGCGACCTCCTTGACCAGCCGTGAGCTGATGTAGAAGGACGACTCGCTGGTCATCATGAAGAAGGTCTCGATATTCGGCTTGAGGCGGCGGTTCATGGTCGCCATCTGGAACTCGTACTCGAAGTCCGAGACCGCGCGCAGCCCTCGGATCACCACCTTGGCCGACACCGCCTCGGCGTAGTCCACCAGCAGGCCTTGGAAACTGTCCACGCGCACGCGATCCTCGGACTCGAAGACCTTCCGCACCATGGCCATGCGCTCGTCGACCGAGAAGAGGGCGCCGCCCTTGTCCTGGTTGTACGCGATGGCGATGATCACCTGGTCGAAGATACGCAAGGTCCTTTGCACCAGGTCCACATGGCCGTTGGTGATGGGGTCGAAGGACCCGGGATAGACCGCAATGCTGATTTCCGCCATGAGAAGGTTGCCTCAGTTGTCGAGCTCGAAGAACGAGAGCACCGTGTCGCCGTAGCGCCGGCGGTCACGGCGTACCAACTCGCCGTACTTCTCTTCGACTCTTTCCCGCACGCTGTGCTCCGCCACGGCGGCGCCTCCCGCATGCAGTATTCCGGCTTCGGCGACAAGGGCCATCGTCCGGTTCACCCATCCGCCGTCGTAGGGAGGATCAAGGAAGATCGCATCGTACGCGGGGCCTCCGCCCGTCAATCGATTGACGGCCTTGCCCGCGGGTACCGTCCACACCCGGGCCCGGTCCGTGAAACCGAGTGTTTCGAGGTTCCCGCGAATCAGGTCCGCGGCTTCCGTCGACTCATCCACCAGCAACGCCGTCGCCGCTCCCCGGCTCAATGCCTCCAGCGACAGGCTGCCGCTACCCGCAAAGAGATCGAGCACCTGCTTCCCGGAAAGGTCCCGGGGGAGGATGTTGAACAGCGCCTCCCGGACCCGGTCCGCGGTCGGACGGATGGTGCTCCCCTTGGGTGCCTTGATTCTCCTTCCCCGCGCTGTGCCTCCGATGATGCGCATGCCGCCGGCCGCTGGGCCCTCACCCGGCCTTCGGCCACCCTCTCCCGGAGGGAGAGGGCGAATATGGCCCCCTCTCCCTCTGGGAGAGGGTTGGGGTGAGGGCCCTAGTGTCCTAGCCCGGTAGCAGGATGATCTTGCCGAACTGTTGTCCGGTCTCCAGCCTCGTCTGCGCCGCGGCCGCCTCGGCCAGTGGAAAGGTCCTGTCGATCACGGGCTTGACCCTCGACGCCTCGACGAACCGTAGCACCTGCTCGAACTCTTCGCGACTGCCCAGGGTCGATCCGAAGATGCTGAGATGGTTCCAGAAGATGCGCCGGATATCCGTCGGCGGGGTGGCGCCCGTGGTGGCGCCGCAGGTGACCAGCCGTCCTCCCTTGACCAGCGCCGCGAGACTCTTGGCCCAGCTTTCGCCGCCCACGCAGTCCACCACCACGTCCACCCCCCGCTTGCCGGTCACGTTCCGGATCTCCCTGGTGAAATCGCACTGCGTGTAATTCAGGGCGTAATCCGCTCCGAGATCGCGGGCCTTCTCCAGCTTCTCGTCGCTGCTCGAGGTCACGGCCACCCAGGTATTCATGGCCTTGGCGATCTGCAGCGCGGCCAGGGCCACGCCGCCGCCGATGCCCAGGATCAGCACCTTCTCGCCGGGCGCGAGCCGGGCGTTGGTCACCAGCATGCGCCATACCGTGATGAACACCAGCGGGAACGCCGCGGCCTCCTCGAACCCGTAGCCCTCGGGGATGGGGAAGCAGTTGGCGCCGGGAACCGCCACGTACTCGGCGTAGGAGCCCTTCATGCCCTCGCCCAGGACACGCAGGCGGACGCACATGTAGTCCCGGTTGGTGCGGCAGAACTCGCAGACGCCGCAACCCACCGGGGGATAGAGGCAGACCCTATCGCCCTTCTTCAAGTGGGTCACCTCGCTCCCCACCTCCTCCACCACGCCCGCGCCGTCGGCGCCGAGGATGTGCGGGAACTCCACCTTCATCCCGGTCAACCCTTTGCGGTTCCACAGGTCAATGTGGTTCAGGGAGGCCGCCCGCACGCGCACGATCACGTCGCCAGGCGAGCGCGGCACCGGGTCGTCGGCTTCCTCATAGCGGAGCTTGTCGGCTCCGCCGTGCTCGTAAATCTGTACGGCTTTCAAGGCTGCGCCCCCGGAGAAGTATCGGACGGATCAAAGGGGATGCGGCGGGCGTTCAGGCCGAAAAGGAGGTGCCGCACCCGCAGGTACCCGTGGCGTTGGGGTTGGAGAAGCGGAAGCTGGCGCCCTGAAGCTCGCTCACGTAGTCGATGGTGGTCCCTTCGAGCTGCCGCAGGATGGCGTTCTCCACGTAGACCCGCAAGCCGTCCATCTCGAGCACCACGTCCTCGGGCCCGGGAGCGTCGTCGAAGTCCAGCTTGTAGGAGTAGCCGGAACATCCCCCGGCCATCACCGACACCCGCAGGCCCCGGTCGGCGAGGTTCTCGCGCTCGCGGATCTTCTTGACGTGGGCGATGGCCGCATCGGTCAAGCGCAGTCTTTGCTCTTGGCTCTCCACGGTTTGAAGTTTAGTCAACGGCTCCGGGCAAGTCAAGATTCCCGCTGCCGGAGGCCGGCCAGGACTTTCTCCGGCAGGTCGCCGAAGCTGCCGTTGGACATGACCAGCACGATGTCTCCCTCTACGGCGTCCCGGACCAGGACCGCGGCGATGTCGTCCACCTCGGGAAGGTAGGATGCCGCGCGCTCTCCCCGGTTGCGGTTGACGAGGTCCACGAGCTCCGCGGCCGAGAGGCGTTCCTCCTCGGGAATCTTCTCCGGATGGTAGAGGTCGGGGAGTATGACGCGGTCGGCCCCGGCCAGGGCGCGGGCGAACTCCTCGAGAAAGACCCGCCTCCGGCTGGTCTGGCTGCGGGGCTCGAAGACGGCCCACAGCCGCCGCGCCGGCCAGGCCGCGCGGACCGCGGCCATGGTTTCGGCGACCGCGGTGGGATGGTGGGCGAAGTCGTCGATGACAAGCACGCCGGCCGCTTCGCCGGCGATCTCCTGCCGCCGCCGCACCCCGCGGAAGGTCGCCATGGCCGAACGGACGGCCGGCGCGCCCAGGCCGATGGCCCTCGCCGTGGCGTAGACCGCCAACGCGTTCCTGGCGTTGTGCCGGCCTATCAACGGCAGCTCCACCCGGCCTTCGGCGGCCCCCTTGTAGGAGGGGGTGAAAGCCATCCGGCCTCCCTCGGCGCACACGTCGCGGGCCTGCCAGTCGGACGACGGGCCCAGGCCGTAGGACTGGACCGGACAGGCCGCCGAGCCCAGCAGGTCCACGGCATTGGCGGCCTCGTCACAAACCAGCAGGCTGCCGCCGGGCGGAATGATCTCCACCAGGCGCCTGAAGGCCTGCTTCACGTGCTCCAGGTCCCGGTAGATGTCCGCGTGGTCGAACTCCAGGCTGGTGAGGATGACTCGTTCCGGCTGGTAGTGGAGGAACTTCGGCCCCTTGTCGAAGAAGGCGCTGTCGTACTCGTCTCCCTCCATGACCACCCAGGAGCCCGCTCCGGCGCGGAACCCGCTGCCGAAGTTTACCGGGATGCCGCCGATGAAGAAGCTCGGGTCCAGCCCCGCCGCCACCAGGACCCACGACATCAGCGACGTGGTGGTGGTCTTTCCGTGGGTTCCGGCCACCACCACCGAGTGCTTCCCGTCGATGAGGAACCGGCCCAGCGCCTGCGGCAGCGACACGTAGGGTATGCCCCGCCGCAGCACCGCCTCGGCCTCGGGGTTTCCCCGCGACACCGCGTTGCCGATGACCACCAGGTCCGGACCTTGGCCGGCGCCCAGGTGTTCCTCCCGGAACCCCGGCATGATGTCGATGCCGATGCCCTCCAGGAAGGTACTCATGGGCGGGTAGACGTTCTCGTCAGAGCCGGTGACCCGATAGCCCTGCTGCTTGAGCAGGCCCGCCAGCGAACCGGTGCCGACGCCGCAGACGGCGACGAAATGGACGTGGGCGCCGGGCCCCAGGTCCGGAATCATGAAGGGAGTCCTTTCATCACCGCGTCGTGCACCAGCGGGCGGAACTCCCGGATGCCCGGGTTGTCCCGGGAAGGGTGCACCCGGTTGGTGAGGAACACGACATGCACGTCCTTCTCCAGGTCCCACCAGATGGAGGTGCCGGTGAACCCTAGGTGTCCCACGGTGCGGGCCGAGAAATGGCGGCCGCTGGAGGACCCGGCGGGCGAGGGGGTGTCCCAGCCCAGCACGTGGGTCTGTCCCGGCAGGGGCCGTTCCGCTTCCAGGAACTCGCGCACCACGGCGGCGGGCAGGAAACCGGGCTCGGCGCCGTCGAGGCAACGGCCGAGGAAACGGATGAAGCGGTGCATGTCCGGCGCCGACGAGAACAACCCGGCATGGCCCGCGACTCCGCCCATGGCATGGGCGTTGTCGTCGTGGACCTCGCCGCAGAGGATCCTGCCGCGCCAGGGGCAGTCCTCGGTGGCGGCAATGGCTCGGGCCGCGCCCGGCCGGGGCTCCGGGGCGGACCGGCTCAGGTCCACGAAGAACGTCGAGTCGAGTCCCATGGGCGCGAAGATCTCGTCCTCGCAGAACCGGTCCAGCGGCATGCCGCTCAGCCGCTCGACGACCTCGCCCAGGAGGATGAAGCCGAGATCGCTGTACAGGTGCTTCTCGCCGGGCGGCGCCAGTAACCGCTCTGCATGGACCCGTGCGAAGAAGCGGCGCTTTCGCATGGCGGCCTCAGCGGCCGCGTGAGAACGGCTGCCCTCTCCCGCCGCGTGAAACCGGTCCCTCCCCTCTCCCTCTGGCGAAAGGCCGGGATTCTCCACCGTCGCCCGGTTCTCCACCGTCGCCCGGGAACGGCCCCCCTCTCCCGCCGGCGAAGGGGCAGGATCCTCCACCGTCGCCTGGGAACGACCCCCCTCTCCCTCTGGGAGAGGGTCGGGGTGAGGGAGCCCAAGGGACGGGTCGGGCAGGGTCGTCGGGGGGCCCTCACCCGGCCTTCGGCCACCCTCTCCCAGAGGGAGAGGGGATGGTTCCCGGCTTTCCGCGGGAGGGAGAGGGGGTGGATTCCGGATCTCCGCGGGTGGGAGAGGGGTTGGATTCGGGCTTTCCGCGGGGATGACGGATTCGTAGTAGGGTTTCCACGCGGGAAGGCCGGAGGTGTGGTTCAAAAGGTGGCGGAACGTCACCGCGGCCCGGTCGCCGCCGCCGAACTCGGGGATGACCGTGCACACGGGATCGTCCAGGCGCAGGCGCCCGTCCCGCACCAGCAGCATCATGGCGGTGGTGGTGGCCATGGGCTTGGTGAGGGAGCTCACGTCGAACACGGTGTCGGGCGTCATGGGAAGCCGCTCGGGCGCCAGCGCCCGATGTCCGTAGGCCCGATGGAGGAGGAGGTCACGGCTGTCGCCCGCCAGCACCACGGCGCCGGGGAAAGCTCCCTCGGCGACGCCCCAGCGGCAGGTCTCGTCGACCCCGCGCCACATCAGCACGCCCGGGTGGCCGGCTCCACCAGCATCAGCACGCCGTTGCGCCCGTCCAGCTCGGCGGTGAGCCCGATGGGGAGCAGGGTGTTCGGGGTGGCATGGCCGCAGGGCAGGCCCGTCACCACCGGGTAGGGCGCGTCGGCGAAGACGTCGGCCAGAACCTCCGTGACGTCCCGCTCGGCCCCGGACTCGCAGTCGTTGAAGGCGCCGGTGACGATGCCGGCGACGTGGTCCAGCTTTCCCGCCATGCGCAGATGGGTCAGCATCCGCTCGATGCGGTAGGGCCGCTCGCCCACGTCCTCCAGGAACACGATCTTTCCCGCGGTGTCGATCTCGTATGGGGTCCCCAGCGTGGTCACCAGCACCGACAGACACCCGCCGGCCAGCGCTCCACGGACCGGCGCGCCGCCGGTGCGGAGCACGCCGGAGCCCTTGATCTGCCAGAGCCGGCGCTTCCCCGTGAGCGCGTCCCAGAAGCCGCTGCTCACGCCGCCTTCGAGCTCTCCGGCAAACTCCACCGCGACCATGGGGCCGTGGAAGACCACGACTCCGCAACGCTGCGACATCCAGTTGAGCAGGGCCGTGACGTCGCTGAAGCCGACGAAGATCTTGGGATGGGCGCGGATGAGGTCGGGGTCGAGGGCGGGCAGGAGCTGTATCGAGCCGAAACCGCCGCGGGCGCAGAATATCGCGGCGATGTCGTCCCGCAGGAAGAAGCGCTCCAGCGTTTCCGCGCGCTGCTGCTCGCTCCCGGCCAGGTAACCCTTGCGCGCGAGGATTCCCTCGGCGAGCACCACGCGAAACCCGCTCGCCTCCAGGGCGCGGACGCCCCTGGCCAGGAGATCCCCGTACACGGCTCCGGCCGGGGCGATGACCCCAATGGTGTCTCCGGGCCTCAAGGGCGGCGGTTTGAGGAGGTTCATGACGTGTTTACAGGGCGTTGCACGCCATTTTGTCAAGATTTCGGTGACACGGCAAACATCGACGGCGCCTTCCCCGCCCTGCCGGCCCTGTCCGTGTGGCGGATTTCCGACAAAAGTGGTCCACACCCCTTGACAGTGCGGAGACCGTACTTACATTTACGGCCACACCTCACTGCGCACGTCTATCGGTCTATCGGAAATACGTCACGACGAACTTGGAAAAGGAGGAGAGAACATGAACATCAGGCCCTTACAGGACCGGGTCATCGTCAAGCGGATCGAGGAAGAGGAGAAGACCGCGGGCGGGATCATCATCCCCGATACCGCCAAGGAGAAGCCCCAGGAGGGCGAGGTCGTCGCGGTGGGCAAGGGCAAGGCCAACGAAGACGGCAAGGTCACTCCGCTGGACGTGAAAGTCAAGGACCGGGTGCTGTTCGGCAAGTACGCCGGCACCGAGATCAACCTGGACGGCGAAGAGCACATCATCATGCGCGAGGACGACATCCTCGGCATCGTCCAGAAGTAACCGCACGCACTTAAACCACGCACACACTTGTCAAGGAGGATTCAATGGCAGCGAAAATCGTCAAGTTCGATCAGGATGCAAGGGAGTCCATCGTCCGCGGTGTCAATATTCTGGCAGACGCGGTGACCGTGACTCTCGGACCCAAGGGCCGCAACGTCGTCATCGACAAGTCCTTCGGCGCTCCCAACGTGACCAAGGACGGCGTCACCGTGGCGAAAGAGGTGGAGCTGGAGGACAAGTTCGAGAACATGGGCGCCCAGATGGTCAAGGAAGTCGCCAGCAAGACGTCCGACGTGGCCGGCGACGGCACCACCACGGCCACCGTGCTGGCGCGCCAGATCTTCGCCGAGGGGCTGAAGATGGTGGTGGCCGGGCACGACCCCATGACCCTGAAGCGGGGCATCGAGCGGGGCGTGGAGACGGTCACCGAATCCCTCAAGAAGATGTCCAAGGACACCAAGGACCCCAAGGAGATCGCCCAGGTCGGCACCATCGCGGCCAACAACGACGAGACCATCGGCGAGGTCATCGCCGAGGCCATGAACAAGGTGGGCAAGGAAGGCGTCATCACGGTGGAGGAGGCCAAGGGCCTGGAGACCTCCCTGGAGGTGGTCGAGGGCATGCAGTTCGACCGCGGCTACCTTTCCCCGTACTTCGTCACCGATCCGGAGCGCATGGAGTGCATCCTGGACGACTGTTACCTGCTCATCCACGAGAAGAAGCTCTCCAACATGAAGGACCTGCTGCCGGTGCTGGAGCAGATCGCCAAGACCGGCAAGCCCTTCGTGATCCTGGCGGAGGACGTCGAGGGCGAGGCCCTGGCCACCCTGGTGGTCAACAAGATCCGCGGCACCCTGCACTGCGTGGCGGTGAAGGCGCCGGGCTTCGGCGACCGCCGGAAGGCCATGCTCGAGGACATCGCCGTCCTGACCGGCGGCAAGCTCATCGCCGAGGAGCTCGGCATCAAGCTCGAGAACGTCTCGCTGCAGGATCTCGGCCAGGCCAAGCGCGTGGTGGTGGACAAGGAAAACTCCACCATCGTCGACGGCGCCGGCTCCAAGGCCGACATCGAGGGGCGTATCAAGCAGATCCGCGCGCAGATCGAGGAGACCACCTCGGACTACGACCGTGAGAAGCTCCAGGAGCGCCTGGCCAAGCTGGTGGGCGGCGTTGCCGTCATCAACGTCGGCGCGGCCACCGAGATCGAGATGAAGGAGAAGAAGGCCCGGGTGGAGGACGCCCTGCACGCGACGCGGGCGGCCGTGGAGGAAGGCATCGTGCCGGGCGGCGGCGTGGCGCTGCTGCGCTCCGTTCCCGCGCTGGAGAAGCTCAAGGTGGAGGACGAGGAGCAGGTGGGCGTGAACATCGTCAAGCGGTGCCTCGAAGAGCCGCTGCGCCGGATCGCCACCAACGCCGGCATCGACGGCTCCATCGCCCTGCAGCAGGTCAGGAACAGCAAGGGCAACGTCGGCCTCAACGCGGCCACG
>JAJDTQ010000262.1 GCA_022827045.1 Candidatus Binatia bacterium
CCTGCTCCTGCCTTGGTTCCTGCCGGGGTGGGTGCTCGTCGGCTGGGCGGCTGCGATTGCTGGCTGCTGCATGAGCCTCTGTCCTAACTTCTCCGGGGGTCATCCCTTCGGGTAGCGGTGGTATTGCTGGCGTTCGTGACATTGTGATGCTCCCTTTTCGCAATGCCTCACTGGCACCGGGAATCCTTGGAGAAAGGACAAATAGACCAATGCCGCAAACCGTTACAAGCCTTCTTGACGAAGCCCTTCCCCCTGAGCACGGGGACTACACGGCCAAGTTTCAAACCCGCCCGTGCCCGAAGCACTGCGTCGCCCGGGACAAGCGCAACGGAGCCAACTCGAAGGATCACCGTCCCGAACCCCTGTAGAGCCGCAAGGGGATGATCGCGACCGTAGCACCCAGCAAAAAGCCGCCGGACAGGTAGAACACCGAGCCCATGCCGTAGAACCCGACTAGGTATCCGGCGATGACCGGTCCGGGCAGGGTGAACAGGCTGTTGGAAAGGAACGTGATGCCCAGCGAGGTGGCCTGTATGCGCGAGCCCGCCACGTCCACCACGGCGGCGGCGGTGATGTTGCTGAGCGTGTAGAAGAACAGGCTGATAAGGGTCACCACGACCCCCAGCGGAACCCCCGGACGCACCAACGGAATCAGCGTGTAGAGCACGGCCAGCACCAGGAATGAGGGCAACAGCACCGCCTTTCGGCCCAGGCGGTCCGACAGGTAACCCAGGACGGGCTGGGAGACCGTGCCGAGCACGTGCAGGAGCGCGTAGTAATAGCCCAGTCCGGTGGAGCCGTAGCCGAGGGTTTCCTGCACGTAGAGAGGGAAAAAGGTGATGACCAGAATCCGGCCGGCGTTCATGAGCCCGTTGGCCAGAGCCACGCCCAGAAAGGCGGGATTGCGGAGGAACTCGCCCAACCCGGACGCTTGTGCGCTGCCGGTCGCGGCCGCGGACGGGGGCGCGGCAAAGATGCCGCGCAAGCCGAGCCACAAGGGCACGCTCAACGCCACCGCCAGAAGGAACTGCAACGCCATGAGATTGCGCCACGGATAGAGGCTCAACAGGACGCCGACCACCAGGGGCGTTACGGTGTCGCCGGTGGTGGCGCCGATGCCGTGGATGGCGAACGCCGTGGCCCGGTGTTCCGGGAACCGGCTCGAGAGCGAGGCCATTGCCGTGGGATGCCACAGGGCGATGCCCACCCCCACCAGCCCGGCGGCGGCCAGCGCGTAGAGGTAGCCGGGAGCAAGGCCGAAGACGAGGTACGCCACCCCGAAGGCAAGCAGGGCCGAGGTCAGGATCGCGGTCCGGTGACGCGCCAGGCGGTCCCCCAGAAGCCCCGCCGGCAGGTTCGTAAGCCCGGTGGTCAACTCCCGCGTGGTGGTCAGCAAACCCACCTGGACGTAGCTCAGGCGGAGGGCCACCTCCAGAGGGTGAAGAATCATGGGAAAGAGCTGGCCGAACCAGTGCACCGCGAAGTGCCCGCCAGTCATATAGCCCAGGAGCGCCAGCCGGTCCCTGCCGACGGCGCGAAGTCTGCTGTTTCGTGTCACGAATGGGTACGCCCGTGCGCCGATGATCCGACATGTCCCGCGGCCTCCCGCCCGCCGCGACGACAACCGCGCATCTTAGCATACCGGTCCCCCAGCCCGACACCGCTGCCCATCTCGCCCGCCGCTCCACCACCTCACCCATCGCTTCAGACCTCGTCGACGACAACGTTACCGCGAACCTGTTGAGGCCGGCACCGATCTCGCGGGCCGCCGGCATCCTGTCCAAGAAACCAGGACCACCTCAAGGTTTCCCGGCACGCCGACGGAGTGTATGGCAAGGACATCGAACTTGGTAGAAATAAAAGCACGTAGAACGACTCCGGTTAGGCTGGAGACGCGAAGTCCACAACCATGAAGTACTTCACTGCCTTCTTGTTCATGATTCTGTATGTCACAGCCCTCCAAACCGGCAGTGAAGCGGGAACGTCCGCTACCCACGCGTCTCTTCGCGAGGCCGATCTGCCGGCATTGATACCAACGGAGAAATTCTTTGCGGCTCGCTACAGGAGTTGGGGACACCGTGTCTCTCCCGACGGCGAGAAACTCGCCTGGAGAGAACGGATCAAGGGCAAGCTCACGCTACGCGTTCGGGTACTGAAAAGCGGCTACACGGTCACAATGAATCAGCCCGCACGGGCCATCCGGTTCAACTGGGCACTCGATAGCAGACACCTGCTATTGCGGGCGCACATGGGCCGTCGCGGGAGCTGGCGCTTGTTCCTGGCGGACACGGACTTCCCCCAACGGCACCCCCGCGACATCTTCCCACTCAGAGGAGCAACCATTTCGTCGATTTTCACTCCGCCGGCCAAGCCCGATTCGGTCTTGGTCATGGCGCGCCCACGCGCTGGCCGCTTCCCTCATCTATACGAGATCGACCTGAAGACCCGCGTCCATACGTTGCAGGCGATCAATCCCGGAGATACGCGGCGTTGGATTCTCAACGATAAAGGTGATGCCGTGGCACGGCTCCAAGATGACGCTGATGGCGGATGGAGCATCCAGACGGCCTCCGGGACCGCCCATTGGACGACGTTATTGAAAGGAGAATTTACAGACGTGCCAATCGTGGGACAATACGTCCCCGACGGGAACCTCAAGGTCTACATGGCAACGAATGGAGAACGAGACATACGTGCGCTTGTCACCCTAGATCTGGACACAGGGGCACGGGAGCTTGTTTTCCAGCCGCCGGGCTCGGACGTATCCAGCATTTTACTGGACTCTGCCCAACAGCCGTTGGCAGTCCTGTATCACGACGATTTTCCACGCTATCACTACTTTGACCGGAAGCTGCAAGAGAATGTGGAAACACTGCTGGGGCCGGGACCGATGCTCTATCAGTTCGTGAGCGCCAGTAGGGATCTTATGCGTGTGACGATCCGCACGGAAACAGACCGGGTAGGCAAATCAACCTATCTCATCGATCGGAGGTATGGAACGAAGGAACTCCTGGCCATTCATCCGCTCGCAAGATACGAGGAAATCCTTTCACGGACGCGTCCCATAACAGTCAGGGCTCGGGACGGGCTTTCAATCAGCGGTTACCTCACGATACCGGAAGGCACCAATGGTCAGCGCTTGCCGATGGTCCTCAAGGTGCACGGAGGTCCCTGGGACCGCGACTATTGGGCATTCGATCCCGAGACACAGTTTCTCGCCAATCGAGGTTACGCCGTGCTGGAGGTGAACTTCAGAGGCTCCCGTGGCTTTGGCAGATCCTTCATGGAGAAAGGGTATGGGGAGATGGGAGGCAAGATGCAGGATGACTTGATCGATGCTGTGGACTGGGCGGTTGCGGAGGGGTATGCAGATCCCGAAAAGGTCGCCATCTATGGCAAGAGTTATGGCGGTTACGCGGCACTCGTCGGTCTGACCAAGACACCTGGTAAGTTCGCCGCCGGCGTCAGTCTAGCGGGTCCTTCCGATCTCGTATCTCTTGTGAACACCTTCTCGCGTCGCAGGGCGGTAACAAAGGCTTGGTGGATCCGCTTCGCTGGCGACCCGGCGGAACCCGAAGTGCGCAAGGAACTCGTGGAGCAATCTCCGGTCACTTTCGCTCACCGCATCGAACGGCCGTTGTTGATCGCACACGGCGCCAAGGACAAGCGCATTTCCAAGGAACACTCGGACCGATTCGTCGAGAAGCTCCGTGAGAAGGACATCCCGGTCGAATATCTGGTGTTCCCGGAAGAGGGGCACGCCATACGCAAGAGCAGGAACCGCATTGAGTTCGCACGACGGCTGGAGACTTTCCTCGCCACACACTTGGGCGGGCGCGCAGGACCGACGAACTGAGCTAGTGCCGCGGGAAAGCGGTGTTTGTCCGTTTGATCGGGGCCTTGCGGTCTCCATCGCCTTGAGTTCACCGGACGAAGGTGGTTAACTGACGCCGTATTCCACTACCGCTTCGGCGTTCATGGCGACCCCCGAACAAAGCTACTTCGACCCGACGGTGCTGGCGAGGCTCTCGAACCTGCATCTCAAGGCGCGTTGGGTCGTGGAAGGCGTCATGGCCGGGCTCCACCGAAGCCGCGCCAAGGGCTTCAGCGTCGAGTTCGAGCAGCACCGCGAGTACGCCCCGGGCGACGAGATCCGCCGCATCGACTGGAAGGCCCTGGGCAAGCTGGACCGCTACTTCATCAAGGAATTCGAGGACGAGAGCAACCTCAAGACCCACCTGCTGCTGGACGTCAGCGGCTCCATGGACTACGCGTCCGGCGGCATCACCAAGTTCCACTACGCCTGCATCCTGGTGGCCTCCCTGGCCTACCTCATCCTGATGCAGCAGGACGCGGCGGGGCTCACCACATTCTCGGACCGCATCGACTCGCAGCTTCCGCCCAAGGCGACCCGCGGCTACATGGTCGAGCTGCTGCAGCGGCTCGAATCCGAGACCACCCGTGGCGACACCGACGTGGGCAAGATCCTGCAGGAGGTGGCCGGCGGCATCCGGCGGCGCGGCATGGTGGTGCTGGTTTCGGACCTGCTGGACGACGCCGAGTCGGTGCTCCAGGGATTGCGGCTGTTCCGCTACAGGGGCAACGACGTGCTGGTCTTTCACGTGATGGACGACGCGGAGCTCACCCTCCCCTTCTCCGGCAACACGCGCTTCGAGGACATCGAAGACCCCGGGCTCCGGGTCACGGCCGATCCCAAGGCCATCCAGGCGGAATACCGCCGGGTCGTGACGAACCATATCGACACCCTGCGTTCGGGTTGTCACGACTACGCCATCGACTATCAACTGATATCCACGGACACGCCGCTGGACCAGGCTCTGGTGAGCTACCTGAGCTGGAGGAAGTAATCTGGCATTCCTCTATCCCCTGTACCTCGCGGCGCTGGTGACGGCGGTGATTCCGCTGGTGATCCACCTGCTGAACCGGCGGCAGCAGAAGCGCCTGCGCTTCCCCGCGGTGAGGTTCGTGCTCATCTCCCAACGGCGCGTGGCGCGCACCTACAATCTGCGCAACTGGCTGCTGCTGGCGGTGCGGACGCTGGCGATCATCTTCCTGGTGCTGCTCATGGCGCACCCCCTGTGGGAGACCGGAGCAGGGCTTTCGGCCCGGGGCGCACCGCTCGCCACCGCCATCGTGGTGGACAACTCCCTGAGTATGCAGGTGCGCGAGCAGGGCGCCCCGTTCACGGAAGCGAAGCAGGCAGCCGGCCGCATCCTGGAGGCGCTGGACGAGGGCGACTGGGCGGCGGTGATCGCCACCAACCCGGTAGGCCGGCGGCAACCCGCGCTCAAGGACCCGCGGGAGGCGGCCCTCAAGGACCTCGAGCCGCTGACCGTCACGGCCGGCGCCGCGGACTTCACGGCCGCACTGCGCACGGCTTACCGGCTCCTGAGCGGGAGCGGCGGACAGAAAGCCCTGTGGGTGGTCACGGACCTGGGATTGTCGGGTTGGGACCGCCTGTCGCTGCCGGCCGTGGGCGAGTACGATCCCACCGTCCCATTGAAGATCGTCACGGTGGGCTCGTCCGAGGCGGCGCCGAGCGCCACCATCACGGCGCTCGCGTCTTCGGCCGCCCACGTGGCTCCCGGACTCGATATCGGGTTGGCCGCCACCCTCGGCAGCTTCGCCGCCGACCCCATCCCCGAGGTCGCCGCCCGCCTCACCATCGACGGCAAGGTCCGGGACGAGAAGCGGGTGGCCCTGTCGCCGGACGCGGAGTCCACCGTCGACTTCCGGTTCATGCTGGACCGGCCGGGCGGTCACTCGGGCCACGTTTCGCTCCACGCTGACGGTTTGTCCGGGAACCTCCGGCACTACTTCACGCTTCACACCCGGGAGCGCTTGAACGTCCTGTTGGTGGACGGCGACCCGCAACGGGCACTGGTAGCCAGCGAGACCTTCTTTCTCAGCCGCGCGTTGAACCCCAGCGGCGACGTGGCGAACTCGGTGCTGCTGCCCGAGGTCATTCTCCCCGGCGCCGTGGGCCAGGTCGACCCGGGCGCGTATCAGGCCGTGATCCTGGCCAACGTCGCCGCGTTGCCGCCGGCTTTCGTGGCTCGCCTTGCCGCCTTCGTCGAGGGCGGCGGAGGCCTTCTGCTGTCCCTGGGGGATCGCGTCACCCCGCAGGACTACAACCGGGCCCTGTGGAACAACGCCTCTCCCTTGCTCCCCGGTCCTCTCGACCAACGGCGCCGGGTGCCCCTGGACCGGACCGTGACCGTGGACGAGGTGGATGTCGCGCACCCGGCGCTGGAGGCTTTCGATGACCAGCGCCTGCTGGATTCGTTGCGGTCGGCCAAGGTATCGTCGTACTTCGAGGTATCGCCGGTGGGCGGGCGCGTGTTGATGAGGCTGAGCGACGGCAACCCCTTGCTGATCGAGAAGACGCTCGGCAAGGGGCGCGTGCTACTGCTCACCTCCACCGCCGACAGCGCCTGGAACAACCTCCCGCTCAAGACCGGCTACGTGCCGCTGGTCCAGTCGCTGGTGACGAACATGGCGGGCGGCGGCAGCGGCTCCATCGATACCGGGATCACCGCGGGAACGGTGAAACGGTGGTCCGCGGGCGCCGTCCACGCGGGAAAGCGGCTGCGGGTGGTGGACCCGAAGCGGGGAGAAAACGACGTCACGCTGGAGCCCGCCGACGGCAAGGCCGCCGGGTCCTTCGGCGGCAATCACTTCGCGGGAATCTACCGGGTGGTTTCGCCCGGCGGAGGACTGGACATCCCCGCCCTTTACGCCGTCAACCCGCCGCCCGTGGAATCGCGCCCGGAGCGGATCGGCGCTGACGAGCTGGCACGGAAGCTCGGGCCCGTGGACCACGAGGTCCTTTCCGCCGGCGCCTTGGCGGACGGCGGCAGCCGGACCGATCTCGCGCTGGCGCTGGTGGTGGTGCTGCTGCTGACGCTACTGTTCGAAAGCTGGCTGGGGCAACGGAACTATGAATAGGCGAAGGTTCCTGCAAGGCGTGATAGGAACGGCGGCCGCCGCTGCCTGGGGTCTTCCCGCGGCACTCCCGGCCGCGGAAACCCCGCAACGCATCCAGTTCGTCTTCGCGCAGGTGCGCTACCGCGGCGGCGATTGGGACCCGCGGCCACGGGCCGTGACCCCGTTGATGGAAGAGCTCATGCGGCGGACCAGCGTGACGGCGGCCCGGGAGCGCCGCGTCGTGAGGTTGACCGATCCCGAGCTGTTCTCGTTCCCCTTCCTCTACATGGCCGGCAAGTACGACTTTCAGCCGTTCTCCGAGGAAGAGGTCCTGAACCTGAGGCGTTTCCTTTCGTTCGGCGGGTTCCTGCTGGCCGACAACACCTTGGGCCAGCTCGGCTACGGCTTCGACCGGCGCTTCCGCGCGGAGATCCAGCGGGTGCTGCCCGGGCGCGAGATGCGCAAGGTCTCGCTCACCCATGCCCTCCTGCGGAGCTACTACCTGCTCCGCCGGATCGGCGGGAGGGTGGCCACCAGCTCCTTCATCGAGGGCATCCAGCTCGGCGAGACCACGCCGGTGGTGTACAGCCACAACGACCTGGCGGGTGCCTGGGAACGGGACGGCCTGGGACGCTGGAGCCATCCGTGCGTCCCCAACGGCGAGGAGCAGCGGCGCGACGCCTTCCATCTCGGCATCAACCTGATCCTCTATGCCATGACCGGCAACTACAAGCAGGACCTGATCCACGTGCCGTTCATCCGCCGGCGGCTCACGCAGTAGGACGACATGCAAGCGATCTCGGACATCGTGTTCGGCGGAGGGCTGCCGCCGTGGCTGGCGGCGGGCTTGGCCCTGGCGGCCGCGGCTTTCCTGGTGAACCAGTTTCGCTTCCTTCACCGGAGCCTGGGGCTCCGCAGGGCCTCGCTGCTGACGCTCCTGCGCGGCGTGGTCTACGCCCTGCTGCTGCTGTTTCTCATGGGCCCCGTGCGCACCGTGGAGGACCCCACTTCGTTGCGGCGCCCGCTGGTGGTGCTGCTGGATACCTCCGAGAGCATGAGCCTCCCCTCCGGCCCGGGCGACGCCAGCCGGATCGACTCCGCCAGGGAAGCCCTCGCCGCCGCCGGTCTGACCCGCGGGCTGGCCGGGAAATACGATCTCAAGCTCTACTCCTTCGACCGCGAGACTGTTCCGCGGGACTTCGACGGGCTTGCGGGCGTGTTGCCGGCGGGCGATGCCAGCCGGCTGTTCGACGCCCTCGGGCAGGTGGCGGAAAGCGAGCCGGACGCCGCCGGGGTCGTCGTCGTATCGGACGGCATCGTCAACCCGGCCGATGCCCTCGACGATTTCCAAGGTCACCCCAGCCCGGTCTTTGCGGTGTCGGTTGGGCAGGCGGAGGGCTTCAAGGACCTTCGCATCGCCGGCCTGCGCACTCCCGAGCTGGCCTTTCGCGGCCGCGCCGCCACCATCGACTTCACGATTCAGGCCTACGGCCTGGCCGGCGTCCAGGTGCCGCTCTACTTCAACCTTGGCCGCAACCTCATCTCCACGCATCCCATCACCATCGACCGGGACGCCTACGAGAACCGCATTACCCTCAACTACACGCCCCGTGAGCTGGGCGCCCACGGCTTCACCCTGACGCTGCCCGAGCAGGCCGGCGAAAGCATCGCCGGCAACAACCGCAAGGCGTTCCGGATGGAGGTGCGCCGGGACAAGATCCGGGTGTTGACCCTGTCGGGTTCCCCCTCCTGGAACTACCGGTTCCTGCGGTTCGCCCTGAAGCAGGACCCGTTCCTGGAGCTGGTGTCGTTCGTCTTCCTGCGCACTCCCAGCGACGTGGTGGACGTACGCGAGAACGAGCTGAGCCTGATCCCCTTCCCCATCGACGAGATCTTCGTGGAGGAGCTCAAGAACTTCGACGTGCTGATCCTCGACGACTTCTCCCACCGCACCTACTTCAACCCGCTCTACTTCGAGAACATCCGGGACTTCGTCCGCGACGGCGGCGGTCTGGCGATGACGGGGGGCGCGCGCGCCTTCGATCGCGGCGGATACGACCAAACCGCCCTCGCCCCGGTGCTGCCCGTGAAGCTCGACGGACGCGGGGCCTTCCGGACCGGCGTCGCCGCCCGCGCCGCGTTGACGCCGGCGGGCAAGGCGCACCCGCTGACACGGGTGCTCGCCGACCCCGCGGCCAACGAGGAGGCATGGCGGGCGCTTCCGCCCCTGACCACCCTCAACGAGGTGGCGCGACCCAACGGTGAAGTGTTGCTTTCGGCGCGGACGGGCGGGCGTCAGGCGCCGCTGCTGACGGTGGGGCGATACCACCAGGGGCGGACGCTTGCGTTCGCCAGCGACGACCTCTGGCGCTGGAACTTCGACCAGGTGGGGCGCAATCAGAACCCGCAGATCCATCTCAAGCTCGTCCGCAACGGCGTGCGCTGGCTGGCCCAGGAGCCCGCCTTCGACCAGGTACAGATCCTGGCGGTGGGAGGCTCCCGGCGGCCGGGAGAACCCATCGAGTTCCGCATCCGCGTCCTGAAGGACGATCACGGCCCGGCCAGCGAGCCGAACCTCCAGGTGTTGGTCACCGGACCGGAAGGCGAGCGTACGCCGCTTGAGGCATCGGCCACGGATCAACCGGGCGAGTACCGTGCCGAGTTCACTCCGCGCCTGGAAGGCTCCCACCGCATCGAGGTCCAGGCATCCTCGTCGGGAAAGCCCCTGGGCAAATCGGCCGCCAATTTCCTCGTGGCCCTTCCTTCGGAGGAGAACGACGACGGACGGCCACGGCCGGAGCTGCTGGCGGCGGTGGCGGAGCGCAGCCAGGGGATGTTCGCTCCCGCCGCCTCGCTGAGCGACGCCCACTGGTCGGAGTTCGAGCAGTTGATGGAGCGGGCGGCGCCGTCGAGCATCGTGGCGCGGAGCCGGGTAGCGCTCTGGAACGAGCCCCTCCTGTTCACCCTCGCGGTGCTGCTGCTGGGGGCGGAATGGTGGCTGAGACGCACCTGGGGGCTCGTATGACCGGGCACGTATTCTCCGGGAATCCCCTGGACCGGGGCGACGTTCAACGCCGTGACGAGGACTGGCTCGCGCGGGCGGCCCGGGACCCCCGGTCCCGCTTCCTGCCCCTGTGGCGGCTCGACATCCTGCTGCGCAACGGCGACGGCGCCGAGCTTGGCTGGGTGGCGCCCGCGGACATCGAACGGCTGGCGGTCGACGGTCCGCCGGTCTTTCTCGGGCTCATGGACGGCACTGCCCACTTCGCGGTGGACGTCTCCACGGTCGAGGAACCGCTCCGGGAGCTGAACCTCGAGGAGCCATGGAGCTTCGTCGAGGCCCGAGCCGCGGCCGCCCAACTCAAGCCGGACGACGTAGGCATCCTGGCACACGGCAAGTCGCAGGTGGACTGGCATCGCCGGCACCGCTTCTGCGGCGTGTGCGGCGCCCCCACCGAACAGGGTCGCGGCGGCCAGTTGCGCAAGTGCACAAACTGCAACACGGAGCACTTCCCCCGCACCGACCCGGTGGCGATCATGGTCGTCACCGATGGCGAGCGCGCCCTGCTGGGCCAGTCCCGCGGCCGGCTCGCCCGCTCCGGACGCTACTCCGCCCTGGCGGGCTTCATCGACCAGGCCGAGTGCATCGAGGAGGCGGTGCGCCGGGAGGTCAAGGAGGAATCCGGCATCACCGTAGGCGAGGTGCGCTACCACTCCTCCCAGCCCTGGCCGTTCCCCTTCTCCCTCATGATCGGCTGCCACGGCAAGGCGCTGACCACGGACATCGTCAAGGACGACGAGGAGATGACCGACGTGCGCTGGTTCTCGCGGGAAGAAGTGCTGTCCTCCCTGGCAGGCGAGAACCCCAACCTCAAGCTGCCCGACCCCGTGGCCATCGCCCACCACTTGATCCGGGCGTGGGCCGAGGGGCGGGTGAAATTCCAGTTTCCCGCGTAGCGGCCATTGTCCCCCTCTCCCCCCGGGAGAGGGCTGGGGTGAGGGTCCCCCGGACCACCGCCTCCGCCGACACACAGGAGAATTCCATGTCCAAGCCACGTATAGCCGTGTTCTCGGGGCCGCGCGCCACCATCGCCAACACACCCCCGCTCGTCACGAGCAACAAGGCGCGGGCGGCGGGGGAGCGGCAGCTCGACGGGCGGTTCGACCACCTCGTTCCGCAGCGCCTGCACGAGCCCGTGCGGGTGCGTATCGAAAAATTCAGCGCGCACCCGCTGGAATCCGACGCCGCCGAGGTCTACCACGACGACGGGAAGCCGTATCACGAGGTGGAGCTGCGGCCGGAAGACGGCCCGTATCCGCTGCCCTACATGGCGCGCCGCGCCGACGGCTCCGGGGACGGCACACCCTTCGAGGACGGCGACCAGCGCGACGCGAGCATCGCCTACGGCGGCCGGCAATCGTACTTCCCCGATGCGTCGCGGCTGTTCGAGGAGATCGACCGCGGGCTAGGCGGACGCGGCCACGACGGCGCGGCGAGCGAGTTGGACAGGCTTGCGGAGTTCGACTTCGTGCGCGTGCTCCCTCCGTCGGGCTACACGAAACAGGGTGAGGTGGGAGGGCGCGATTTCTTTCCCTACAGCCCCAGGCCCCTCGGCAAGTTCCCGCCCCATGCGGCCATGGCCCGCGCGGTCAACGTCGTCCAGCAGACCATAGACTCGGGGCGCCACGACGGCTTCATCTGGCTGGAAGGCAGTCCGCACGTGGAGGAAACACTCTACTGGCTGAGCCTGGTGCTGGACACCGACCTGCCCTTCGTGGGCATCTCGTCACAGCGTCCCCACGGGACCCTCGCCAACGACGGCGACCGCAACATCGTGGACGCCACGCGCTATATCGCTTCCGGGCTCGGCACGGGGCTGGGCGCGGTGGGCATCGTCGACGAGCAGATATTCGCAGCGCGCGCTTTCAAGAAGGGCGATGCACGGCCGGGCGGCTACCGCGCCACCGGCGGACACGGCGGCGTGCTCGGCAGCGCGTGTGAGGAGGTGCGCGTGTGGTACCGTCCCGCGTACCGGACCACGGGCGCGTCCGCGCTTGCGGTGAAGGACCTGCCCGCGGAGGTCACCTTCCAGGAATACGGCGACGGCCCCGGGACAGGGACAATCCGCATCAAGGACGACGACGGCTCGCTCCGCGGCGAGGCCATCGCGCCGGTGCACGTCGTGAAGTACGGCCACTACATGGCGGAAGAAGATACGGCGGACCCGGAGGTGGAGGTGGACATCATGGCGCGCATCGAGCGCGGGCTGGCGCAGGAAGCGTCCGCGGAGCCCGGCGCGCCGCGTTTCCACGGTTTCGTGCTGGAGGGAGCGGCCGGCACCGGCTCCGCGCTCCACAGCCAGATGGCGGCGCTCGCCGTCGCCGCATGCAACGGCATGCCGGTGGTACGGGTGAGCCGGGGCGACCCGGAAGGCGCCCTCCCCTCCAACCCCAACGATCTCACCATCGAGGGAAACAACCTGGACGCCACCAAGGCCCGTATGCTGCTGCGCGCGGCGATGCTGCGCCTGGGGCGTCTGCCCAAGGCCCGCGACCCCCGCAACCCGACGGCGCGGGAACGCGAGGCGTCGGTGGCGGCAATTGCGCGGTATCAGGAGATATTCGACACGCACTGAGGGACCTGCCCCGACAGCTATTGATAGTTTCACCGCGCGGACACTAGCAATAGCTGTAACCCGGTCATCGAACGTTCCCTCCCCTCTTCGGAGGTCCTATATTCCTTGTCGGCAAGTCTCCGGCAATTTATAGTGACGGCGTAGGAGGTGAACCATGACCAGCACTCTCCGCTTCAGCGGCGCCATCCCGGCCAACCTGCTGCCCTTCAACGAGGATCTGTCTTTCGACGAGGTCAACTACCGGAAACATCTCTCGTGGCTGGCCGCGGTGGACGGCGTCGACGCCATCGTCTGCAACGGTCACGCGGGCGAGGTGTCGTCGCTGGATCGCGAGGAGCGGCGCCGGGCGCTGGCCCTGGCCGCCGACGAGGTCGGCGACCGGGTGGACCTCATCTCCGGCATCTACACCGACAACACCCTGGAGGCCGCCGAGCTTGCGAAGGACGCCAGGGCCGAGGGTGCATCCGGGCTCCTGATCTTTCCGCCGACGCTCTTCATGTGGGGCGCCCGCCTCCGGCCCGAGATGGCCGTTGTCCATTTCGAAACCATCGCCGAGGCCACCGACCTGCCGTTGATCGTGTTCGAGTACCCGCCGGCAAGCGGCATCGGCTACGACCCCGACACCTTGGCGCGGCTCGCGGAAATCGACCACGTGGTGGGGGTCAAGGACTGGAGCAACGACATGGTGGCGCTGGAGGCCAACCTGCGGGCGCTGCGCGGCACCGGCCGGCCCGTGGCGATGCTGAGCAGCTACACCATGTCGATGTTCGGGAGCTACGTGCTGGGCGCCGACGGCTCCATCTCGGGCATGGGAAGCGTCACCGCTGATCTGCACGCCGAACTCTTCCGGGCAGTCCAGACAGGAGACCTGGGAGCCGGCCGCCGGCTCAACGACCGCCTGGATCCGCTTGTGAAGGTATTCTACGCGCCGCCCTTCGTGGACATGCACAACCGCATGAAGGAGGCGCTGGCGCTGTTGGGCAGGATCGACAAGGCCGTGGTGCGCCCGCCCCTGAAGCGCATTACCGACGAAGAGCGCGAGCGTATCCGCCGGGCGCTGCTGCAATCGGGGCTGCTCCTGCCTTAGGCCCTCACCCGGCCTCCGGCCACCCTCTCCCTTAGGGAGAGGGGTTGTATTTGGCTACTCCGACAGAGTCCTGGTCGTGGGCAAGCTCCCGCCCCCTCTCCCTTTGGGAGAGGGTTGGGGTGAGGGGCGAATCGTCTACGACCAGCTATCCTCGTAGACCCAGCGGTCGAGGTTGTCGAAGTACTGGCGCCGGAGCATGAGGCTCATCTCCACGGCGCGGACGACGCGGTCCTGCGTCTCGGGGCTGGTGGCGTACTTGACGAGCAGCTCGAATGGATAATTGCCGTGCTCTTCCTCGTCGTCGTGGATCTTCTGGTAGGGGCCGGTGACCCATTCGGGCACGGTGCCGGCCTCCAGGCTCTTGCCGATGAGGTAGTCGGCGACGCCTTCGCCGGCGAACGGAAAAGCGGCGATGCGCTCACAGGTCGTGGTCAATGCCTCGAAACCGTTGAACATCGCCATCTGGGCGGGTACCGGCTTGTAGTCGTAGGGCACCGCCCCTTTGCTCTTCAGAGCTTCCGAGAGATACTCCGCGTGGACGAACTCCTCGTAGATGGCTTCCGCCAGAATGGCCTTGACCTCGAGTTCCGGAGTGGTCTTGAGCCATGAGCCGAAAACCTCCGCCGCACGCACTTCGTTGAAGAGCCGGCTCTGCATCACCTTGATGCGCATTTCGTCGGTGGTGAGCGGAATGTAGCTGTAGGCGGGCAGGTTGCCGTCCAGCCCCTTGCAGAACTCGGTGACGCGCTTCTGCACCTTCTTGGCGAATTCGTGACTGTCCATGAGCAACCCCTATAGGAAGATTCCGGTCCGGATTTGATGCGGGAAGTGATAACAACCGCCGGGGTCACCGTCAACCAAGCATCCGGCCCACAGGCAATCGGGACCGCCGTGTCCAGGGGAGAGGAGTCTTTACCGCGGTCGTGCGCGGCCGTCGGTTCGGCCCTTGCTATTTCTGGCCAAGGAACCGCCTGTATTGGTCCACGACCTCCGGCGGGGCGTCGGCCATTTCCCCTATGATCCGCGAGATGTCCTTTCCCGAGCGCGGGGCGACTCGAATGCCCGAGCGCTTGGCTTCGCTGACGAACTCGGCACTGTGCAACGCATTGAGAAAAGCTTCCTGCAGAACCGCGAACCGGTCCGGCGGGGTTCCCGGAGGAACCGCGTACAGGCGTAGAATGCTCCAGCCATGGATCAGGAAATCGGCCAGCTTCCGCTGTTTGGAGTTGAGCGTCAAGTCATTCAACGTGGCTACGCCCGGCGGCGCTTCCGCCCCCGGACCTGTTCCGATGGCCAGGAACGGCCGGATGGTGCCGTTTTCGATGAAATGCCCGTAACGGTCCTGAACGAAATGGAGGGAGAGGTTCATCCCCTCCAGCTCCTTCCGTTCCAGCGCAGCCAGGATCCCGGTGGAGCCCTTGTAACCGGTGACGACCTTGACGTTGAGGCCGAGAGCACGCTCGAACTCGCCCATGATGGCCGCCGACTGACCCACACCGGTCGCGCCCACGGCCAACGGTTCCTTCCTGCTGTTCAAGTCCGCGAGCGTACGGATCGGTAGATCGCCGCGAACCCATAGCACTCTCGGCAGGGCCGGGAGGGAGGGATCACCCAACCACATGTATTTCCTGGGGTCGAACTTGGCCGCGGGATCTTCCATCAAGGCCTGCAGAACGACTCCGGCGGCGAAGTTGACGATGGTAAGCCCGTCTCCCGGTTGTTCCGCGTAGACGCGGTTGGCGGCGATCAGGCTTCCCGCGCCGGGCAAATTCTGCACGACGATTCTGGGCTTGCCGGGTATGTGAAGCGGGAGGTGCCGGGCCAAGAGACGCGCAAAGGTATCGAACCCGCCGCCGGGACTGACCCCGACGATAATCTTGATGGTCTTGCCTTCGTAGAATGGGGAGGCCCCATGTGCCGGCGTCCCGGGGCTAATCCACAGGCACAGGACGGCGATGAGACCGAGCAGGGCTGCTCTGGTTGGTGCTACGGTTTGGCCGTTCATGAACACCTCCCTTGGCACGTGTTCGGAACACACGGAACCCTTTGAGTTTGGGACACTACGATGGGGTCAGAACTATTGTCAACCGAAGTGGAAGCGGTCGGCAGCCATCCGGCGCTTGTTCGGGAACCGGCACTCGCTTCTGTTTGACACGCCCGAAGCATTCGCAATAAAGGGGAGCCATGGCCAACGAAGGCTTCGTCGACTCCATCGTGAACGAGATCATCGAGCCCGGGATCCAGCGCCTTATGGAGAGCCGCTACTTTTCCGAACTTCGAGAAGGGAAACTCTCGGTGCGGCGGCTCCAGGGTTGGTCGCTGCAACACTATCTGCATAACGTCGTGCTGTTGAAGGGCTTTGCCCTCTGCATGGTCAAGAACGCCCATGACAGCCGACTGTTCAACCACTTCTCCTACCAGTTCGAAGAGGAACGGACCCACCCGGACCTGGCCAAGCGCTTCGGGCTTGCGCTGGGGCTCGGCGAAGAGGACTTCGCCAGCGCCACGCCGGTCTTCGGGTGCCTGATACACACCAGCCGAATGATCCACGGCATGCTGTTGGGTTCCCCCGCGGAGAATCGGGTCGGAGCCCTGGTCGACGAGAGCATGGTGCGCCGGTACTCGGACGAGTTCAACATCCATGCTCGGAAGCACTACGGCCTTGGAGACCATGCGTGCGAGTTCTTTACGGTTCACATGGTAGCGGACGAGGAACACACGGCGCAGGCCTCGGAAGTCATCGCTCGCATGGCCGAGACGCCACGGGAACAGCAGTTGGTACGCGAGGCCGCGCAGCATACCGTGCGCCTGAAACTGGGCAAATTCGAAAGCATCTACGAGAGCTACGCGTAGCTCACGCCGCCGCTTCGGAACGGAGCCATGAAGATATACAACTTCGACCTTCTCGCGTATCCGCATGTGCCCATGGACATTCCGGGCACCCCCTTGCCCAGCAACCTGTTCGATCCAATGGAGGGCTGTCGCAACTACGAAGAGCACTTCTACGAGATGGAACACTGCGAACAACTCGGCTTCGAAGGCGTGCTGTTCAACGAGCACCACTACAGCGCCTACGGCACGATGCCGTCGCCCAACCTCGTTGCCGCGGCGCTCAGCCAGAGGACCAGCCGGATCAAGATCGGCGTGCTCGGCAACGTCCTGCCGCTGCGGCACCACCCGGTGCGGGTTGCGGAGGAGTACGCCATGGTCGACTGCATGTCGGGAGGCCGCCTGATCGCGGGCTTCGTGCGCGGCATACCGCCGGAGTACCTTTGGTACAACGTCGACCCAAGCGAGTCGCGCGGGCGTTTCGAAGAGGCTTTCGAGCTGATCATGAGGGCGTGGAGCGAGCCAATCTGGAGCTACCACGGCAGGTTCTTCCACCTCGAAAACTGCGCCACCTGGCCGCGGCCCATCCAGCAGCCCCACCCGCCCATATGGGTCGCCGCCCGCAGCGCCGAATCCGTCGAATGGTGTGCACAGCGCCGTATCCCCATCGCCCAGGTGTACCAGACCGCCAGGCAGATCGAGGATACGTTCAACTACTACCGCAAAGTCGCCGGGGATGAGGGTTGGGAAGCCGACCCCGGGCAGTTCATTCTGTGCCGTCATATCTACGTTGGTGAAACGGACGAGAAGGCACGCGAAACAGCCGAACCGGCATTGCGCTACTTCTTCACGCTACTCAATCGAGGATTCAAGCAGACGGCCACCCCCGAAGGCGCACGCGTGAGAGAAGCCCTCTACACCGAGAAGTCGTTCAATTACTTTCGTGAAGAGAACCGCCAGCGACACGACTTCTCGCTGCTGAGTTGGGAAGACCTGGACCGGGTCGGGTATATCATCGCCGGGAGCCCGGACACGGTGGCCCGAAGACTCAACGAGCAGATGCGTCTCGTAGGCGCCGAACACTTCATGGGCATGTTCCATATCGGCAACCTGCCCCACAGCAAGGTCCTCGCGTCGCTCGACCTCTTCCACAAGAGGGTGATGCCGCAGTTGGAGGGGAGCCGGTAGGCCCGATTCCGGGAAAGTCTTGTGGCAGGCACCGAACGCATCACCGACCTGAAGGCCCTGGACGACCTCCTCGAACGCGAGTCCATGAGGGGATTGTGGGTCGGCGAAGAACGGTACTTCACCGAGCCTCGACCGTTCGGCGGGCCCCATCTCTGGAGGTGGGCGAAGATTCAGGAGGGACTGGAGGCCGCGTCAAGAATCGTGCCGACGAACTTCAAGGGCTCTCGAAGAGCCATCACGCTCGTCCATCCGGACATCGGCGGAGGAACGAGCCACACGCTGGTCATGGCGGTGCAGTTGGTCAAGCCCGGGGAGGCTGTCTACGCGCATCGGCACACGGCCGCAGCCATACGGTTCGTTCTTGAAGGAGGAACGGATGCCTACACCGTCACCAACGGCGAGAAATCCGTCATGGAGCCGGGCGACCTCGTGGTTCAGCCGAACTGGAGCTGGCACAACCACATCAACGAATCCGGTGGGGACGCGGTCTGGATCGACGTTCTCGACGTGGGGCTCATGGCTATGCTGCGCACGATGTTTCAAGAGCCGCACCCAGCCGAGGAATTAAGACTCTTCAACAGCACGACCGACACCACGGTCCGCAATCCCGGCGGCCTCGCCCCTCCGGGCAAAAGCCTCAAACAACCGGTCTACAAGTGGCGCGAGACGCTACCTGCTCTGACCGAGATGCTTGCCGAAGACAAGAGCGCTTACGACGGCCGTTGCCTTGAATACCGAGACCCGGTCACGGGGGGACCGACATTCCCGACATTTTCGTGTTGGATTCAGATGCTGGACCCAGGGGAGGACACCTTGCTCCACCGCCACACCGCGAACCACCTTTACCATGGTTTCCGCGGCTCCGGCGTTGTCGAAGTCGAAGACACCGAATTTGCCTGGGAAGAAGGGGATTTCATGGTCGTTCCCAACTGGAGTTGGCATCGACACAGAAACACTTCCGACACGGAGCCTGCCATCCTCTTTTCCGCCACGGACCGCCCCCTACTGGAACGGCTCGCGCTCTACCGCGAGGAAGACGGTAACGGCAACGGTGCAAGCTAACCGTCTCGAGAGTCGATCGCTCCGTTGATCCTTGCAAATCCGGAACTGAATTCCGGAATATCGCATTTACGTCATGAGTCCAGAGTCGATTCCACGAACAGATCGTCCACCGCGACCGCCCGGTCCATCAGCCCCTGATCGTGGGAGTAGCCCATGAAGCGCTCCAGGTTGGCGCGGTTGCGTCTGAGGCCGTAGGGCCAGTAGTCCAGGCCCAGCGTTTCGCGCTCTTCCTCGTAGAGGTGCCGGGTCCACACCAGGCTCGACCAGTTGGGGTCGGAGTAATACTCGAAGCAGGCCGCCTTGGCCTTCTCGAAGGCGTCGGTGACGCTCTGCACGGCGAAGGGATACTTCTCCAGCACCTCGTTTTTGAAAGCCACCACGTGCATGATCGGGTAGAATCCGTTCTTGCGGAAGTACTTGAGCTCCTCGGCCCGGGGGTCGCGGAACAGCCGGCGGATCTTCTCCGACCCGTCCACCACTTCGTCGGGCGGATGGGGCATCATTAGGGCGTCGATCTCGCCCCGCTCCAGCATGGCGCCGATGCTCTCGCCTTTTTCCAGATAGCGCAGGCTTACGCCTTCGAGCTGGATGGACAGGGCCTCGGGCTTGTCGATAACCCAGTTGACCTCGCGCCAGGGCACGTCGTACTCGCTCTGCAGGTCCCCCTTGGCGAGCACGGACAGGGTGGTCTGAAACGTGCTGAGTCCCACCGTCCTGCCCACGAGGTCCCTGGGCGACTCGATGCCCGCGTCCACGTTGACCCACATCTGCGACAGGCTGAACAGCCGCCGCGGGAACACCGGTATGGCCTTGATGGGCATGTCGCGGCTCTGGGAGATAAGGTACGACGACAGCGACAACTCGCAGATGTCGAACTCACCGTCCTGGAGCATGCGCTCGTGGCGCCGGGCGCCGTGCCGGAGGGGATGGGACTGGCCGATCTCCAGCACCTCGAGGTCCAGGCCCTCGGCGGTCACGCTCCCGTCGAACAGCGGAACGTGCCTGTCGTAGTGGGACAGGGCCATGGTCAGTTTGGGGTCCGCCATGATGTCGCTTGCCTCCTTCCTCGCGCGGGTTGCGCCACGGATTGAAACGAGACTATACACTAGCGGTATCGGCAGGGCCAAACCTGACCGGCGCCCGCGCCGGCGCAGAGGAGGGATGGACATGGCCAGAATACGCTACGTCGCCACCATGAGCCGCGACCCTGACGCACTGGCGGGCTTCTACACCCAATACCTCGGCATGGAGGAGCTCGGGCGCTCGCCGGAGGGAGACGTCTCCCTCACCGATGGCCTCTACAACCTCACCCTGTTCCGCAAGCGGCAATCCCTGGGCGAGTTCCACCTGCGCCGCGGGCTGCATCACATCGGGCTCCAGGTGGAGGATCTGGGCGAGGTCCGTGCGCGCTACCAGAAGTTCAACCCCAGGGGCGTGGTGGTCACCGAACACGGGGGCCTGCACCACGGCGCCATACGCATCTTCGATCCCGAGTGCAATCCTGTCACCCTCTCGGAGGAGAGCTTCGGCGTGGAGGAGAGAAGCGGGTTTCCGCGGATTGCCCACGTAGCCTTCAACGCCCTTGACCCGGAGGTGATGCTCAACTTCTACGTCCAGGTGCTCGGGCTCCGGGAGGTCGAGAGCAGCTACAAGCGGCGGCGTAGCGGCCTGCTCAACCGCTTCGCGGGCGACGGCTCCACCAACCTCGCCATCCACCCGTTCTTCAACTCCAACGTGGGGCACGAGCGCCGCTTCGGCGTGAACCACATCGGATTCCTCGTAGACGACTTGGCCCGGAAGCTGGACGACCTGGGAAGCGTGGTGGCGGTCAAGGCGCGTCCGCCGGACCGGCCTTACGCCGAGTTCCGCTTCCGCGACCCCGAGGGCAACGCCCTGGACCTGTCCCAGAACAAGGGCTGGGAGGTGGACATCGACAAGTGGGAACGGGCCGCCTGAGAAGTGATTCCTCAAGGGCTTCTATACTGAAAACCAATTACAACAAGGGCTGGTTTCCAAAAGGGAGAACAAAATGGCCATCGAAGTCATGGATCTGATGGAGAAGGGTCGCAAGGACCTGAAGCGCGAAGTGGTGTTGAACACCAAGCGCTTCCACACCTGGGTGCACGTCTATCGCGAGCCCGGCGACAAGGACGACATGCACTGCCACAACGCCGACCAAAGCTTCTACGTCATGGAAGGCGAATGCACCATGCACTTCCCGGACGGCGGCAAGGCGGTGATGACGCCGGGCATGGTGGCGCTCATCCACGGCGGCGACTTCTACCAGCTCGAGAACACCGGCACCGGTCCGATGATCCTCATGGGCAACCGCTCGGGTCCGTCCGAGGACATCAAGCACATCAACCACGAGTTGCGAGTGGACATCAAGGATCTGCCCAAGGAAGACCGGGAGCGTATCGGCAAGGGCGGGCCGGTTTACGTCACCAAGGCCGGCTAGAGGTGGCTCTCGAATACCTGCCCATCCTGGCGGAACACGCGGCCCCCAGGCCGCCGCGCAAGCTCTACCGGGCACCCCGCATCGGCTGGCAACCTCCCAGCCGGCCACTGAACCAGATGCGCGTGAGCCTCGTTACCAGCGCGGCTATCCGCCAGACCAACCAGCGCGCCTTCACCACCGGTGGCGACACGAGCCATCGCCGCATCGCCGTCGACCCGGACGTGGACGTCACCGTTGACCACCATTCTCCCGTGGGCGCGGACGTGCGCAGAGACGCCGAAGTGGTCTTCCCCAGGCGAGCCCTGCAGGAGCTGGCGCGAAAGGGCGTCATCGGTAGCGTGGCCCCCGCTCACTTCTCCATCTACGGAGGCATCTCCGACCATACAGCCATCACCGAACGGCTCGCCCCGGAGTTGGCGCGCAGGCTCGCGGCCATGCGCGTGGACCTAGCCCTGATGGTCCCGTATTGACCCTACTGCCACGAGACCGTGAGTCTCGTCGCCAACGTGGTGGAGGCCGCGGGCACGCCGACGCTGCTGATCGGCACCGTGCGCGACATCGTGGAGCGGGTCAAGCCTCCCAGGGCCGTGTGCGTGAACAACCCCGTCGGCCGCACATTCGGGCGCCCACGGGCGAGCCGGCGGAGGGAGTCGTTGTTGGCCGAAGCCTTGGGTCTCGCGCATTCGTTCAAGCGCAAGGGGCAGATCATCGACCTTCCCGGGAACTGGACCGACCGCCCCGGCACCTCCTGGCAGGAAATGGTCAGGCGGGAGATCCTGCGGCTGAAGTAGACGACTTCTAGATCCTCTGTACCGCGGTCGAGTCCCTCAACGCCTCGTACGCCCGCAGTCCCACCGCCAGATCCATGATCCCCAGTCCCTGAAGCTTGAACAGCGTGATCTCTTCCGGGGCCGTGCGGCCAGGGGTGTTCCCCAGGATCACGTCCCCTAGCTCGCGCACGCCGTCCCAGTCGAGCACCCCGTCCCGCACCGCCCGGAACAGGTCGCTCTCGTTGGCCTGTACGGTCGCTTTCGAGGTGACGCATACGCGCGCGGCCTGGCGGATGGTGTCGTGGTCGATCTCCTCGCGCACGCGGGTCTTGTCGCCGTTGGCGATGGAGGTGACGTGCATGCCGGGACAGAGGCTCCGGCCTTCGAACACCGGGCTTTGCGCGTTGGTGGCGGTGATGACGATGTCCGCGCCCTCCAACGCGGTCTCGGCGCTGTCCGCGGCCGTGGCCCCGACCTCCAGACCGGCCCGGACTCGGTCCGCGAACCGGAGCCGGTGCTCGGGGGTAGGGCTGAAGACCCTGACGGTCTCGATGGGGCGCACCGCGCACACCGCCTGGAGCGGGGTGAAGGCGTGCTTCTCGCTGCCGATGACCGCCACCCGCCTGGCGTCCGCGGGGGCGAGGTACTTGGCGCCGACGCCGCCGGCCGCGCCGGTCCGGAGTTCGTTGATGGCGCAGTCCTGGAACAGAATCAGCGGCTCGCCGGTGTCGACGCTGTAGAGGATCACGGTCTCGTGGTGGATGGCCCGGTCCCGATCGGTCTGGAGGTAGGCGCCCATGGCACCCTTGAACGAGCCCGGGAGCACGCCGAACAGCATACGGTTGGCGTGGTGGATGCGCCGGCGCGGCAGCACCACGGCGGCGCCGCGCGAAGTTTCCGCCAGGGACTCCTCCACCGCCTCGATGGCCTGCGCCATGGGGATGATGGTCTCCACCGGCGTCTCTTTCAGGAACAGCATCGATAGGTCTCCCGTTTCGCGTGCGCGCGGTCCGTTCTTCGGCTGGTGCAATCCAACCTGAAGGGCCAAGTTCGTGTGCGCGGGCTCACGGCCGGTTCCCGCCGGGCGCAGGATCAGGGCCGGCCGGCGCGTCTGGGGCAGACTGCCATCCCTTGAACTGCCCGTCCAGGAACGCTATTCAACTTCAACAGCGAGCGTCCTGTCTCACAGTTCGCTTCGGGATGATGCGCGGGACGGAACACTCGTGCTTGCCGTTCCGGCGCGTCGATCCCACACGCTTACGCTTCGGCACGTGCCGCCCGAGGCAGCGGCCATCCCGAGAGGAGGACCCCATGGCCATCAACGGTACCAAGGTCATCGACCTAGACAGCCATCTGGTGGGCGACGTGGCGAACTGGAAGGACTGCATCGAGGATGCGTGGAAGGAGTATCTCCCCCGGCCGCTTCCTACAGCCCCCGACGAAAGACGCAAGACCCTGGTGGGTACGCGCATCATGGTGGGGTCGGAAGTGACCCGGCAGAGCGGCGAGAAGCCCGTCTGGCACAAGGCCGAGGATCTGGCGGCCGGGGGGCGGGTGCGCAACCTCGACAAGGACGCCATCGACGTCGCGGTGCTGTCCCCCAACTCGCCCGCGCTGGACCTGGTATGGTTCCCGGACGACCCGCAACTGGCGGCGGCCTATTGCCGGGCCGAGAACGACTACATGCGGCAGTACGCCGGCGAGTTCCCGGAGCGCCTGAAATGGGCAGGCGTCGTTCCGTGGCAGGACGCGGACCTGGCGGTCCAGGAGCTTCACCGCATGGCGGACATGGGCAACCAGGCCCTCAACATGAAGGCGGTGCCGGTGGCCGGACGCCAGTGGTGGGACCCCTACTACGACCCCATCTACGCTGAGCTGGAGAACCTGGGCTGGCCCATCATCATCCACGACACCAAGCACGAGTCCATGGGCCAGGAACGGTTCGCGGACAACTTCTTCTTCTCTCACATGGTCGGACGCGTATTCGAGTCCATGGTGTGCATGATGACGTTCATCTGCGGCGGCGTGCTGGAGCGGTTCCCGAAGCTGAACCTCGTGTGCCTGGAGACCGGCGCCTCGCAAATGCCCTGGTGGCTGGGGCGCATGGACGAGCACCACGAGAAGCTGCCGCACCTGGTGCCGTGGCTCAAGATGAAGCCCAGCGAGTACTTCATGCGGCAGGTTTACGTGGGCTGCGAACCGTTCGAAGACGAGCACTTCGAGGTGGCAGTAGAAATGCTGGGCGACGACAACCTGGTGCTGGCCACGGACACGCCGCACTGGGACTCCTCGCCGCCGGGCGAGGTGACCCGCCCCATCGTGGAGAGCGACAAGCTGACCGAGGAGAACAAGCGCAAGATCCTGGGCGAGAACGCGGCCCGGATACTGAATTAGCTGAACTGGCGTCCTTCGACTTCGCTCGGCAGACCTCGCTACGCTCAGGACGAACGGTTACGTATTTCCGTTCGTCCTGAGCGTAGTGCCGCGCCAGCGGCGTAAAGTCGAAGGACCGGCATCCTCAGACGAACCAACCGGAGGTGAACCTTGGCCTATCAGACAGTCGGAAAACCCATGCCCCGCATCGAGGGCGCGGATAAAGTCACCGGCGCCACGCGCTACGCTGCGGATCTGCCGTTCCCTGACTCCCTGTACGCCAAGGTGCTACGCAGCCCGCTCCCCCATGCGCGCATACGCAAGATCGACACTAGCAAGGCCAAGGCGCTGCCGGGTGTCCACGCGGTGCTGACGGGCGCGGACCTGCCGGAAGTGTACGTGGGACTGCGTATGAAGGACATGCCGGTGCTGGCCAGGGACAAGGTGCGGTTCGTGAGCGACCCTGTGGCCGCGGTGGCCGCGGATACGCCGGAGATTGCCGACGCGGCGCTGGGTCTCATCGAAGTGGACTACGAGGAACTCCCAACGGTGTTTGATCCCTTGGAGGCGGTCAAGCCCGGCACCACGGCGTTGCACGACGCGCCGCGGGACTACAAGAACGCCCCGCCGCTGGCGGAGGGCGTCGACCCCGACCGGCCCAATGTCCAGTCCCACAGCATCTGGCAGAACGGCGACGTCGACGCCGGCTTCGACAATGCCGACCGCGTATTCGAGGGCACCTTCGCCACGCAACTCGCGCACCACGGTTACCTGGAGCCCCACTCGTGTACGGTAGCGGTGGATGCGTCGGGCAACGTCGAGGTGTGGGCCTCCAACAAGGGGCCGTTCGCGCTCAAGAACCGGCTGGCCCAGGACCTCGAAATCGAGCCCGAGAAGGTCAACGTCCACATTCTTTCGGTGGGCGGCGACTTCGGCGGCAAGGCTTCGATGATCGACACCCCCGTGTGCTACTACCTGGCAAGGGAGACCGGCCGGCCGGTGCGCATGGTCCTCACCTACACCGAGGAGATCGCTACCGCCGCCCACCGGCATCCGGCCATCGTCACACTGCGGGTCGGAGTCAAGAACGACGGCACCCTCACAGCCGTCGACGGCAAGGTCACGTTCGCGGGAGGCGCCTACGCCGCCTGGAAAGCCAACCCCGAGATCACGGTGCTGGGCGCCAAGCGGCTGGCCAGCTACTACCGGATTCCGGCCATTCGCATCGAGACCGTTTGCGCCTACACCAACCAGGTTCCGTGCACCCAGACCCGCACTCCGGGAAGCCCGCAGATCGTCTTCGCGGTGGAATCCCAGATGGGTCAGATCGCCCGGGAGATGGGCATCGACCCCGCCGACTTCCGCCTGCGCAACCTGGTGGTCCCTGGCGACACCTCGCCGCTGGGCGCCAAGTGGGACGGCATCCTAGCCAAGGAGACCCTCGAGAAGGCGGTGGAGGCGTCGGGATGGCGCACCGGCTCGCCCGGACCCAACCGGGGACGCGGCATCGCGCTCTACGAACGCGGTGCCGGCGGCGGCAACGCCAACGCCGGCATCGATCTGGATGAAGACGGCACGGTCACGGTTCTCGTCGGCGTACCCGACGTGGGGCCCGGAATCCACACCGCGATCGTACAGATCGTGAGCGAGACCCTGGGCACCGCGCCCGAGACCATTCGCATCCGCGTCGAGGACACCGACAACTCACCCTGGGATCCCGGCACCGGCGGCAGCAAGTCCACCAACACCACCGGACACGCCGCCCACAAGGCCGCCCAGGAGGTGCACGAAATGCTCGTGGCGTGCGCCGCCAGGAAGCTCGGCTGTGAGCCCAACCAGGTGGGCCGGGTGGACGGCCGCTTCGCCGCCCCCGAGGGCGGCGATCTGTCCTTCGCCGAAGTGGCCCGGGCCGCCATCGCCGAGGCCGGCGGCTCGTTCCACCACGATACGGTCTTCGCCCCCGAGGGCCAGCCGCCCATCACCTCGTTCGCGGCCCAGATCGCCGAGGTGGAAGTCGATCCGGAAACCGGCCAGGTGAAAGTCACCCGCATGACCACGGCCCACGACTCCGGCCGTATCATCAACCATCTGACCTACCAGGGTCAGATCGACGGCGGCGTGGTTAACGGCGTGGGCTTCGCGCTGATGGAAGACAACCCCATGTCCGACGGCAAGATCACCACCCTGAACCTGGGCGACTTCAAGCTCCCCTGCGCCAAGGACATTCCCCGGCTCGACACCGTGTTCGTCGAGCAGGGCGAAGGCCCCGTCCCCTTCCAGGGCAAGGCCATCGGCGAGCTCCCCAACGTCCCCACCGCCGCCGCCATCGCCAACGCCGTGGCCGACGCCACCGGCGCGCGGGTGTACGACCTGCCGCTCACCGCGGAGAAGGTGTACGCGGCGCTGCACGAATCGTAAGAGCGCGTCCGAACCGTTGACTTGTAACAACGTAGGGGCGACCGGCCGGTCGCCCCTACGGCACTCCCACCGTCGCACAGCCTGTAGACTACCTCGTACAGGTAGGTCAGATTCGCCAGAATCTCCTCATCGGCGGCGGTGAGATCGACCGGCTTGCGGAAGGGCTGCGGCCAGTCGATGCCGGTGGGCCAGTACACTTCGACGGTGTTGCCGTCGGGGTCGTTGAAGTAGATGCCGATGGCGTTGCCGTGGCTGTTGACGTGCTGGATAGGGATGCCGCGTTCGACGAAGTCCCGGTGGAAGGCTTTCAACTCGGCGAGGGTGCCGCAGCGGAAGGATAGCTGCGTGACGATGCTCTCGCCGCCTTCCCTGCCGGGGCGCAACTGCAGCTCGTGGTGCTCTTGATGACGCTCTTGAGCGGTCATGAACACGGTGCCGGTGTCGCTCTCGTCGCTGACCGTGAGCCCGAGCACGTCGCGGTAGAAGGCCTTGGAACGCTCGATGTCGTGGACCAGCAGGCCCACGTGGCCCAATGATGAGACCTTCGGCATGATGGGTTTCCTCCTGTCGGCTTCCCCTCCGGGCTGCTTCCGTCAGCCGTTGTAGAAGCGCTCGGCGTTGGCGTAGAGCACCTTGTGCTTCTGCGTGTCCGACATGTCCTCGCGGGCGCTCAGCTCGTCGATGTCGCCGTAGAACTCGCCCTTGTGGCGCTCGTGGGGGTAGTCCGAGGCGAAGAGGATGCGGTCCTCGCCCACGAGTTGCAGCACGGTGGGTAGGGTCCTCTCCTCCACCTCGCAGCTGAAATAGATGTTGCCGTCGCGCACGTAGTCGCTGGGGCGCTTGGTCAACACCGGACACCACCGCCTTCGTCGCTCGTAGTTCTCGTCCATGCGGTCCATCATGTAGGGGGCCCAGCCGGCGCCCGCCTCCAGGAAGGCGAAGCGCAGGTCGGGGAAACGCTCGAACACGCCCTCGGTCATCATATCGGTGAACTGGATGAGCTGCGACAGCGGGTGCTCCAGCGTGTGGGTCTTGAAGAGGTTGTCGGAGTTGTCGATGCCGATGCGCTGACTCACGGCACCGTGGATGGCCAGGCAGCAGCCGAGCCGCTGGGCTTCCTCGTAGAGGGGGTCGAAGTCGCGGTGGCCGTAGTGCTTGCCGGCGGCCGTCACCGACGGCAGCATGGCACCCGGCATACCCAACTCCGTCACCGCGACGCGAAGCTCGCTCACGGCTTCCGGTATGTTCTGGGCCGGGATCAGCGCCACCGCGCGCAGGCGCTCGCTGGCCTGCATGAACTTCTCATGGACCCAGCGGTTGTACGCCCGTGCAATGGCCGCGGCATAGTCCCGGTCCTGGATCATCCCGCTGGCAAGACCCACCGACGGATACAGGTAGGAGGTCTCGATGCCGCAGCGGTCGAGAAACTCCACCCAGCGCTCGGCGTTGGGATCGTCCTCCTCGGTCAGACGCGAAAAGCCGCGGACGAAGCCGTCGACGCTTGGAAACAGCGAGTAGACGGTCCAGGGCAGTTGGTTGTAGGGCGGCTCGAAGAACTCCTTGATCTCCCCGGGATGCTCCATCACGTGGCCGTCCGCATCGACGGCGCGGTACTTGCTCATCTTCCCTCGTCTCCTTCCGTAACGCTGCCGCTTCGGGCTTCGGGTAATCCTATTACCCCGGCCGAACCTTGACAAGGACCGGCTCATGTGGCCTTGTAGGGGCGGGTTTCGGACCCGCCCTCATCCGACAGACTCCTGGTTCCCGCGGCCACCAAAGGAGGTCTCTCTCATGGCACCGCAGTACGCGTCCAAGCTCATCTACGGCAACGAGATATCGGACTGGCAGGAGCGGCTCAACACGGACCGCATGCGCCGGGAGCGGGCCCAGCGGGCCAAACGAATCATGCGCGAGCACGGCATTCCCGCACTGCTGGAAGCCAACTCCGCCAACATCCGCTACCTCACCGGCCTCAAGGGGTTCAACTATCCCATGTGCCGCTACACGTTGTTCTTCGCCGACCATGACCCGGTCATGTACGAGCACAGCGGCCACTTCCACCAGATGCCGGACCAGGCGCCCTGGATCACCGAGTGGCGGCCGGCGCGGGCCTGGCTCACCGCGGCCTGCGGCATCGAGGCGGCCAAGGACGAGGCGCGGCAGTTCGCCGCCGACATCCACGACGAACTCAAGAGCCGCGGGCTCCTGAACGAGAAGATCGGCTTCAGCGCCTTCGACGGCATCGCCCGGGAGGCCCTCACCAACGCCGGCGTCAAGAACCTGGTGGACTTCAGCCTGGTGATGAAGGAGATCCGCAAGATCAAGACCCCCGACGAGATCGATTGCCTGAAGACCGCCGCCGCCATCGTGGAGGGCGTCTGGTACAGCATCTGGGAGAACGCCAAGCCGGGCGTCCGCGACACCGAGCTTTCGGGGGTCGCCACCAAGGCGGGCTATGACATGGGCGCCGAGTCGGCGCCGCCGGGCGGCTGGCGCTCCGGACCCAGCACTTTCGACCGCGGCTTCCATCAGTCGAGCCGGCTCCTGCAGACGGGTGACCTCTTGTACGGCTCGCTATGCGGCTTGACCTATCAAGGGTACGCGACTTGCACCTACCGGACGTTCATCGTCGGCAGGAAGCCCAACGCCAAGGAGCAGGACTGGTACAAGCGAGTGAAGGACAGCGTCGACGGCGTCATCGACGCCATCAAGCCGGGTGCCACCACGGCCGACGCCGCCAAGCACTTCCCGCCCGCTTCGAGCTGGGGATACAAGGAGGAATGCGAGGTGCTCGCCAGCGAGATCGGCCACGGCATCGGCCTCACCCAAGGCAGCACCAACTACGACATCCCGATCATCAACCGGCAGTGGTCGCTGAACTACCCGCAGGTGTTCGAGGAGGGCATGACCATCGCCATCGAGAGCCGCGAGGGCGAGACCCGCGTGGGCGGCGTGCGGCTGGAGAACATGGTGGTGGTGACCAAGGACGGCGCCGAGATCATGGACCACTTCCCACGGGAGGAAATTCTGGTGGCGCCGCGCTAGAGGAATGGCGTCCTTCGACTTCGCTCGGCTGCACCTCGCTACGCTCAGGACGAACGGTCAAGGGCTTTGTCCCGTACCAACGGATCGGAAACGCAAAGGAGGAGAGAACGATGGGTGATTCACTCCGCTATTACGTGGCGTTCAACGGCGGGCTTACCGTCTACGAAAATCGCGGCGGCAGGCTGGAGGCGTGCACCGAGCATTTTCCGGGGCAGACCGTGGACGGCCTGGCCGGCTCCAAGACCCGGCCCGAGCGCGTCTTCGCCGCCGTCCCCTTCGACGGCGCCTACCGCACCGACGACGCGGGCAAGAGCTGGAAGAGAGTCATCGAGGGCGACGCCCGCTGCTTCGCGGTGGACCCTGACGACGACCGCGTGGTCTATGCCGGACTCGGTCCCGTGCAACTCATGCGCAGCGAGGACGGCGGCGACACCTGGGAGAACCTGGAGAGCCTGCAGCAGATGCCCGAGGAGGTCCAGAACCAGTGGTGCGTCCCGGGGCCGTACGTCGGCGTGCAGTTCCCGCACGTCTGCAACATCTTCATCCATCCCGACGACAGCGACCTCCTGCTGTTGACGCTGGAGCACGGCGGCGTCGTGCGCAGCGAGGACCGGGGCAAGACCTGGGAGGACGCCAGCAGCGGCATCGACTATCTCGACATGCACCACATCTACAACTATCCGGGCAGCAAGGACCGCTACTACGTGTCGTGCGCCCGGGGTTTCTTCCGCAGCGACGACCGCGGAAGGCAGTGGCGCCGGGTCGAGGACGGCATGCCGTGGGGCTACACCGAAAAGTACAGCTACACCCACGACTGGTACTTCCTGCCGGGCGACACCCCGCGGATGATGGTGTGCGGCGGCCGCGGCTCGCCCGGGGTCTGGCGCGGCGAGAGCACCAACCCCCACGGCGTGATCATGCTGAGCGATGACGAGGGCGCGACTTGGCGCACCGTCACCAACGGGCTGACCGAGATGATGCCGTACATGCCATGGACGCTGCAGCGCCACCCCGAAGACGCGAATACGGTCTTCGCCGCCATGGGGGACGGCGCCCGCGGCTTCGGTTTCGATCCCAAGGTTCAAGGCATCGGCGCCCTCTACGTCACCCGCGACCGCGGGGACTCCTGGGAGCCGGTACTGCCCGAGCTTCCGTCGGTGCTGACCGCCTGCGTGACGCCCCAGTAGCTTGGACCCGTCACCAACCGCATTCGACCCGGAACGGACCGTTTGAGACGGTCCGTTCCGGCACCATGCACATGAAAAAACTCCAACTCAGCCTCGTCTCCTCCAGATACGAACGCATCGCACCGCTTCTCGACGGCACGGTCCCGGTGGAAGGAGTGGAGTTGGTGTGGACCCATTCGAACCCGTCCGAGACGTTCTGGCGGCAACTTCGGTTCGGCGAGTTCGATGTCGCCGAGATGTCCATGTCCTCCCTGCTCATCGCGAAGGCTCGGGGACACGACATGGTGGCGATCCCGGTGTTTCCGTCCCGGCGCTTCATGCACCTGGCCCTCTACGTCCACAAGGATTCCGGCATCGATCGGCCCGAGGAATTGGCCGGCAAGCGTATCGGCGTGGGCGAATACCAGCAGACCGCGGCGCTGTGGGCACGCGGCACCCTGGAGCACGACTTCGGCGTGTCCCAGTACGGCGTAGACTGGTACATGGAACGAAGCGAGGAGCTGAGCCACGGCGGCGCCACCGGCTTCACGCCGCCGGAAGGCATTCGCTTCCACCGCATCCCGCGGGACAAGAGCCTGATCTCGATGCTGGTGAACCGCGAGCTCGATACGGCCATGCTGCTGAGCACCTTCCATGCCGAACCCAACGTCATCGACCGCTCCACCGGGGACCGCCGCGAAGGCGACGAGGACCTCGTCAGGTCGCTGTTCCCGGACATGATGGCCGAAGGCCGGCGCTACGTGGAGGCTCACGGGTTCGTCCCCATCAACCACTGTTATGTGATCCGCGGCGATGTGCACGAGAAGCACCCCTGGCTCGCCTTCAACCTCCATGCCGCCTTCACCAAAGCCAAGGAACACTGGCTCCGGCAGCTGCCGCGCGCCATCCCGTCGGACCTTTTCTTCGGCCCCGCATACCTGGAGCAGACCCGGGCCATCGTCGGAGAAGACCCCTTCCCCTACGGCATCAAGGACAACGCCGCCATGCTCGAGACTCTTGTCGACTACTCGTTCGAGCAGAAGCTCACGCCACGCAAGCTCCCGCTGGAGGAAGTATTCGCCCCGAGCACGCTGGACCTTTGAGGCGGCGGCGCGGCGCGCGCTGTCAGGGAATGACCCCATGCAAACGGCGATCTTCGGCAACACGGGCGAGAAGCTCTCACGCATCGGGCTCGGCTGCTTCTCCATGTCGGGCGCGTACGGCGCGGCGGACGACGCGGAGTCCATTGCCACGATTCACCGGGCCATCGATCTCGGCGTCACGCTTCTGGATACCTCGGCCAGCTACGGGCGGGGACACAACCACCGGCTCATCGGCAAGGCTCTGAAGGGCGGGAAGCGCGAGAAGGTCTTCATCCACTCCAAGACCGGAACCATCCGCGCCGGCGACGGCTCGTCGGTGGCGCAGGGCAGCGGAACGCCGGACCGGTTGCGTCAGGTCTGTGAGACCAGCCTCGAAAACCTGGACATCGAGACGCTGGATGCGTTCTGCCTGTCGCGGGTCGATCCCACCGTGCCCATCGAGGAAACGGTCGGGGCCATGGCCAGGCTGGTGGACGAGGGCAAGACCCGCTTCATCGCCCTTTCGGAAGCCGCCGCCGGGACCCTGCGCCGGGCCATGAAGGTTCACCCCTTGGTGTCGCTCCAGTACGAGTATTCGCTCTGGACGCGGGACGTCGAAAGCGGACACCTTGCGGCATGCGATGAGCTGGGCCTCGGGTTGATGGCCTACGCGCCCCTTGGCTACGGCTTCCTGGCCGGGACGGTGGGCGGCCGCGACGCGCTTGAGGAAGGCGACACGCGCCACAAGTTTCCCCGCTTCGCGGACGAGAACGCGGCCTCCAACCGCGAGCGCGTGGATGCGATCCGCACGGTCGCCGCCGCGCGTGGCGCGACGACGGCGCAGATCTGCATCGCATGGGTGCTGGCGCGGGGCGGCAACGTCTTCCCCATACCCGGCTGCAAGCGGCGCACCCACCTGGAGGAGAACCTCAAGGCCCTGGACATCGCGCTGACGGCCGAAGACCTCGCCGCGCTGGATGCCGCGTTCCCGCCGGGCGCGGCCGCGGGGGACCGCTATCCGCCCGACGGCATGGCGCGGGTCAATCTGTAGCAACCTGGAGGAACGGCGGGCCGGCTATCGGAACGCCGGCATGACTTCGCGCGCGAAAAGGCGCATGGACTTCTTCACTTCCTCATGGGGAAGTCCGCCGAAGTTGAAGTTGTGGGTCACGGTGTCGAAGTAGTAGTGGCGGCGGGCGTTGTTGATGATCTCGATGCACTGCTCCGGCGTGCCGTAGAGGTTGCGGCCGGTTTCCAGCATTCCCTCGAAGTCGTAGACGTAACCGGGAGGAAGAGGCGCTTTGCGCTGGATCCTTGAGATCGCCTCGTAGCGGTCGATCGCCTTCTCGCCGATCTCCCGGGCCGCCGCGGCATCCTCGTTGACGTAGGTGCGCAGGTGGTATTGGCAGTGGTAGTCCTCGGGGTCACGGCCCGTGGCCACCAGGCCTTCGCGCCAGGCCTGCACGCCCGCGCCCACCTTGTCCGGCGGATGCGGATGGCCCACGGTCATGATGTGGTAGCCTTGGCGGCCAGCCCACCCCAGCCCCTCGGGAGAGGTGCCGGCCACCCAGATGAGCGGTACCGGCTTCTGCACGGGCTGCGGATACAGCGTGATCTCACCGAATTTCCAGAACTCGCCCGAGTGGCTGAAGCGTTCGTGGGTCCAGGCCTTCACGATGATGTCGTGGGCCTCCTGGTAACGCGCCCGCCCTTCCTCCTGCGGGGTCTCGAAGACGCGATAATCCAGCGCCGTGTTGCCCAGCCCGATGCCGAACTCCAGCCGGCCGCCGGAGATGGCGTCCACCATGGCGTAGTCCTCGGCCACCTGCAGCGGATGGCGCACGCTCAGGATGGCGATGCAGGGACCCAAACGGATCCGCGACGTCCGGGTCGCGGCGGCGGCCAGCATTACCGCCGGGTTGGCGATGAGCCCGCCATAGCCCAGGAAGTGGTGCTCGTTGAACATAAAGCACTCGAACCCCAACTCCTCGGCCAGCTCGATCTGCTCCAGCATCTGCCGGTAGTAGACCTCGTAGGGCGGATCGATGTCCGGGTAATAGGTAGACAGGATGTTGATGTAGAATCGCATGGGCTTCATGACGTGGGCAATTTGACGGCAGGCTACGCCCCGAACGCGGGCATCACCTTCTCAGCCAAGGCCTCCACCGTCTCCTCGTACACGCGCCGTGCGGGGGTCAGCATGACGCGCTTGACGCCGGCGTCCGCCAACTCCTCCAGCCGTGCAGTGCATTCCTTGGGGGTGCCGGCGATGGCGAAGCGGCGCACGAGGTAGTCGGTAATCAACGTCGGGTCGGAGCGTTCCTCCATGGGCTTCGACTGGTCGAAGGCCCCCATGAACTTCTGGATGCTCTCCATCTCTTCCTCGGGCACGGTCTCGAGAGTGGACTGGAGGTTGTGATGGGCGCGGTTGGCGAGGCGTCGGCGCACGATCTGGCGCGCCTCGTCGCCGTCGTCCTTGATGCACACCATGCCCGCGGCCAAGGTGGCGATCTCATCCGCCGAGCGCCCGGCCTCGGCCGCGCCCTCGGCGATGCGTGCCAGCGCCCAGCTCACCGCGCGGGGCTCCACGCCACTCCCGAGGAACACGCCGTCGGCCACCCGCCCCGCCAGCCGCAGACCCTTGGGTCCCTCCATGGAAAGGTACACGGGGGTCGGCAACATGCGGTAGTTCACGCGCACGCGGTTGTTGGGCGTCACCAACTCGCCGCCCTGCAGGACATTGCGGATGGTGCGCACGCCCTCCTCGAACTCCTTGAGCCGGGTGGCGCTGCGGCCCATGGCGTACACCGGGCCGTCGCCGGTGCCGAGACCGAGGACCGCGCGGCCGTCGGAGATATCGCTAAGTGTCGCAGCCGATCCCGCCAGGACGGTGGGGTCCTGGTAGACCATGTTGGTCACGGCGGTGCCGAGCTTCAGCCGGGTGGTGGCCACGGCGCAACACGCCAGGATCTGGAACGGCTCAGGGGTGCTGAGCTGGCTGCAGCCGAGATAAATACCCTCGAAGCCGAGCTGCTCCGCGTGCACCACGCGATCCCGTATCCGCGCTGCTTCCCTCAGGCCGCCGTTGGGGCTGTGAAGACTGAACTGCATCCGCATGGGTGGACCATTCTCCTTGCGTCGGGCCAAACTTGCGGTTTCGACCCGACTTTGAAAAGCTCCCTCAACTCAAGGGGCGCCGCCGCTCACGCAACGGAATCATACCACGGAGGAAACGACTTTGGGGAATCTCTCATTGACCCTGGCCACCGGCCCGTATGACCGCGTCGAAGCCATCGCCAAGGGCGAGGTCCGGCCCGAAGGCATTGACGTCACCTGCCTGCAGATCCAGTCACCGCCGGAGATCTTCACCCGCATGATGAAGACCCAGGCCTTCGACCTGTGCGAAATGTCGCTGTCCACCTACCTCACCCGGCGTTCGCGCGGATCGTTCCCGTTCATCGCGCTGCCGGTGTTCCCGTCGCGGCTCTTCCGTCACGCCTACATCTACGTCAACCGGGAACAGGGCGTCACCGGGCCTGCCGACCTCAACGGCAAGCGCGTAGGCGTCCAGGAGTACGGCCAGACCGCGGCCGTGTGGATCCGCGGGATCCTGAAACACCGGCACGGGGTGGATCTCTCCAGCATCCGGTGGGTGGAGGGAGGCGTCAACGCGCCTCGGCCGCCCGACGACGAGGTGGACCTGCGGCCGTTCGGCGACCTGGACCTCGAGCTGGCGCCGGCGGACAAATCCATCAACGACCTGCTGGCGGCGGGCGACATCGCCGCCTACCTCGGCGCGCGGCAGCCGGATTCCCTGGGAAAGCATCCGGCCGTCGGCAGGCTCTTCCCGGACTATCGCCGGGCCGAACGGGAGTACTTCCAGGCGACCGGCATTTTTCCCATCATGCACACCATCGTCATGCGCGAGGAACTCCACGCGCAACACCCGTGGGTCGCCGAGACCATGTTCAAGGCCTTCCAGGCGGCCAAGGCGTGGACGCTGAAGCACATGAGCTTCACCGGCGCCATGATGTACATGGTCCCGTGGCTCAACGCCGAGCTGGACGAGATCCGCGAGCTGTTCGGCGGCGACCCCTACCCTTACGGGGTGGAGGCCAACCGGGCCAACCTGGAGACGTTCATGCAGTATCTCGTGGAGCAGGGGTTCGTGGCGGAGCCCAGGCCCGCCCTGGAGGACCTGTTCACGCCCATCGTGGGGTGGGCGGAGTAGCTTGACACTATCGCAAGGGAAAGCGTAGAAGGGTTCGATCACTGCGAATTCTCGGGGAAATGTCCCGAAGCATGCTTTCAGGAGGAGTCGTATCATGAGCCACACGCTGGAACAGTTCGCCGCTGACTGCCATCGCATCCTCAAGGCGGAGCCCGGACCGGAAGGGCGTCAGAAGGTGGTCGCTCTGGTCGAGGAGATCTGCAAGGACGACGAATTCATCGCCCTGCACATCGAGGAGGAACAGCCGGAGCGCAAAGTCATCTACGAGGATACGGAACTCGGGTTCTGCATCCTGGCCCATCACAACAAGGGCGCCAAGGGCAGCAACCCCCACGACCACGGTCCCGCGTGGGCTATCTACGGTCAGGCCGCGGGTGAGACCGAGATGACCGACTGGGAGAAGGTCGAGCCGGCGAGCGACGGGAAGAAGGGCAAGGCCCGCAAGCTGCGTACCTATACCCTCAAGCGAGGCATGGCTCACCTGTACAACGAAGGGGATCTCCACTCGCCCTGGCGCGCCGATACCACCAAGCTGATCCGCATCGAGGGCAGGAACATGGAAAGGGTGAAGCGCTACCCCTACGAGGCGATCTCATAGCCGTCTCGCGCGATACGGCACATCCATCCCGGGAACCGTTCCCCGACAGCCTATCCGGAGGTTAACGATGCGTACGAGATACTTAGCGAGAGTCGCCCTGCTCGCCCTGTTGCTGGCCGTCCCGGTGTGGACCCTCACCGCCGCCGCGCCGGCCGACGGCAAGGAGGTGGTGATCCGCGCCATCTCGGCTTGGCCCCTGAGCATCGACGGCAACACCTGGTACAAGAACTACATCAAGGAAGTGAACAAGCGCGGCAAGGGCGTCGTGCAGATCCGCCTGCTGGGCGGCAACGAGGTGGCCTCCGCGTTCGAGCAGTTCCAGGCGCTCCGCACCGGCATCGCCGACATGACCAACTCCGCCCCCGCGTACTACGTGGGCGAGACCGTCGAAGCCGCGGCCGTGAGCCTGATCGCGCCCAAGAGCCTGGAGGGTTTCCTGGACGGCCTGCGCAAGAGCGGCGCCCTGGATATCATCAACAAGGCCTACCGGGAGAAATCCTCCATGCGCTTCCTGGGCATCACCGTGGCCGGCACCGGCTTCCGTTTCCTCATGGCCACGCCCATCAAGGACCTCGACGGCATCAAGGGCAAGCGCATCCGCGCCTCGGGCGCCCAGGATGCCGCCGCCATCCAGTATCTCGGAGGCTCGCCCCAGACCCTTCCGGCCAACGAGCTTTACACGGCGCTGCAGCGCGGCGTGGTGGACGGCGCCTACCGTGCGCCCAACGACGCCTGGAGCTTCGGCGAGCACAAGGTCTACAAGGCCATGATCGCCACGCCCATCCAGTTCGCGCCGGGCGGCGTCTACATGCCGACGGGAAAGTGGGACAAGCTGCCGGACAACGTCAAGAAGGTGCTGGAGGGGACCATCGTGGACATGGAGCCGGCGATCCTCAAGTACTTCCAGACCAACGACAACGCGGCGATCAAGCGGCTCGAGAAGAACGGCATGAAGGTCATCGAGGTGGACGACGCCGCCAAGAAGCGGCTGGGCGAGGCCCGCAACGCCTACTGGCCCGAGCTGCTCAAGCAATCGCCCAAGTACGGCGCACAGATCCAGAAGGCGCTGGCGCCCTACAACTGATCCGGGCCGTCCGGACCTGATCCACGGCGGCTGCCGGCCCGTATGACAGGGCACCCGGCAGCCGCCGCCCTCACCCCCTCCATGCTGGATACGCTGAACCGCGCATTCGACAGGACGAACCGCGTGCTGGGCTACGTCTCCGCCGCGTTCGTCGTGACCATGGCGGTGACCGTCTTGTACGACGTGCTCGCCCGCATGCTCTTCGCCGCGCCCACCATCTGGGTTCTCGACATCAACGAATACCTGCTGGTGTATCTCTGCTTCGTTCCGGCCGCGTGGATCCTCATGAACGACCACCACGTGAAGGTGGAGATCGTCACCGCCCGACTCACGCCGGCATCGCAAGGCAGGCTGCGCGTCGTCACCGACTTCCTGGGGCTCATCTACTGCGTCGTGCTGGCGTGGCAGGGCTGGGTGGTGGCGTGGCACGCGTTCGAGAACGGCTACCGGTTCTCCACCGCGCTCAACCTCCCGAAGTTCCCGGTGCTGGTGATCATCCCCATCGGCGCCGCGTGGCTGGGACTCGCCTTCGCAGTCAGAATCCTCACCGGATCGCGCGCGCACGCCGCACCCGAGAAGGGAGGCGTCTGATTTTCCTCGAGTGGTGGATCGTCCTGGTCATCATGTTCGGCGCCCTGATCGTGCTGATGGCGTCGGGCATCCCGATCGCATTCGCGTTCGGCGTGCTGAACCTCGGGTTCCTCTACGTGCTGGTGGGCCCGGGCGCGGTCCAGGCCATCGCCCTCAGCAGCTTCACGAGCATCGGAACCTTTGCGTTCATCGCCCTGCCCTTGTTCGTCCTCATGGGCGAACTGGTGCTCCACTCGGGGCTGGCGGCCCTCGCCATCACCTCCATCGGCAAGTGGCTGGGCAAGGTGCCCGGCCGCCTCGCGGTGCTGGCCGTGCTGGCGGGCACGGCGTTCGGCGCCGGCAGCGGCTCCAGCATGGCAAGCTCGGCCACCCTGGGCACGATCCTCGTGCCCGAAATGCGCAAACAGGGCTACGACACCGGCCTGGCCGTGGGCACCCTCGCCACCTCCGGCGGGCTCGCCGTGCTGATCCCTCCCAGCGCGCTGATGGTCATCTTCGGCGGCATCAGCCAGCTCTCCGTGGGCGACCTGCTGATCGGCGGGATCCTGCCCGGACTGCTGCTGGCGACGCTGCTGTTCGGCTACATCGTCATCGTCTGCACTGTCCGGCCTGATTTGGCCCCGGCCGTTGAGCTGGAGAAGGTGTCATGGAGCGAGCGCCTGAACGCGCTGCTGTACTTCCTGCCGCTGGTGGTGCTGGTGCTGGTGGTGTTGGGGTCGATCTTCATGGGCATCGCCACCCCCAGCGAATCCGCCGCCATGGGCGTGGCCGGAGCTTTCTGCCTGGCGGTGGCCTACCGGCGACTGTCGTGGGAGATCCTGCGCAAGGCCCTGCTGGGGACGGTCGAAGTCTCGGGATTCGCACTGCTCATCGTCACCAGCGCCACCGCCTTCAGCCAGATCCTGGCCCATTCCGGCGCCGCGATGGGCCTTTCGATGTTCGCCACCGAGTTGCCGGTGTCGCCGTGGATCATCATCGCCAGCATGCAGATCGTGATCCTCATCATGGGCGCATTCATGGAGCCCATCTCCATCATGCTCATCACGGTGCCGATCTTCTTCCCGGTGATCCGCTCCCTGGGCCTCGACCCCCTGTGGTTCGCCATCGTCACCATGGTGAACATCGAGCTGTCCCTCATCACCCCGCCCTTCGGCATGAACCTCTTCGTCCTCAAGGGCGTCTCCCCGCCCGACGTCACCCTGGGCGCCATCTACCGCGGCGTCATCCCCTTCGTCCTCATCAACATCATCGCCCTCGCCCTGGTCATGCTGTTCCCGCCGATTGCCACCTTTCTGCCGGGGCTGATGCGGTAGGGATCTTTTCGTTTGCGCCCATGGCCTCTTGCACCTGGCATTGCCTTCGGTGAAGAGGGTGAAGTCGGTAGCAGCGCAGATCGAGGTCCGAAGGCTTGCAGGCATCGTCGAGATCGGCCGGCGCCAGCGCGACACCGTCCGAAAGATCGGTCACCACTTCCATTCCAGCGCCGCGCCGCCGTGCAGTCCCCGCTGGCCATCGAAGCCGCCAGTGGGCGCAAGGCTCAGACCCGTGGTGTGCGAAGGCCCGGACACCGGCGCGGGCCGTCTCAGAACTAAAACCACAAGCCCCAAACCCAGGATCACCCCCATACCGATGAGAGCACCGATGAAAGCGTCCCTCGATTCTTTCGAACTACGGTGACAGTGAAACTCGCCAGTGGCGATGTCCCGATGGCATCCGCGGGCATCCGGGCCGCCCACGTGGGCGCCCACGTGGCAGGGCGTGGCGGCCAGGAAGCAGGCCACGAAAACGACAGCGAGTGTGCGCTTCATCATGCCTCCTCTCGCGCGCCCATAGCGACAGCGTCCGGACGGCCGTCCCGCTCTTCCGCGTGCTCCTTGTATATCACCACCGTCCCGGCGATGAGGTCGTGAAGCGCGCGCTTGCGTTTGTTGAAGAGCAGCACGATCACTTCGCTCCAGGCCCACACTTGGGCGGCGATGTCGACAATACCTCTCCAGGCCGGAGACAGGGTCCGGATATACGCCGTCCGCTCCGTCGAGCCAGCGGACAGATATTGCGCCGGATCGGCATGGTGGATGGCGATCACCGTGGCCGTCACGGCCAGGACGGCAAAGCCCACGTCCACGGCCGAGCGCAGGAATGCCTGTTTGAATCCGATGGGACTCCCGTTCGGCACCGTCACCCTTATGCCGGCCGCCATTTTGCCAAGTGTGGCGCCCCAGCGATAGTGGAAGTAGATCGTATAGCTGAGAGAGACGACGGGAGTGGCGATCGCGGCGAGCATCGCCACGGGAATGGAAACACCTGGCAACCAGTGCAGTGTCGCAATCAAGAAGGGGGCGAGGACAAACGCGTCGACCACCAGCGCGCCGAATCTCCGCCAGAACCCCGCATAGACCCGGGCGCCATCCTTCTCGATGGGCAGGAACTCCATGGTCATTCCTTGGAACGTTCGTTCCCAGCACTCCGGTTCGATGGTTTCCAGTTCACCCGTGTCGACAATGTGCTGAGCGATTTCCTTCGGTTCGGCTTTTCCTCAGGTTCGAGAAGATGAAGGGCAGGTAGCTGCGCCCTCCGTCACACCCCACGCTACTTCCCCCTGCCAACTTTCGGCAGCACCTCCTCCGCCATCATCGCCATCGAATCCAGAATGCTCTTCTGGTCCAGGCCGGCGAAGTTCATGGAGAAGATGACGTAGTTGGCGCCGGTGTCGGCGATCTCCTGGATCTGCTCGAGGCAGCGGCCGGGGCCGCCAACCATGAGCATGCGCTCGCGGTCGAGCTCGTCGTAGCCGCGGGGGCGGACGGACTTGCGCGCCTCGTAGTAGCGGCTCATGGCGGGGCGGGCGCGGCGCCGGGCGGCGGCATCCGACTCCGCCACGTGGGTGTGGATGGTCTGGCCCACCTCCAGGACGTCTGGGTCGTGGCCGTTCCGGCTCAGGGTTTCCTTGTAGAAGTCCACCTTCCGCTTCACCTCGGCCCAGTCCTTGCAGCTTGCGAAAGGGATGCCAAGAATGGGATAGGCCCGCTCTCCGGCGACCTGGTAGGAGCCCTGGCTCAGGGCGGCGAAGTACACGGGCGGAAGAGGCCGTTGGACCGGCTGCACGTTCAGCGACACGTCGTCGATCTGGTGGAACTGCCCGTGGTAGGACACCCTCCCCTCGCGCCAAGCCATTTCCACGACCTCCAGGCTCTCCACCAGGAGGTCCCGGTTGTCCTCCTTGACGCCGAAGCCGACGAGTTCCGGAGGCGTGCCGCGCCCCACGCCGAAATCGAGCCTCCCGCCGCTGAGTACGTCGACCATGGCGTACTCCTCGGCGGTGAGCACGGGGTCGCGGTACGGCAGGAGCGCCACTGCGACGCCCAGGCGGATGGTGCTCGTGCAATTGGCCGCGGCCGACATGAGCACCGTGGGCGACGGGATGACGCCGTGGAAGTCGAAGTGGTGCTCGCCGAACCAGAAGCACTCGTAGCCCAGGGACTCGCCCCAGCGGACCTGTTCCAGCATCCTCTCGTAGTAGGCCGTGAGGTCGAGCTTGAGCTCCGGGTCGTCGTCGCCGATGATGAACAGGCCGAATTTCATGGGCGCCTCTTTCGTTCGGGAATTTGAGCGTCTACTATAAGAATGGAACGCGGCGCGCGGCAAGCGGGCCGCGCCAGGCGGAAGGCCCCTCGCATGAACGTGACACGCAGGAACCTGCTCTCTCTCGCCGGCGGGGCGCTGGCGGCCTTGGCGGCCGGTGCGGCCGGTTTCCTGCCCTTCCGCACTGCCCGGGCGGCTCCCGCCGACACCTCCCGGGCCATCGCGAAGTTCACCAGAGGAGCGACGCCGGCCCAGGGCGGTGTCCGCATCGAGGCGCCGGAGATCGCCGACAACGGGGGCTCCGTGCCGATCCGGGTCTCCGCCGAAAACGCCCGGCGCATCGCCGTGTTCACGGACGGCAACCCGTATCCCGGCGTCGCCGTCTTCGCCTTCGGAAAGGGAGTGACACCGGCGGCGTCGACCCGTATCCGGCTGGCCCGGAGTCAGAAGCTGTTCGCCGTAGCGGAACTGGCGGACGGCACGTTTCGCATGACCTCCCGCCCCATCATCGTAACGGTGGGGGGTTGCGGCTAGGAAGATTGGCATGCAGAAACCCAGGCCACGCGTGAAACTGCCGAGGTCGGTGGCGGCGGGCGTTCCCTTCACCGTCAGGACTCGGATCACCCATCCCATGGACACTGGGCTCCGCCTCGGCCGTGACGGCAAGCGGATTCCGCGCCGGATCATCAACCGCTTCGTGGCCCGCTACAACGGGGAAGAAGCGATCGCCGTGGACCTCGAGCCCGCGGTGTCCGCCAACCCCTACCTTCAGTTCGAGATGGCCGTCCGGGAATCCGGCGACCTGGAGTTCGAATGGGTGGATGATGACGGCTCCACCTACCGCATGAAAAGACGCATCGAGGTCAAGTCGTGACCTCCCGTAATCCCGACCCTGAATGAGACGCATCACGAAACCCGCGGGTTTCGCGATGCTCGCGTTCGCTGTGCTCACCGTTCTCTTGGCCGCCCGCGCCCAGGCAGCGGACGCGCAACGCGGCAAGGCCCTCTACCAGGACTGCAAGCGCTGCCATCAGGCCGGCCGCGGCGCCAGGCACCGGATCGGCCCGCACCTGAACGACGTCTTCGGCCGCCGCGCCGCTTCCCTCGCCAAATTCCGTTATTCTCCGGCCATGAAGAAGGCCGGGGCCGGCGGGCTGGTCTGGACCGAGGCGACGCTGGACGCCTTCGTGGCCAACCCCCGGAAGCTGGTGCCGCGCTCGCGCATGAGCTACGCCGGCATGCCGGCGGCCGGTGACCGGGCGGACCTCCTGGCGTGGCTGCGCACCTTTTCGGGCACCCGGTCCGGGCTTCCGGCGGCGGAACCGACCATGACCGTGGACGAGTTCGGCCTCGACCCGAAACTCCTCGGGGTCGCCGGCGACCCCGAATACGGCGCCTACCTGGCGAGCGAATGCACCACCTGCCACCGGCCCGACGGGGCCGACGAGGGCATACCCTCCATCGTTGGTTGGCCGGTCGAGGACTTCGTGATAACTCTACAGGCGTACAAGCACGGCAAGCGGCGGCACCAGGCCATGCAGACCATCGCCAGGCGTTTGTCCGACGAAGAGATCGCCTCACTGGCCGTGTACTTCGGCAGACCGCTGTCCGGCCCGTGAAAGGAGGAGCCATCATGAAACAGAAAAAGAACAACCGTGGCATGACCCGGCGCCGCTTCCTGGCATCGACGGCCGCGGCATCGGCGGCGCTGTGGGCGGGTCCGGTCCTCGGCCAGAGCCGCCCGCGGGTGGTGGTGATCGGCGGCGGCGCCGGGGGCGCCACGGCCGCGCGCTACATCGCCAAGGACTCGAAGGGCGCCGTCGACGTGACGCTGGTGGAGCCCACGCGCACCTACTACTCGTGCTTCTTCTCGAACCTTTACCTCGGCGGGTTCCGCGACTTCGCGTCCATCGGGCACACCTACGGCACCCTGGCGGCGGCCTACGGCATCAACGTCGTCCACGACTGGGCCGTCTCCGTTGACCGCGACAAGAAAACGGTCGGGCTCGCGGGCGGCGGCAGCCTCTCCTACGACCGGCTGGTGCTGTCCCCGGGCATCGATTTCCGCCCGGGCTCGGTGCCCGGCTGGGACGTGTCGCAGCAGAACCGCATGCCCCACGCCTACAAGGCGGGCTCGCAGACCCAACTCCTCAAGGCCCAGGTGGCGGCCATGCGCCAGGGAGGGGTCTACTGCATGGTGGCGCCCCCCAACCCGTTCCGCTGCCCGCCGGGACCGTACGAACGGATCTCGATGGTCGCCCACACCCTGAAGCAGTCCAATCCCACCGCGAAAATCCTGATCGTCGACCCCAAGGCGAAGTTCTCCAAGCAGGGGCTCTTCGAGGAAGGCTGGCAGCGCCACTACCCGGGGATGATCGAGCGGGTCGGCCCGGACTTCGGCGGCGACAAGGTGGAGGTGCGCCCGGCGTCGATGGAAGTGGTGATCGACGGCGAGGTGAACAAGGTGGATGTCTGCAACGTGATTCCGGCGCAGCAGGCGGGGCGCATCGCCGCGGCGGCCGCGATCACGAACAAGGCCGGCTGGGTCCCGGTGGTGCCGCACACCATGCAGAGCCGGGCGGACGAGAACATCCACGTGCTCGGCGACGCGTCGCAGCAGGGAGACATGCCCAAGTCCGGCTTCTCCGCCAACAGCCAGGCCAAGGTATGCGCCATGGCGGTGCGCGGAGCGCTCACGAAATCCAAGGTGTTCCCGGCGCGCTTCTCCAACACCTGCTGGTCGCTCATCGCCACCGACGACGGCGTCAAGGTCGGCGCCTCGTACAAGGCTACTGACGAGAAGATCGCCAAGACCGACGGCTTCATCTCGAAAACCGGAGAGAGCGCCGAGCTGCGCAAGGTGACCTACGAGGAGTCGATCGGCTGGTACGCGGGCATTTCCAAGGACATTTTCGGATAGTCATGGCCCGCGGCGAATCCCTTTAGGGGCGCCCTTTCCGTCATTCTCGGGACCCCTCCCGTCATTCGCGCAACCCCTCCGTCGTTCCCGCATCCCCTCCGTCATTCCCGCGAAAGCGGGAATCCAGGAGGGGATGGGCTGGGCAACCTGGCCGCCGGACCCTCCACCACCCCTGGGTTCCCGCTTTCGCGGGAATGACGGAGGGGATGCGGGAATGACGGAGAGGTTGCAGGAATGACAGAGGGGTTGCAGGAATGACAGAGGAGTTGTGGGAATGTGTGGGAATGACGGAGGGAGTCGTGGAATCCACTCGGACAGACTCCCGGGACTCGACTACGGCTCTTCGGCGAGAAGCCTTCCCGTGATTCTTGCCGACACCGCCATGGCCGCGAGCGCCAGAATAGCGGCAATGCTGGCCGTCGACACCCCGGACAAACCGGCCCCCACCGTACACCCGCCCGCCAGGACACCGCCCGTTCCCATCAATGCGGCGCCCGCGAGGTAGCGGCCGGTCTGCCGCGGCCCTTCGAGGCTGCTCCAGCGGAACTCGCCCGTGGAAACCGAGGAAACCATGCTGCCGGCGATAACGCCGGCGGCAAGCCCGGTCCCGAACCCCGCGGGTATGGCCGTGGCCGCCATGGTCCAGAACAGGGTGTCGGCCGTCGGACCGGTAAAACCCAGGGACTGAAGCGGCACGGGGTCGAAGTCGTCCAGGAGCACGAAGCCGGTCCCGACCCACCCCAGCGGCACCAGGAGCCCGATGAAGCCCCCCATCGCCAGGTGACGCGGTAAGGCGCCCGAGCGCAGCGCCAGCACCACGGCGGCGGCGGCCAGGCCCCAGGGCCAGACCGCCCCACCGGGCAACGCGGTCAACGCGACCCTGCCGCCGGGATCCGCGGTCAACCCGCCCAGCGTCGTGCGCAGCGGCGCCAGGACCCCCTTCATGGTCGCATAGGCGACGACCGCAAAGACCACCAGGACAAGCGCCGACCGCAGGTTGCCGGAGCCGGCGAGGACCGTGAGACGGGAGACGCAGCCCCCGCAGAGCACCATCCCGGCGCCGAACAGCACGCCGCCCACAACGGCCGAAACGACCGGGAGGTCCGGGGCGAGAAACCGGTGCGCGTCGAACGAGACCACTCCCGCGGCCACCGCCGCCTGGGTCCCGGCCATCGCCAGGGCCAGCGCCATGGCCCAGACGCCGAGGGCCGGGAGGCATTCGCCCCAGTCCCCCACCAGACTGCGCCGGAGGCAGAACCGGCTGCGTTGCGCGAGCACGCCGTAGGCCGCGCCGAGCACCAGGCCCAGCACGACGGACGCCTGAAGCGGGGTGACGTGCTCGAACCCGAGCGTCTCGAACATGGACGGCGACCTCCTCTTTCGTTTCGAGTTTCGAGGGTCTACTATGGGAATGTATCACAATGCACGGCATGGCGTATCCGGCGCGTCTGCGCCCGCCCATCCCGGCCCGTGGCGAAGGGAGTTGTACGATGAGCGACAACGTTGTCTCGACCCCGACCCAGGAACGCTGCGTCACCTCTTACGCGGCGCGCACCCAGTACAAGCCCGGCGTGGTCCATCCCGGCCATATCAAGGTCAAGGATGCCATCGACATTCACGCCCACGCCCATGCCGGCCAGCAAGATGCCCTCGACCTGGTGAAGAAGGCCTCACGGGCCGAAATGAAGGGGATCCTGTTCAAGTCCATCGTCGGCAACGCGGGGAAGGCGGTCCGCGAGTTGCGGGAGCAACTGGACGAGTGGGCCGGGCAGGAAGGGATTGCGCCGGTGGCGCTGTTTCCCGGCTTCGTGTGCGGCCGTAACGACGACCCGGTGTCGGCCGAGCTGGCCGAGCGGGCCATCGACGGCGGAGTCGTGGCCCTGTGGCTGCCGGTCTTCAATCACGCCAACACGATGCATATCGTGGGCAGCCGGCGGGAGCTGATCGAGCACGACATGAACGCCGAGGGCTGGATCGGCCCCATGTCCTGGGAAACGGCCCTGGAGCACGGCCGCTACAACCTCGACGAGTCGGGCGAGCTGAAGCCCGAGGTGCGCGACATCATCCGCTTGTGCGTGGAGCGGGACGTGGCGCTGTTCTTCGGCCATCCCACCCACAAGGAGATCTTCAAGATCGCCGAGGAGGCTCACAAGGCCGGCCTCAAGCGTCTGGTCGTCGACCACCCCTACAGCCCGTTTCTCGACGTGTCGGTGGCGCAGATGAAGGAGCTCGCGCCGCTGGGCGTGCTGTTCAACTTCACCTTCGACGAGTTGTCCCCGCTCCTCGGCGTCGACCCGCAGATCATGTACAACACCATCCGCGAGGTGGGGGTGGAGCACTTCACGCTGTCCAGCGACGCCGGCGAGCCGCTGTTTCCGGACTCCGTGGAAGCCATGCGCCTCATCCGGGGCTACATGGAAGCCTTCGGCCTTACCGAGGACGAGCTCTACACGGTGTGCACCGTCAACCCCGCCAGGGTGGTGGGCATGGAGCTGAACGGCGGCTGACCACCGCCGTATCGCTCACCTGCACCGTATACGGGCCTCCACTCACCTGCCCCTACCCTTCACCGCGCAAAATTCTGCGCCTCCCGGGCGCTGAACCCTAAAGTTCGGCGCCCGCCGAGCGATTAGTATTAACTGTAGGCGCCGCCCTCGCCTCGACCGCCGGGGCGGCGCCGGCAGAGGTCCGAACACGCGCCGACGCACGAAACTCCCGCCGGCGCCACGGACTTGGCTCGAGCCGGGAGGTCCCATGAGCATACCGCGTTCTTCCACTTCGCCCCTGATCGGCATCGGCTTCCGCGTCCCCATCACGAGGTGGACGCTGGCCAACCTGCACCGCTTCGACGTCCTGGAGATCACCGTGGACCACTACATCAAGGGGGGCGAGTACGCCCGCAGGACGATCCGGAACCTGGTGGACCGCATCCCCCTCGTGCTGCACGGCGTGGGCCTCTCCATCGGCACCGACGGACCTCTGGACGAGGCCTACCTGGACAGCGTGGCGGGAGCAGTCGAGGACCTGAAGACGCCTTCCTACAGCGAACACCTGGCATGGACCAAGGTGCCGGGCATCGACATCGCCAACCTGCTGCCGGTGCCCAAGACCCGGGCCGCGGCCGACATGCTGATACCCAAGATCCGGCAGGTCCAGGCCCGGCTGCCGGTGCCCTTCTCCATCGAGAATATCTCCTACGTCTTCGACTTCCCGGAGGCCGAGATGACCGACGCCGCGTTCTTCAACCTGCTGTTCCGGGAAACCGGCGTGGGCATGCTGCTGGACGTGGAGAACCTGTTCGTCAACTCGCGGAACCACGGCGTCGACCCCTACGCGTTCCTGGAGGAACTGCCGGAAGCCGTGGTGACCGACGTGCACGCGGCCGGCGGACCGCTGATTCGCCGGCCTTATCTGGATGCGCCGTTCCACGCCGACAACCACAGCAGTCCCGTGCCCGAACAGGCCCTGGACCTGCTCGATCATGCGCTCGGCCGGCAACGCCCGCGGACGGTGATCCTGGAGCGCGACAACGACGTCGACCGGGGCGAGGAACTGCTGGCCGACGTGGCGCGCCTGCGGCGGCAAGCGGCCAACGCCACCTTGAAGGAAAGGCCTGGAACCCGTGAACAAGCTCATTGACAGACAAACCAACCTGCTGCGCCATCTGACGAGCCAAGCCTTCATCTTCGGGACGGACCAGCTTGGCGCCGCGGCCGGCGATCCGGATCTCCGCGGAATGGACATCCGCCGTCTTCGGCTGGAAGCGGAGTTTTCCTACAACAAGCGGATCCAGCGAATTCGCCAGACCTTCGAGCGGACCGCAGTGCTGTTGGGCCGCCGATTCCCGGCCATCGCCCGCGAGTTCGCATCGTCGCATCCGCCCGAGACCTACGAGCGCTATCCGGACGCACGGCGTTTCTTCGACCACTTCGTGGAACATTGGGCCGGCAAGCCTCCGACTCCGGCGTGGGCCGCCGACACGGCCGCCGTGGAACTGGCCCTGACCCGAGCCCGGACCCTCCGGCCCACGGCAATGGAGACCGCGGCCTTGGCGGCATGCCCGACGCAGCCGTCCTCTCGCTGCTACCGCACCCACCCGTGCGCCGTCCTGATGCGTTGCCGGTACGACGTGAGGCCCCTGTTCGAGCCCGGCCGTTCCGGCGAAACGCTGAACCCACGGCGGGTTTGCCTGGCCGTCCTGGCGTCGCGCGGGCGGCGCCGGCCCGCGGTCATGGAG
>JAJDTQ010000252.1 GCA_022827045.1 Candidatus Binatia bacterium
CCCCCAAAACTCCTCCCCTCTCCACCATCGGCACTTGCGATCCCTTCCGGCCCCCAAATACCCCCGTATCCCTGCTTTCGCTCAGCTCCTAAATCCCCGCTAAACTCCCCAACTCTGCCCTTCATGAAATATGCGGGCTAGCCGCTGTGCTAGAAATTCTCCCCCCTCTGTAATTTGATAAAACGAACATGTTTCTTGACAATATATTTATCTATGTCAAACCCAAGATCGAACAAGTCCTCCACGGGAGTCGGGCTTGGGTGAGAGGAAACGGGACAAGACGCCGTTACTTTACGGCCTGTCGGGGGACCGGGAAGAACAGGTGGACCACCGAACGATGGTCCACGGCGCGGAATTTTGGATAGCGCCTCGTCTCGAGACTCGTCCGGAGGGTGTTTGTTCCCAGGTTAAACGGGACCGTCCTCGCGGTCAGAAGTGCGCGACGATTCCCGTTTGATGCGGCACGGGCTGCTACACGAGTTTCTCCTTGAGCCACCCGTCCAGGGCATCAATCATGAAGTCCTCGCAGCCGGCGTAGAAGTGGTTGGCGCCGGGGACGATGATGCAGGTGCAGGCGTCGCCGGCGGCTTCGTTCAGCTCGTGGGCGTACTCGCGGAAATAGGCGGCTTCGATCTCTCCCGCGGTGACCAGCAACGGACAGCCCAGCCTCGCGGCGTGCGGGCGGACGTCGTTGGTCTCGTGGCGGCCGTACTTGCTGACGTAGGTCCTGTACGTGAACAGGCCGGTGGCTCCGCTTGCCGGCGCCCACAGGTACTCCTCCCCTTCTCCGGCGGCCACCCGCTGCTCGGCTCCCGCCATGCGCGCCTCGAACTCCGGATCCTCCGCGCACCGGGCGGCGTAGAACTGCTTGGGAGCGGAGCATGAAATCACACCGACCACGTCGTCGCGTCGCCGCGTGCCCTGGTAGTAGAGCGACTTGACCGAGCCGAGGCTGTGCCCCACCAGCACGAAGCGGGCGTAGCCTTCCTGCTTCAACCGCTCGATGGCGGCGTCGATGTCCAGCAGGCACTCCTCGAAGTTCTCGTAGGTGGCGCCCCGGAAAGCGGTGAGGTCGCCGCCCCGGGAGATCCAGTCATGTCCGCGCGTGTTGATGGAGAAGCCGTGGTGGCCCCGTCCGGCCAGGGCCTCGGCGAACACCGGCAGCGGGCCGGTGTAGAAGCTCATGGCCACCCCGTGGATCAGCACCAGTGCGAGGTCGGGGCGAGGCGACTGTTCCGCGCGAAACAGAGCGCCGTGCAGCGTCTCCTGATCCGAGGTCACGAGCGATAGCAGCTCGGCGTTTCCAGCCATAAAGTATCTCCCTGGTACCCGTGAAGCGAGCCGTCAGCGCCGCCGTCCCAAACGCTCTTCGAGCTGCTTGAGGTAGAGGCTCCGCGGGGCTACGGGGTTGTTCTCGGAATATGAGTAACAGTCACCGCTGGACACGCTCGACCCTATGATCCAGTTCCGAGCCGTAGGAGGCGTCTCACAGTTGATGCTGTCGGCCGAGGAATTCCAGATCATCACCTGCGCACCGGTCCATCCGTGGCCGGTCCCCTTGTTCCCGCGGTTCTCCACGTTGAGGGCGTCGCCGCGCACGTGAACGTTGTCGAACAGCGCGCCGGTGGACCATCGGTGATGGGGCCCGCTGTCGTTGTGGGCCTGCTCCGCGTTGCTGTCGAGAAAAACATTCGGTCCCGCCATCCTGGAATGCAGTATGAAATCGTGGCGTCCGTTGCGCGTCCGGCAGTGTTGCACGAGAATCATCTGCCCCGTAACGGTGAACGAGTACCGGCGGCCGCCCGTGATCCTGGATACGGCATCGAGACACGACGAGTCTTCCACCGTGACCCACTTCGCGTATCTCATTGCATGGACACAGGCGTATGCGAAGTGGACGCCGGTAATGCGCCGTACCCAGGCATTCTCCACTGCGTCGAGGCCGATGAAACTCCAGGCGTGGTTCTCGTCCTCCCAACCCCACCCGTATTCGGACTCTCCGCGCAGATCTTCGATTCCCACTTGGGCGAGCCGGTCGGGAAACTCGTACTTGTAGACGAAACCGCCGCCGTACTCCCGCTCGATGGCGTTGGTCAGGGGCACGTCGATGGTAATCCCCTGGCCGGAAACGCCGGTGATGACACGGTCGAACCGAAGGTCGTATCGGCCGGGCTCCCATTGCTTGATCTCTCTTCCGTCGCGGCGCGGAGGAATGCGGTCCATGCCGATGGTGCTGATCCACTCGCTCGTGCTGCGCCGCTGAACGATGATGCGGTCCCCGACGGCGAGCCCTCGAGCGGACTCCACTTCAAAGCTCCGTGCACCCACGGGCACGTGAACGTCGACTATCTCCCGACGGGTCCCAGGCACAGCGCGCCACGCCTCCCGCGGTTTCCTGCTCGTCCTGTTGCCCCTCTTCAGGGACCGGATCGCGCCCACCTCGATGAGAGTACGCCGGCCCGTGCCGGTGGCCACCAGCACCGTGCCCTCCGGGTCCCGGCCCTCTCCGCGCAGGACCACCCCTCCAGTCGAGATACGGATGGTTCCCTCGATCCCGTACCTGCCCTTCTTGAGCAGCACGGCCCCGCGGTGTCCATGAGCGTCGGGCTCCATCCCCGACACCCGGTCGATGGCCGCCTGGATGCGGTCCCCGTCGTCACCCGGCCCAGGCTCGACCACGGCCCTGACCGGTACCAGGGGAATATCCACCCCGCCGCCGCCGTAACCGGCGTGGGAGTAGTCCGGGACGATGTTCCACTTCTCGTCCGCCACGTAGACCAGCTTCCCGTTGTCGTCCAGGTGGATGGGCGGGTTGGCCCCCTCCACGCCGCCGATCGCGGAGAGCATCGCGAGGGCCACGACTGCAAACTTCCACCGCACGGTATCCGCCCGTTTCTCGTGGAGTGCCTACGATGCCGGACTATGAGCTTCCAGCCACCGCGCGATTGCCTTGCCGTCACGCTCGAGCCACAGGGCGTTGGAGCGGATGCGTTCCAGGGACTGCCGTACCGTGCGCGCGGCCGCCGGCGCCGGGTGCGACTCGAAGAAGGCTTCCACCTCAGCGGCCTTCTCCAGGGTGGTGAAGTCCTCGGTGGTGATGGAGACGATGCGCGCGATGATGAACCCGCCCTGCCCGTACCGGTCATCGAACTCGGCCCACTTCTCGCGCAGGAAGTCCCACGCCATGTCCCGTCCCAACGGGTTCATGGCGACGCCGGCCACGACCAGCGGGGTGTCCTGTCCGCGTACCTCGTCACCCAGTGAGAACTCGAGAGTCCGCCGGAGCAGATCCAGGTCGGCGCTGCATCCCAGCGACCGCAGGCAGCGGTTCTTCTCTTCGTGAAGCTCGGCTTCCCGGTAGATCCGCAGCATCGCCTCGTATCCTTCCAGCCCCCGGCTCTCCACGACCTGGGCGTAGACGGCCGCTCGCAGGTCGGGCGCCACCGGCGTTCCTTCCTGGCTCCCCTGATCGAACCGGCGCAGGGCCTCGGCGTTGACCGCCGGGTCGCCGTAGCGTCCCAGGAGGCCGATCACCATGGGACGGAGCAGTTTGGTCAGGTGGCTCTCGCCCGGCCGGGCGTCCCATCCGAGGCTCCCGTGGATGGTCTGGTACAGGCTCCGGGCGAAAACGCGGAACGGCTCGTGGCATGCCTGCCCGGAAAGGAGAACGTCGTAGGCCCGGAGATTCTCCGAAAGATCAGCCCACACCGTATAGTCCGTCTCATTGCGATAGGCGGGCGCCAAGGCCAGGGGCCGGCCCGGGTCGAGGTAGCCGGCCCGCGCCAAGGCGAACGCATCGTTCTGGAGACCCAGCCGGTCGGTGGCGGACGAGAGCTCTCCCGCCTCCACCGCGCCGGCCAGCCGGTCCCACAGCTCGGCGCTGTAGTTGCCGCGATAGAACCCGGTCTGATCCGGGTTCACCTTAACCCACCCTTCCCGGCCGCCGCCCACGTCGATGCGCGTCCGTTCATCCTCGAAGACCCGGAATGTATCCTGGGCACCGCCGGTCCGGATGCCCAGGGGAACCGACCACCGGCTGGTGTCGTCCCGGTCGGGAACGCCGCTCAGAAAGAACCGTGTCTGGCGAAGCTCCACCTCTCCCCGGTTCATGTTCACGGACAGCAGCGGATAGCCGGTCTGCTTGGTCCAGGTGTCCATGATCTGCTTCACGGGCTTCCCGGACTCTTCCGCCAACGCCTGCCACAGGTCCTCGGTGGTAGCGTTGGCGTACTGGTGCCGTTCGAGGTAGCGCCGCAACCCGCTGCGGAAGGTGTCCGCGCCGAGGTAGGCGGCCAGCATCCGGATCACCGAGGCGCCCTTGCTGTAGCTGATGCCGTCGAAGATCTCGCTGATCTGCTTGGGATGCCGTACCTCTATCTCGATGGGATGGGAGCTCTTGAGCCCGTCCAGTGACAGGGCGCGGCCGAAGTCGCTGTAGACGAACTGCGTCCACATGTCCCACTCCGGAAACAGGTGGTCCACCGCCATAAACTCGATCCACGAGGCGAACCCCTCGTTGAGCCACAGGTGCGTCCACCACTCCATGGTGACCAGGTTGCCGAACCACTGGTGCGCCAGCTCGTGAGCCACGATGATAGCCACGCGCTGGCGCGTGCCCGCTGACGACTCCTCGGGATCCACCAGAATCGCGGTCTCGCGGTAGGTCACCGCCCCCCAGTTCTCCATGGCACCGGCGGCGAAGTCCGGGATGGCCAGGAGGTCCATCTTGGGCAGCGGGTAGGCGATGCCGAAGTACTCGTGGAAGAAAGACAGCGTGCGGGCGGCCACGTCCAGGGCGAACCGCCCCTGTTCCCGTCTGCCCACCGGCGTGTAGACGCGCACCGTCACGCCTTCAGCCGTCTCCGTCTCGACGTAGTCGAACTCGCCCACGACGAAGGCCAGGAGATAGGTGGACATCACCGGAGAATCGGCGAAGCGCACCGTCTTGAGCCCGTCGTCCCCGGTCTCGACTTCACTGGACGGCATGTTGGAGACCGCCACCCGGTCCTCCGGCACCACCAGCGTCACCGCGAACACGGCCTTTTGCGCGGGCTCGTCCCAGCACGGGAAGGCGCGCCGGGCGTCGGTGGCCTCGAACTGCGTCACGGCCATGATCCGCTTCTCGCCGTCCTGGTGGTAGACGCCACGGTAGAAGCCGTGCATCTTGTCGTTCAGTTGCCCGGTGAACTCGATGGCCAGCCGCGCCGGACCCGGCTCCAGCGTTTCGCCGAAGACGAACGCGACGGTCTCTTCTTCCTCGTTGGCCTCGATGCCCGCGGGTTCGCGGAACACCCCGTCCCGCTCCAGCACCGCCGAGTGGATCTCCAGCTCGGTCGCGTGCACCACGATCCGGCGGGTGGCCGCCTTCACCTCCACGTCCACGGACTCGCTGCCGTCGAAGGTAAAGCGCTCCAGGTCGGGTTTCAGGGTTATGTCGTAACGCTTGGGGTAAACGTCGTCGGGCAAAAGCACGCGTTCCTGTTCAGCCATTCATGTTCTCCAAACCCTGCCCTATCCGTTTCTTGCCTTGCCCAACGAGCTGCTTGCACCAGGTACCCTCACCCCGACCCTCTCCCAGAGGGAGAGGGGGTGGAAGGCCAACTACCCCTCACACCGGCCAGCCGTGCTGCGACAGGTCGATCAGGTTTCCGTCCGGGTCCTGCACCCGGTACTCCGACTCGCGGTTCGGCGGCCGCTTCCTGACGTCGTCGGCGCCGCCCATCCGGTCCGACAAGGGCTTGAGGGCCTGGACGTCGTCCACCTCGAAGCCGATGTGGTTGAGGCCGCTCTCCAGCGCATGTCCCTCCACCGCCTCTTCCGGCCCCTTGGGGATGATGGCGAGGTTGACGTGCCCGTCCGAAAGATAGGTGGCGGTGCCGATGCCCTTGACGATTTTAAGCCCGAACACGCCGGTGTAGTACTCCACCAGCTTTTCCTTGTCGTCGGTGAGGATGGCAATGTGACGGATACGGGCCATGTCGATCTCCTTGCCGATGCCTCTGGTGCAGGGGCGGGTTTCAAACCCGCCCGCGCCCGCATCGCGTCGTCGTGCGCCCGGGCACAGCTCCCTACAGATGCTTCTTGAAGAAATCCAGCGTCCGCTTCCACGCAGTCTCCGCCGCCTCCTTCTCGTAGTTGCGGCTGTCGGCATTGGCGAAGGCGTGCCCCGCGTTGGGGTAGATGAAGACCATGTGGTCGCCCTTCAGGGTCTTGAGCTTGGCCTGGAACGCCCGGACGTTGTCTACCTTGATGGCCCGGTCCGTCTCGCCGAAGTGCCCCAGGATGGTGGCGCGCATGCGGCTGAGATCGTCCGCGGGATTGAAAAAGCCGTAGTAGATGACCGACGCCTTGACGCCGAGATCGTTCTTGGCCATCTGGTAGGACCAGCCGCCGCCGAAGCACCAGCCCACCGACCCGATGCGGGCCGGGTCCACTTCGCCCTTGAGCCCGGTCAGGTAGCTTACGGCCTGCTTCAGGTTGGCGAAGGCCGCCTCCGTGTTCTTGCGCACGCCGCCGGCAAGCTCGCGCGCGCCAGCCGGCTTCGTCGCCATCTTGCCGTTGTAAAGGTCCACCGCCAGGGCGACGTAGCCCAGCTCCGCGAACGCGCGGGCGTTCTCCCGGATGTTGTCGTTGAGCCCCCACCACTCATGAATCAGGATAAGCCCGGGGCGCGCCTTCTTGTCCGCGGGCTTGGCCAGATAGCCCTTGATGTTTTCGTTGCCCTTGACGTAGGCCACGTCGCCGGTGGTGATCTTCATGACCTGTCCATGGGCGGCGCCGGCCGCGAGCAGGAACGCCAGCACCACGAACGTCGCTCGAAGGAACACTTTCTGACAGTTCATGTCCGTTCTCCCTTGCAATGCACGCGACCGATCAACCGTCGGACTCGCGTTTCCAGCCGATATTTCCGTTCACGATGACGCCTTCGACTCGGGTCGCCGCCTCGAACGGCGGCCCGGAGAGCACCACCACGTCCGCGTCCTTGCCCTTCTCCAGGCTGCCAACCCGCTCATCGATGCCCATGAGCCGCGCCGAATTGAGGGTCAGCGCCTTCAGGGCCTCCGCCTCGCTCACTCCGTGGTCCACCGCGGTCGTCCCCTGCATCCTGTGGTTCTGGATCGGGATCACCGGATGGTCGGTGGAGAAGGCCGTCAAAACGCCGTTCTCGATCAGAATCCGGGGCGAGTGCACGCTGCGCCCCGACTGCTCGAGGTTGCCCCGGGTCTTGAGCCACGGCCCGTGAACGACGCCCACCCCGGCTTGCGACAGCTCCGTGGCCACCTTGTACCCGTCGGTGCCGTGCTCGATGATCAGGTCGAGGTCGAACTCCCGCGCGATGCGGATGGCGGTCATGATGTCGTCGGCCCGGTGCGCGTGGGCACGCAGCGGGATCTGCTTGCGGACCACCGGCACCATGGCCTCCTGCCGCAGGTCCCGCCGCCCGTTGCCGTCGGCCGCGTAGAGCTGGGCACGCACCAGCCCTTCCCGCAGGATGGCGGCGATGCCCATGCGCGTCATCGGGCTCTTCTTCATGCCGCCGTACACTTGCTTGGGACGTTCCCCGAAGGCGATCTTCATGCCCACCGGGGCGCGCACCAGCATCTCCTCCAACGTGCGCCCCACCACCTTGACGGCGGCGGGCTGGCCGCAGATGACGTTGAAGCTGCCGGGCATGACCCCCACGGTGGTGACCCCGCCCTTCAGGGCGTCCTGGAAGGCGATGTCCTCGGGGTTGATGGCGTCCAGCGCCCGCAGGTGCGGGACCACCGGGTCGCCCACCTCGTCCTCGTCGCTCTGGCTGGCCCCCACGCCGTCCTGGCACAGGCCCAGGTGGGTGTGGGCGTCGATCATCCCCGGGATGAGCACCTTGCCGCGCACGTCCCATGTCTCGGCGTCCCCGGGCACATCGACATCGGCGCCGACGGCTTCGATGGTCCGCCCCTCGATCAGCAGGGTGCCTTGATCGATCACCCCGTCGGACGCGGTCATGATGTAGGCGCCCACCAGTGCCAGCGCCATGATTCCCTCCCGTCTCTAGTGCCCGGCGGCAACCGCCGTCGGAGCCGGACTACGCCCGTTCGTAAACAAGGCGGCCGTCCATATAAGTACGGTCGACCTTGATGTCGCGTATCGCGGTGGGCTCCACGCTGAGGATGTCCTCCGAGAGGAGCGCCAAGTCCGCCCGCTTGCCCTCCTCCAGGGAACCCGTCCGGTCTTCGTCGAACGACGTATAGGCGCAGTTGTAGGTATAGATCCGGATGGCCTGCAGCACGCTCACGCCCTCGTCGGCGTTGAGCACCTCGCCGCCCTCCTCGGGTCCGAAGCGGTGGTTCACCAGGATGTCGAGGCCGTGAAGCGGGTTGTACAGGCCCACGGGCCAGTCGGAGCCGCCGGAGATGATCACGCCCCGGTCGGTCAGCGACTTGAACGGGAACGCGTAGCGCGCCCGCTCGCCCCACTGGCCGTGGACTCCCTCGCTGCCGATGCTCTCCAGGATCGGCGGCTGCGTGTTCCAGATGACGCCCAGCTCCGCCATGCGGTCCATGACCCGCGGGTTCCAGAGGTAGGCGTGCTCCAGCCGGTGGCGCAGGTCGTGCCCCGCCACCTTCTCGCGGCCGTGGGCGATGGCTTCCAGCGACCGGTGGATGCCGTGGTCGCCGTGGCAGATGAGCCCGGCCTGCCAGTCATTGGCCTGGACCTGCGCCATGAAGTCGTTGGCCACCTCCTGGGTGAGCCGGAAGCTGCCGAGCTTCTTCCCCTCCGGATCGTTGCTGTAGGGCTCGAACAGGGCGGCGGTCTGGCCGATGACGCCGCCGTCGATGCCGATCTGGAGCGCGCCGAGCTTGAGCCACTCGGTGCCGTAGTTGGTCGCCAACCCGGTTTCCCATATCTTCCCGGCGGCGCCCTCGAGGTCCCAGCCTTCGCCGTGCACCGGGTAGGGGCCCATGACCACGCGCAGGCTCGGCGGCGCCTGGCGGTGCAGCCGCTGCAACCCGGCCGTGTCCCGGCGGTAGCGTATAGCGGCCTCGAACGCGGTGGTGACGCCGTAGCGATTCAGCTCCTCGGCCATCCACTGGAAACCGTCCATCATCTCGCTCACGTCCCACTTGGGCAGGGTCGGCATGATGAACACGGTGCGGGTGTTGTCCCACATGGGGCCCAGCGGACGGTCCTGATCGTCACGTTCCATGGGGCCGCCGGGGGGGTCCGGGGTGTCGTCCTGGACACCCATGCGCCGCAACCCCATGGTGTTGAACGTCCACCCCATGGATTCGCGGTTGGCGATGCCCACCGGGTTGTCGGGCGACACCGGATCGAGGTCGAAGCGGTTGGGGTTGCGCCGGTCGGTGAGGCGCGTCGCCTGGAAGCCCCGGCCCCAGATCCACTCGCCCGGCTTCACCTGTGCGGCGCGCTCCTTGATGGCGGCGACAATGTCCGCGATCGACGGACAGGCCGCGTAGGTGGTGTCCACCCAATGCCGCTGCTGACCGTTGGTCATGTGGATGTGGTTGTCGATGAAACCGGGTGTCAGCGCGCGCCCCTCCAGGTCCACCACCTCGGTTTCCCGGCCCACGGCCTGCTCGACGTAGGCGCGGTCTCCCACCCGAAGGATGTTCCGGCCGCGGATCGCAAGCGCCTCCGCCACCTCGTCACGCGAATTGACGGTCACGATGGGCCCGCCGACAAAGACAACGTCGGCGGTGGGAACCGGTGTCGACACGCTGGATTCTGCCATTGGACACCTCCTGGAGGGCGCGAAAGGCGCCTTCAATCACCCCCGGAGACAATAGCCGCTCGCCGTTGGAGCCGCAAGTAGGGGCGACCCGCCGGCCCCCCGGCCCGCGCCCAAGAACCCGTGAGGGCGGCCCCCCCCCCCCCCCCCACCACTCCCCACGC
>JAJDTQ010000149.1 GCA_022827045.1 Candidatus Binatia bacterium
ATCTTTCCGTGAAGGGACAGAGGAGACGCCATGAAGAAGTCGGACGACGGTGAAAAGCTGGGCCGGCGCGAGCTCCTGCGGCGTGGCGCCATGGCGGGGGTCGCGGCCGGACTGTTGCCCCTGACCGGAGGCGCCCCGGCCAAGGCGGCGACCGGGGCCACGGTGAAGCGCTACGTTCCCCTGGGACGCACGGGTTTCAACATTTCCGACATCTCGTTCGGCTCCAGCCGGCTCGATGCGGGCGAGGAAAACCTGGTGCTGGATGCCCTGGACCGCGGCATCAACTACTTCGACACGGCCGAGAGCTACCGCGGGGGCGATTCCGAGATCACCATCGGCAACGCGCTTCGGGGCAAGCGGGACAAGGTCTTCATCGCCTCCAAGACCCACACCAGTTCCACCGAGGGAAGGGAGTCGATGATGCGCTCCCTGGAGAACAGCCTGAGGCGGTTGCAGACCGACTACGTGGACGTCTACTTCACCCACGCGGTGAACGACGTGGGCCGGCTCGAGAATCCCGAGTGGCACGAGTTCGTCGCCGCGGCCAAGCGGCAGGGGAAGATCCGCTTTTCGGGCATGTCCGGTCACGCCGGCCGGCTCATCCAGTGCCTGGACTACGCCCTCGACCGGGACATGGTGGACGTCATCCTGGTAGCCTACAACTTCGGGCAGGACCCGAAGTTCTACGAACGTTTCACCTCGGGTTTCGACTTCATCGCGCGCCAGCCCGATCTCCCGCGCGTGCTCGACAAGGCCAAGGCGAAGAACGTCGGCGTGGTCGCCATGAAGACCCTCATGGGTGCCCGTCTCAACGACATGCGGCCCTTCGAGAAGGACGGCGCCACCTATGCCCAGGCGGCATTTCGTTGGGTGCTGTCCAATCCCCAGGTGCACGCGCTGGTCATATCCATGACCGATACGGGGTCGATCGGGGAGTACCTGGGGGCCTCGGGCTGGACCACCGCGGCACGCGGCGACTTTGAGTTGCTCAAGGGCTACGCGCGCATGAACGGGGCCTCCTACTGCCGCCACGCCTGCAACGACTGCGAGGGCGCCTGCCCCTACGGTGTTCCCATCGCCGATGTGCTCAGGACCCGCATGTACGCCCGGGATTACCAGGACGAGAAGCTGGCCCGGAGCGAGTACGCGCTGCTCGGAGACGGCGCTTCGGCCTGCCTCACCTGTCCGACCCAGGACTGCGCGGGCGCGTGCACGTACGGGCTTCCGGTGGCGAAGCTCACGGGTCCGACGCACCGGATGCTGGCCTGAAGGCTCCGATCGGTCCCGTCATCGACACCGTAATCACCGGAGCCAACGGAGTGTTGGGAAGGGCGCTGATCCGCCGTCTGGTGGAAGAGCGCCCTTCATCCGTGCGCGCCCTGGTGAGGGGCGCGGCGCAGGCAGCCGCCCTCGACGACCTTCCGGTTGAGGTCCGGAAGGTCGACTATGGTAACCCCATTTCATTGGCGGACGCGCTGACGGGCGCCGCGGCCGTCGTTCACTTGGCCGGCGCGCTTCAGCCTCGGAGCGGAGAGCGGCTTCAGGACGCCAATACCGAGGCCACTCGCGCGGTGGTGACCGCCGCCAAGGGGGCCGGGGTCGTCCGGTTCGTTTATTTGAGCGCGCCGGGAGCGGATCTGTCCTCATCCAACGAGTACCTGCGCACCAAGGCTCTGGCGGAGTCGTCCATACGCCGGGCCGGATTCGAGACGGTGGTGTTCCGCGTTCCGATGGTGCTCGGGGCGGGGACCCCTTCCGCACGGACCCTTGTCCATCTGGCCGGAAAGAAGGTGGTGCCGCTCGTGCGAGGCGGTAGGGTGCGGGTCCAGCCGGTGGCGCTGGCGGACGTGACCGGCGCCATCCAATGGGCGCTCGAAGCGGAGGATCCGCCGGTTCATGTCCTGGATCTGGTCGGCCCGGACACCTTGACGTACGTGGATCTGCTGCGCCGGGCCGCGACGCGCCTGGGGCGGCGGCCGGTGGTGGTGGGCGTGCCCGGGTGGCTGGCGCGGGGTGCGGCGGCGCTGGGAGACAGGTTGGGATGGGGTTGGAACCGGACGCTCTTCGACACGCTGTTCAACGAGCACCTGGGAGAGGCCACCGAAACACGGCAGCTTCTGCCCTTCCCGCTGACGCCGGTGGACGACCTGCTGGACGGATTGCTGCCCGTTAGCCATGGAGAAGGTTCGTGAACGACTCCATCAATAACGAAGCCACGGCCCCGCCAAGGGAGCAGGGCATCTGGGCGCGGCTCATCCCGGTTGCGCTCACCATCATCATCTTCGGCATCATTTTCTGGCGCATTCCTTTCGAGTCCTTCTGGCAGGCGGTGTCCGGCGCACGGCTGCTGCCGTTCTTCGCGCTCATGGGGTCGTTCTCGCTGTGCTTCTTCCTGGCGGATTCCGCGGTGCTGACCCTGCTGATCCGCTGGTTTCACGGACCCATCCGCTACCGGGAGCTCCTGCCGGTGCGGGCGTCCACGTACATCGTTTCGATCATCAACACGCAACTCGCACAGGCAGCGCTGGCGCTCTACCTCAACCGCCGGTTCCGGACCCCATTGGGGGAGATCACGAGCACCGTGGTCCTGCTCATCTTGCTGGAGGCCACCAACCTGTTCTTCTTTGCCACCGTGGGCTCGGCGGCGTTCCCCGGCGGAACGCCGGCCGTCTTCTTCGTGCTGCCGGTGCTGCTGGCGCTGGTCTGGCTCGCGGTCATCGGAATCTCTCGCGGCGGGCTCGGCGCCCTGGGACGGAGGGCCGGCGGCAACGTGCTCCTTTCGACGTTTCGGAAGGTCCGTTTGCCACAGAGCCTCGGCGTCCTGTGCATCAAGGGTTCGGTGTTCTTCCTTTCGCTGTTGGTCCACGCCAAGGCGCTGACGTTTTTCGGCATCGAGATACCCGTGCTGCCGCTGCTGGCCTTCCTGCCCATCGTCTATCTTGTGGCCGCGCTGCCCGTGACCGTGGCCCATCTCGGCACCTCCCAGGCCGCCTGGATCTTCTTCTTCGGCGGCTACGCCGCGGAAGCGGACCTGCTCGCCTACAGCCTCGCCGCCCACCTGACGTTCATGCTCGCCAACGGCTCCTTCGGGCTGATCTTCCTGCCCCGAGTCTATTCCGACCTCTTTGCCAGGGGTAAGGGGAAGGACTGACCGTTGGGCTTTCGGTGATCCCGTGCTATCTCGTCGGAATGGTCGAGAAACAGCCGATGCCGAAACCTGGGCGAATCGATGAAGCCAAGGTACGTTCGATGGCGGAGTTCTTGCGTGCTTCTGCCCGGGTTGGTGTCAAGTTGAACATCAAGCGTGATCGGTCGTTGCCCCGCAGTTTTACTCGAACGCTTCAGGGGCAAGAGCCGTCAGCGTCACGTCAGTGATGCCCCCACCGTCCGTGTCCCTCATCCGCTCCAACGTCCAACGTTTCGTGGCCGAGGCTCGTGACCTGGGGCAGGAGCGGCGCCGCCTGCTGGGCATCGTGACCGGCGGGCACATCGTGATCCACTGGTTTCAGCAGCTCTTCCCCATAGCGCTGCCGTTCGTCAAGAGCGGTCTCGGTCTCAGCGGGCTCCAGGTGGGGTTCCTGGCGGCCGGCCGGCAGTTCGGACAGGGTACCCTGAATCTGCCCGCAGGGATGCTGGGCGACGCGCTGTACCGGCATCGGGACATGATCCTGGCCTCGTCGCTGGTGATGATGGGTGTGGCCTATCTGCTCTTCGGCAGCCGCGGCGGGTTTTGGACGGCTTTCGCCGCCAGCGTGCTCATCGGCTTCGGCACCGCGCTGTGGCATCCCACCGCCGCTGCCACCCTCACTTCCAAGTTCCCGCAACGCCGGGGCACGGCCATGGCGGTCCATGGGACCGGCGCGACGATCAGCGACAGCCTGTCGCCGGTGGCCCAGGGAGTGCTGGTGGCCTCGTTGGCCTGGGACGGGGTCCTCTGGTGGCACATCGTTCCGGGAGTGCTCTTCGGCTTTCTGGTCTTCCACGGTCTGCTCGGCGCCTTCAGGGAGGACGTGAGAGCGGCGTCCCGCACCACGCGCCTCCGTGAGGTGATTTCGTTGCTGGGCAACGGCACGTTCGTGGCCATTTCGGCGTCGAGGGGCTTTCTGACCATGGGGCGCGTGGTGATCCTCACGTTCCTGCCCGTCTACCTGGTTGAGGAGCTTCATTTCACGGCGGATGCGCTGGGGATCTACATCTTCCTGCTTCACGTCGTCGGAATCTTCTCCCAGACCCCCTTGGGCTACATGTCGGATCGCTACGGCCGGAAACCGGTGCTGGTCCCATCGATGATGGTGTTGGGCATGCTGTATATGCTCCTTGCCGTGGCTCCGCCCGTGACGGCGCTGACCCTCGTCATCATCGCCATAGGCACCTTCTTCTACACCCTGATGAACGTCATGACCGCGGTGATCTCGGACGTCTCGGGCGCCAACGTACAGGCGTCGTCCCAGGGCCTGACCACGGTGATCGCCCAGGTGGCGGTTCTGCCGACGCCGATCATCGCCGGGTATCTGGCGGACCACTACGGTTACGGCTCCGCCTTCGTCCTGGCGGGAGTCTGCGTCATCCTCTCGGCGTCCTGCCTTGTGCCGCTGAAGCTGTATACGGGGGATCGGAGCACCGTATAGACCTGAGTTTCAGGCCCGTTGGTAACGGTCGACGGAGATGTCGTCCGCTCGCGCGCGCATGCGGGCGGCGTCGTGCCAGGCCTGCATCCGGAGCAACAGGTCCATACTCACGTCGAAGGCCTTTTCGATGCGTAACGCCATTTCGGGAGACAGTGCCGCGCGGCCGTTCAAGAGGTCCGAAAGCGTCGCGCGACGCACCTGGAGAACCTCGGCCGCCCGCGTCACGTTCAGACTTAACGGTTCCAGCACCTCCGCGCGGATGAATTCGCCGGGATGGGCGGGGGTCATCCTGACCTTGATGCTTTCGTTTTCCATCAGTGATAGTCCTCCAGGTCAAGGCGGCCGATGCTGCCGGCCGTTTCCTCGAAAGTGATCCGCCAGTTACCCGATACGGAAACACTCCACTCGTTCCGCCGTTCGCCGGCCAGCCGGTGGACATGCCAACCGGGCGGCGCGTCGGCGATAAATCTGTCCATACGTTCGGCCAGAATCAACGCCGTTAGGACGTTGCGGACCCTGCCTGCCAGGTCCGGACGCAACCATCGAGGGTCGTCGCGCTCCAGGAGCCGTCGCAGTCCCCGATGGCGAACGGAACGTATGACCATTTCTTTTGCCCAGTGTACGGCGTTACCGTTCGTCTTGCAAGTTTGACTGTCCAGTCGTGGCGGACGCGGAATCCCGTTGATCGACACATCGGTGGTCGTGAACCCGCAAGGAATTCACGAGCACAAACCGTGCCGGCGCTGCTCGGCTACGACTGGGTCGAGGTAGGCTCGGGATTGGCTCTCCGCCAGACATTCCGTGCGAAGACCAGCGCTGTGTAGACGAAAACGGCATCTCCCGCCCAACCGAGCCAGTCGGGCGCCCGGTCGCGGTCCAGCCAGATTCCCGCGGCGACGGCTCCAACGAACAGGTAGTAGACGACGCCGGCGGCTTTGCCGGCAAGGTCTTCGTGGAGTCGCGACGCGGTTTCTGTGCGGGGGTTCCTGTTCCGGTAAAGAAATTGGGCGGCGAGGGCGACGACGCCCAGCGGCACCCAGTACCCGACCAGTCCGAGCCATGCCGACGCCAGCAGCGCCGTCGTGTTGAACAGCATGTCCGCCAGGGCGTCGAGCCTGCCCCAGCGCGCACTCGGGGCGCCGGACCGGCGGGCGAGGTGTCCGTCCAGCAGGTCGGAAGCTGCAGTCACGACGTACAGGGCGAACAGCAGCGCGCCCGTGGAGTCGGCGGCTCCACGGTAGGTTGCAACCATCAGGTAAATGAAGGGGACAGGGGCGGCGAAGCGCCCCAGGGTCAGGCCGTTGGCGAGCCTGCGGTAGAACGCGGAAATGGGTGGGTCCGCCCTGCGGCTCAGTTGACCGGCTCCAGCACCGATCCGCAGCGTTCACACTTCCGGTTGGCTTTTTTGCTCCAGAAGCGCTCGAAGATGGGCGGAAGCTGGGCGACGATGTCGGTGAGCTGCACCGATTCCTCGTAGATCTTGGCGTTGCAGGCGTCGCAGTACCACTGGAACCAGTCGAGCTCGCCCTTGCGCCGCTGGCGCTCGATGACGAGACCCACGGTGTCGGCCTTTCGTTGCGGCGAGTGCGGCACCTTGGGAGGGAGCAGGAAGATCTCGCCCGCTCGGATGGGGATGTCCCGGGGCGCGCCGTTCTCCATGATCCTGAGCGTCATGTCGCCTTCGAGCTGGTAGAAGAACTCCTCGCCCTCGTCCACGTGGTAGTCCTTGCGCGTGTTGGGTCCTCCCACCACCATGACCGTGAACTCGGTGTCCTTGTAGACCACCTGGTTGCCGACGGGAGGCTTGAGCAGGTGACGGTGCTCGTCGATCCACTTGGCGAAGTTGAGAGGCGGTGTGATGCTGCTCATCGTCATGTCCTCCCTTGAGGGCGACTTCAGCTCGATACCCGCCTCTTTTCTACCATGACGCGGTCCCGGAAGGAAGAATTTCAGGCCGCCGGATCCAGTCCCGCGGCCCAGTGAACCAGCTCCTCCTGGGCCGCCGTCTGGGGACTGGAGCCCGCTCTCCGAACCGCCGCGCGCGCATCGGCGGCGTTCAGCCCCAGTGCCAGCAGGACGCAAACCGCAAAGGTGCCGGTGCGGCCGATGCCCGCGGCGCAGTGTGCAAGGACCGTTTCGCCCGCGCCCAGCCGCGCGGCCGTTTCCCGAGCCAGCGCCCAGAACGCTTCCCGATCCGCGGGCGCCTCGAAATCTTCGATCGGAAAACTCTCGTGCACCCACGGTACCCGCTTTTCCCGCAGCGCGCGGGCGTACAGCGGCGACTTGTCCTGCAGCTCGTCGGACGGTACGAGGCAGATCACCCGCGCAATGCCGTGCTCGACGATGGCTTGCCATGCTTGCGTGAACACCTCGTAGCGTCCCGGCATGCTGCCGAGGTAAAGGCGCCCGACGATGGCGTTGGGGAGCTTTACGGTTCGATACATCAGGCCAGATCCTTCATTGTGGCATAGAAATCAGCGCAGGTTCGAAGCCCGCCCCTGCGTCGGTCACAAGGTCCGCCGCAGCTCGGCAGCGGCGTCAGCCAGGAGCCTGGCCTTGGCGAAGGCCAGCTCCCGGGTCACGGTCATGAGGCCGCAGTCCGGCGCCAGCAGGAGCTTGTCCGCATCCAGATAGCGGAGGGCGTCGCGTACCCGCGTCACCACCGATTCCACCGGCGGCACCGGGACGTCGCTGGGGTCCACGGCGCCGAACATCACCAGCCGCTCCTTGCACACCTCCAGGATGGCGGGGTCGTAGTTGCTGCGGGCGAACTCCACCGCGAAGCCGCCGATATTGGTTTCGAGCAGCAGCGGGAACAGTTCGGGGTACTCGTACTCGTGCTGCAGGTTCTTGCCGCCGGGATAGCCGTAGCAGAGGTGGACGATGGTGGGGATGGTGATGCCCTCGATGCAGCGGTCCAGGGCCCGGGCGCCGTAGGCGGCCACCTTCTCGTGGTAGCGGGTCATGGCGGGCTCGTCGATCTGCACCATGTCGGCGCCGGCCGCCTGAAGGTCTCGCAGCTCCGCGTTGATGACAGCGGCCACGTCCATGGCCATGGCGGCCTCGTCCCCGCCGTAGTGATCGTCGCTGGTGCTGTCCACCACGGTCATGGGTCCGGGCACTGCCATCTTCACGGGCCGGTCCGTGCGCGACTTGGCGAACCGCAGATCCTCCACCACCGCCGGGTGTCGCCGGCTGATGGGACCGAATACCCGCGGCACCTGGTGCACGTCGTCGCGCCGCCGGTACACGCCCTTGGAGACCCGGTTCACCGTGTCCACGCCCTCCATGGAGTTTAGGATGTGGTCGATGAAGTGGGGCCTTCGCTGCTCGCCGTCGCTAACCAGGTCGAGCCCGGCCAGTTCCTGGCCGCGGATGGCCAGGCTGGTGGCGTCGTCCAGGCCTTCCTGCAGGAGATCCCCTTCCAGGTTGAAGGTGACCGTGCTGCGGACGGCGTTGGCCAGCCACCTGGGCCGGGGAAAGCTGCCGATGGTGGTGGCGGCGATGGGCGGTAGTTGCATGGGAGCCTCCATGGGCGGTGTTCGAACCAGGCACGCGTCACGCAGAGCTTGCCGCCGGGGTCAGACGGGGCGCCTGCGGCGAGATCTGCATCACCAGGGCGGCGGCGATGATCGCCATGGTGGCGCCGGTGAGGAACGCGTAGTGGTACTCGCCGAAGACGTCGTACACGAGGCCGGCGATGTTGCCTGCCGAGCTGGCGCCCAACTGATGCGCCAGGAAGATCCAGCCGAAGATGCGCGCCACCGCGTGCCGGCCGAAGGTGTCCGCGGCGATGGCGGTGGTGGCGGGGCCGGTGGCGTACCAGTCGATGCCGTACACCGTGGCGAACACGATCAGTCCGGGCAGCGTGTCGACGTAGGGCAGCAGGAACAGCGCGCAGCCGCGCAGGAAGTAGGCCAGGGCCAGGACCTTGCGCGCGTCCACCCGGTCCACCAGCCAGCCCGCGCCGATGGTGCCGATGAAGCTGATGCCGCCCATGACGCCGAAGATCACGCTGGCGGTGAAGAAGGGGAGGCCCAGCTCCTCCACCACGTGAGGGATCAGGTGCAGTCCGATGAGCCCGTTGGCGGTCACGCCGCAGACGAAGAATCCGGCGCTCAACAGCCAGAACGTGGGGCTGCGGAAGGCGTCCCGAATAGGGGTGGCGGATGCCGGCGGCTCCGCCCGCGCGGCGCCTGAAGCCGTCCCCGCACCGGGCGCCAGCCCGTAGCGTTCCAGGCCCACGTCTTCCGGGTCGTCGCGCATCCACAGCGACACCAGAATCATGAGGCCGAAGGCGACCGCGCCCATGAACAGCATGCTGCCGCGCCAGCCGGTGGCGAGGATGACCAGCGAAAGCAGGGGCAGGAAGACCATCTGGCCGGCGGCGTTGCCGTTGGTGAGGAGGCCGATGGTGACGCCCCGGTGCTTCACGAACCAGCGGTTGGCCACGGCCGCGGCCAGGACCGGCGTGGCGCTGGTGCCGACGCCCACGATCAGGCCCCAGAACAACAGGAGTTGCCACCACTGCTGGGCGAAGGCGGTTGCAACCAGACCCGCCGTAACCATGGCCAGGGAGTAGAACACCACTCGGCGGACGCCGTAGCGGTCCACCAGCCAGCCCGCCGCCGGCGCGCCGATGCCGAACAGGAGGAGGTTCAGACTGCCGGGCATGGAGACGAGAGTGCGGGTCCAGCCAAACTCCGCTTCAAGCGGCTTGATCAGCAGGGTCGCGGCGGAGCGGGTGCCTGCGGCCGTGAGGTTGACGCAGAACGTCAGCGCCACGACGATCCAGCCGTAGAAGAAGGGTACCGAGAGGGGAGGTTGCCGTCGCGTCTCCACGGAATGCCCGGCGGGATGCTACCCGAGCTGGTAGAAACGCCGGGCGTTGGCGTGCAGGATCGCCGCCTTGTCGTCGTCCGTGAGCCGGGGGTTCTCCCGCACCTCCTCGATTTCCTCCTTCGCGGTGGCGTGGTTCACCTCGTGGGGGAAGTCGGAAGAGTAGATGAAAGGCTTGTTGCC
>JAJDTQ010000282.1 GCA_022827045.1 Candidatus Binatia bacterium
CGTGCCGCGGCGCCCCGCACGGCAAGTAGATGGTGAAGGTATTCGGGGCGACCTTCGACTCCGATTCGTTACGCTCAGGGCAGGCTAAGCGAAGTCTATGGACGCCATTTTCGTGAAAAGATCAAGGGAGACCAGTCATCATGTCTCAACCTTTACATGAAATCAGGTATGGGAGGGCGGCGCGAACGCTGATCCAGGGCACCAGGGGGGTGATTGCCGCGGGCCATCCGTTGGCGTCCTTGGCCGGTCTCAAGATCATGCAGCGGGGCGGCAATGCCGTAGATGCGGCGGTTGCCGCGGGGTTCGTCCTGGCGGTGGTCAAGCACGAGGCTTGCGGGCTCGGCGGCGACATGTTCTCGCTGGTCTACATGAAGGACCAGGGGAAGGTGAGGGCGCTCAATGCTAGCGGGCCGGCCCCCGGCAACGCCACCATCGAGGCATACAGGAGCCGGGGCCTGGACGCGGTGCCGACTTCCGGTCCCTTGAGCATCGCGGTTCCCGGGGCGGTGGACGGATGGCTGGAGCTCCACCGGCAATACGGCACCGTCGACCTGGCCGACCTCTGCGCCGACGCCATCACACTGGCCCGGGACGGTTTCCCGCTCTACCTGTCCCTGGCTCAGTCCATCCAGGAGTGGGCGCCCTCGTCGCCCGACATCCACCGGTACTTCCGCGAGCCGCTGAAGGATCTCACGCCGGGAGGGGTGCTGCGGCAGCCGGAGCTTGCGCAGGTTCTGGAAGCCATCGTCCGTGACGGCCGCGACGGCTTCTACGGCGGCGACGTGGCGGCGCGCATGTGCGCCGGCATCCGGGCCCAGGGCGGGCTCTTGGAGGAGCGGGACCTGGAGGGAGCCTTTGCCGAGTGGATGGAACCCCTGAGCACCGATTACCGGGGCTACGAGATTCTGGAGCAGCCGCCGGTGTCCCAGGGCTTCGTCGTCCTGACCATGATGAACCTGCTGGCGGGCTACGACTGCAAGGCGCTGAGCCGCACCGAACTGGCCCACGTGATGGTGGAGGCCAAGAAAATCGCCTTTGAGGACCGCATCCGGCACTTGGGCGATCCCCGCTTTGTCGACCCGGAAGTCCAGCGGCTCATCAGCAGGGAGTACGCGGACGCGCGCCGCGCGGAAATCGGCGATGCCGCGGGGCCGGTGACCTCGTCCTACGCCGCCGCCGGCGCCGACACCACCTATCTGTGCGTGGCCGACGGGGACGGCAACGCCATCTCGCTCATCGAGAGCGTGTTCTCCGTCTTCGGATCCAGGGTCGTGGCCGGGGATACCGGTCTGGTCATGAACAACCGCCTGTGCAGCGCCAGACTCGACCCGGCAAGCGCCAACGCGCTCCAGCCGGGCAAGCGGCCTGCCCACACCCTCAACTCCTACATGGTGTTCCACAACGGCGAGTTCCTGGCGGTGGGTGGAACCCCGGGTGCGGACGACCAGCCCCAGACCAACGTGCAGGTGCTGCACAACCTGCTGGACCTGAAGATGGACCCCCAGTGCGCGCTGGAGGCTCCCCGCTGGAGCCACGTGCCCGGCACCCCACCCAATGTCGGCTATCCCGAGATGTTGCGGCTGGAGGCGGGATTTCCGGACGAGGTGGTGGAGGGTCTCGCCGCCAGGGGCCATCCGGTGACCGTGGTGGAACCCTGGGCCTTCGGCGGCGCGGCGCTCATCGCCAAAGACCCCCGCAACGGCACGCTCATGGCCGCCGCCGACCCGCGCCGGGACGGCTACGCGCTCGGCTGGTAGTTGGACGAAGTGGTGTGGCCGGGAAAGAAGTCGAAAGGGGCCATCAAGGGGATCATGTTCGGACGGAAAGACGGCGTTGAATCGATGAGACACTCGCTGTCCGCGTTGGCCTTGCCGGTGCTTGCCGTTGCACTCGGTCTGAGCGCCTGTAGCGGCGGCGGGCAGTCCGCGCCGGCACCGCGGGCGGAGGAACCCGCGGCGTTCAACTGGACGCACGAGGCGGTCCGGGTGCAGGGCGCCCACGAACGGGTGCGGGACCGATATGGCGCCGACGTGCTGCCGGGGGACGGGGTGAGTGTTGCGATCATCGACAGCGGGATCGATCTCGAGCACTGGGCGTTCGACCGGGAGCGGGTCACGGAGGTGAACCTGGACCGCGAGGATGCGACGGAAAGTGGGTTCGTGCTCAGTCACGGCACATCCGTCGCCAGCGTGATCGCGGCGCAGCCGGGAGCCGCGCCTCGTGAGTTCGAGGACATCGGCGTGCGCGGGGTGGCGCCCGGTGTGAGGTTGACGGTATTCGCAATCGCCGACCGGGGGCCGGAGGATCCCACGGAGGAGGCTGAGCTGGGGTGGTTCGGCTCGGCGCTGTCGCCGGAGGCTGGCGTCGATATTCTGAACATCAGCTTCGGGACCAGGTACGACCTGATCTCCGACTACCCGGACGAGGCTGCCGTGCGTGGCCGCTACGGCCGCCTGATGGACCTGCTGGCGCAAGGCGGCAAGGAGGACCCGTCCCTGATCGTCTTCGCGGCCGGCAACGACAACGGTCCGTGCGATCCGGTACTGGCCGAGGCGTTCGGCGATCCCTCGCGGTGTTTCGCGGACCCGGAGATCTCGGAGTTCTACGGGACTCCCACCGGCTTGTTCTTCGCCGCCTCGCCGGGGGTGGACGCGGCGTTGCAGGTGCACGGCGAGGCGCTGCGGGGCCATGTGGTCTCGGTGGTCGCATCGCGTCAAGACCGAGAGCTGGCGTCGTTTTCGAACCGCTGCGGGATTGCGGCGCCGTGGTGCATCGCCGCGCCCGGGGTCGATGTTCCCGTGGCGTACTATGGCTCCGAGGACCCTGCCGACCCCTACGCGAGCGGTTTCGGCAACCCGCTACGGGGTCAGGAGCGCCTTCCCGGCACCTCGTTCGCGGCGCCGCTGGTAGCGGGCGGGCTTGCGGTGCTGAAGCACCGGTTCCGCGGGCAACTGGGCAATAGGGCGCTGCTGCAGCGCCTCTACGCGACCGCGGACAAGCAAGGTCCTGCGGCGCCGGATGCGGTGCCGGAGGCGGACGTGTGCCCGCCACATCTCGACTTGGACGGGGACTTGTCGGCGTGCGAGCTTTCGTCGACACACGGTCAGGGAATCATGGACCTCGATGCGGCGACGCAGCCCGTCGGAGAGGTGCGAGTGGCGCGGGGACGCAGGCTCGCCCAGGGTTCAGTATCCTTTTCCGGGAGCGGCCTCGGGGCGAGCGCGGCGATTGGGGACGCGCTCGCGCGCGGTTTGGCGGATCAGCAGATCGCACTCTTCGACACCCTGGACGCGCCCTTCTGGCTGGGGCTGGGCTCACTGGTGCGGCCTCCCTCACGCCCGAGCCTCGGCGGGCGGTTGGACTCTCTGCTCGAGCCCGACACGGAGACGGTCGACACAGGCGCCGGACACGTCACTCATGCACCGGGCGGCGCAGCCGCGCTGCTGGACACGCCGCTCGGGTCTACGCGCCTCAGGCTCGGACTGCACCGTGCGAGCGGCGCCCACGAGTGGACCGGCGGCCATGCGTCGCTAGCGGCATCTAATACCGGGCGGACCTCCCTGAGCATCGGCGAGAACCCGCTTCAGGTCTCGCTTTTCACGACGGCACACGCGCCCGGCGGGCGGGTGGACGCGCTGCCGTACACCGGCGCCGTCGCCGGCTGGCGGCACGGGCGCATCGGTCTGCGGGTGGGCGTCGTCGAGGAGCCCCGGAGCGTACTGCGGCTGCAGGCACGGGGCGCTTTCGGCCGCTTTTCGTCCTCGCTCGTCTATGCCGGAATCGGCGGCGCCACCCGAGTGGGAGCGTGGACGGTCGCGGCGGACGCGGAGGCGGGTGTCGCCGACGTGGATAGTGAACGTGGGCTGATCGCCGAAGTCTCACCGCTGGCGACCAGCGCTTTCGGTATCTCCGCGGCGCGGACGTTCGACGCAGGTGCGCAACGCTTGCGCTTTTCCGTCTCGCAACCGCTTCGCGTCGAGCGGGGTCACGCCCGGCTCGACATGCCGACGGGCCGTACGCCTGATGGCGGGGTCACACGGGAGGTCGTCGCCGTGCCGCTCTCGCCTTCCAACAGACAAGTGGATCTGACCGCGGACGTCCGGCAGCGTCTGCGAGGCGGCACAGAACTGCGGCTGAGATCCACGGTGTCGTTCCAGCCCGGGCACCGCACCGGCGAAGAGCCGGAGTTCAGCCTGCTCGCGGCGTTACTGCGGCGCTTCTAGCCGCCTGCGCTTCAAACCCGCCAGTGTGTGGAGGACAGAACATGAGCACGGACTTTCTGCATCGTACGCTTCGGGTCGGCGGTATCGAGACCCACTTCCTGGAGGCGGGGGAGGGGCCGCACTTGGTGCTGCTCCACGGCGGCGAGTACGGCGCCTCGGCCGAGGCCACCTGGGGCGCGGCCATCGGGAAGCTGGCGGAAACATATCACATCATCGCCCCGGACATGCTGGGCTACGGCCGCACCGCCAAGATCTACAGCTTTTCGGACCCCTCGGGGTTCCGGCTGACGCACCTGGCGCAGCTCATGGAGGTGGTGGGGGTAGGCGAGGCCTTCTACGCGGGCAACTCGGCCGGTGGCGGCACGCTGCTCAGGAGCGCGGTCCGCAGCCCGTCACCCCTCAGGATGAAGAAGATGGTGACCATCTGCGGCAACGCCGGGGTCTTCAAGAGCGATTTCCAGGCCGACATCGAGGACTACACGCCGAGTCCGGAGAACATGCGCAAGCTCCTGAAGCTGCTGTTCCACGACGAGAAGTGGCTCACTCCAGAATGCGTGGAGTCACGTTACACGGACTCGATCGCGCCGGGGGCCTGGGAGGCCCTGTCCGCGGCGCGGCTGAAGCGGCCGGGACTTGAGCGGGGCTCCACCATCGAGGCCTTCAAGGAGCAGCTTTCCGGCGTGGACGTGCCTCTGCTGATCATCTCCTGCGATCACGATCCCCTCAATCAACCGGACTGGGACGAACGGCTGCAGGCCATCGTGCCGGGCTCAAGCGTGTACCGGTTCCGGGATTCGGCCCACGAGCCGCAGATCGAGGAACGGGACACGTTCGTCAAGGTCTTGACCGATTTCTTGCAATCTTGACATCACTGGTACGCGGGATTACCTTCGAAACAGGTGATTGTATGGTCATTTACGATCTCACATGTGACAACGACCACCGTTTCGAAGGGTGGTTCTCGGGACCTGAGAACTACGAGGAACAACTGTCCCGTAACGAGATCGCCTGCCCGGTGTGCAACTCCACGGCAATCACCAAGCTGCCCCATACCTGCGCGGTCCACATGAAGAAGGAAGAGGCGCCGGCTCCGGCCGAGCAGCGCCCGAAGCCGGAGATGCCCACGCCCGAGCAGTTCCGGGAAGCGCTGATGCGGGTCCATCACTACGTCCAGAACAACTTCGAGGACGTCGGCCCGCGTTTCGCCCTGGAGGCCCGCCGCATTCACGAAGGCGAGGTCGGGGAGCGCGCCATCCACGGTACCGCCACGCCCGAGGAGCGGGAATCCCTGGACGAGGACGGTATCCCCTACATGACGCTGCCCAAGCCGGAGCTCGATAGCTGAGCGCGGACGGCGGCGTTCGCCAACATCGTCCTTCCAAAGCATCCGCGGCCGTCGGCGGTGATTTGACAATGTTCCGGCTTGTCTGTTACCCCGTGCCCCATGGACGCACGCGAGATCCGGCACGTGATGGGACACTTCGCCACCGGAGTGACCATCGTTACCACCAAGGACAAGGCCGGAATCCCCACCGGCATCACCGCCAACGCCTTCTCGTCCCTGTCCCTGAACCCGCCGCTGGTGCTGGTGTGCATCGACAAGAAGGCCAACTGCTACGATTGCTTCGAGGATTCCCGGGTGTTCGCCGTCAACCTGCTGGGCGAGCACCAGGAGCACCTGGCCAACCGCTTCGCCACCAAGGGCGTCGAGAAGTTCCAGGACGCCGCCTGGCACATGAGCGACAACGGCATCCCGGTGCTGGACGAGACTATCGGCCACATCGAGTGCACGGTCACCCAGGGCTACGACGGCGGCGACCACACCATTTACCTCGGCGAGGTCATCCACGCGCAGGCGTCGGGCGACCGCCCCTTGCTCTTCTTCAAGGGCAAGTATGCGCGGCTTCCCGGAGCCGATTGATCGATCCCGCGCAGACTATTTCAGCTTGATGGCGACGTTTCGGGCGCCGGGTTTGACCGGATTCCCGCCGTAGACTCCGGCCGGCTCTCCGGGTTCCCGGGTCAGGGGATCGCCGTCGCGGTCCAGCCGTGCGCTGAGGTCAAGAGGCCCTTCGAAGGCCATCCCCGGCATCATGACGTCGGCCGGTCCCAGCGAGAAAGAGATCGGGAAGGTCGGTGCGGCGATCCGCTTCACCGCCAGCGGAGGGCCGCCTCCGGCCCCGGCCGCCCGGGCCACGATGTAGAGAGTGGCGCGCGGCCCGGCCTTCGCCGCGTGCCCCGGGGGCAGCTCGACGGTTCCCTCGATGACAGGCCCTGCGGGCGCCTTGGGCTGCTCTGCCGGCGTCTCACCGATCCGCGCGATGATGTCGCGGACGGAGTCCCGTTGTTCGCCCGCCGGAAGCAGTTGCTCCAGGCGTTGGAGGTGTTCCCGCGCCCCCGCCAGGTCGCGCCCTTCCTGAAAAAGGATCATGCCCTTTGCCCACAAGGCCAGGGGCAGGTTGGGAGTACGGGACAGGGCCCGGTCGAGGGCGTTCAGGGCGGCGTCGGTGTGACCGGCCTGGGCCAGGATCATTCCCATGTAGGCATTGGCCAAGGGATGGCCCGGGTCTTGGTCCAGGACGGCACGGAAGGCGTCGATGGCTGCCTTGAAGTCCTTCCGCTGAAAGGCTTCCTGTCCCCGGCGCAGGGCCGCCGCCGGTGTTTCCGAGGCTCCCGGGCGGGCGATGCCGCCGGGGCCCGTTCCGGTCAGGAAGTCGCCGGTGATGCTGTCATCCGTGGAGGTCCGGGGCCGCAGGGACTGCCCCAGCAGCACGCCGAGGGTGACGCCGCCGGCCAGCAGCACCACCGCCCATGCGGCCAGCGTCCAGCCTCGTCTGCCGCCCCTGGCATCGGTCGTCTGCGTCATCTCGGGCTCCGGGGCCGGCGCCGTGCTTTCGCGGATCTCCGCGAGCCGGCGCACGGCCTGGCGTTCGTAACGCTGCTTGAGCGCCTGGTAGTCGGCCTCCGAAAGCTTGCCGGCCTGACGGTCGAAGTCAAGCTCCCGGAGGTCTTGGTAGAGGCGGGCCTGTTCTTCGTCCGGCGGTGGTCGTCCCGACGTCGCTCCGGCTTCGCCCGCCTCGGCGCGGACCCGCTCCAGCAGCTCCGGATCCAGCGGCTCGTCCGGGTCGTCCCTCCGGCGGCCGCTCCATCGGCGAAGATACCACAACGCGAAGCCGAGTCCGCCGAGCAGGACGGCGAAGGGCAGGATCCATACGGTGAGGTTGAAGCCGTGAGCCGGCGGGGCCAGCAGGACCCATTCGCCGTACTTGGACACGAAGTAGCTGCGGATCTCGTCCGGGGTCTTGCCGGCCTCGAGCTGCTCCCGCACGATACCGCGCATCTGCACCGCCATCTCGGCCGGGGAGTCGGCGACCGACAGGTTCTGGCACACCACGCAACGGAGCTCCGAGGCGATGGCGCGTACTCGATCCTCCAGCGCCTGGTCCGCGTGGACATTCAAGCCCAGCGTGAGAATGAGAACCCAAGTGGCCGTGCCGACTCGTACTTTCATCGTATGGCCTGGTGCTCTCCGCGGCCGCTGCCGGTGCTGACGACATCTCGCCGCGCCTCCCGGATCTTGGCCCCGATCACCGCCGGCGGAATCGCGCCGATGTGCTTGTAGGTGATCCGTCCGGCGGGGCTGATGAAAAAAGCCTCGGGAATGCCCCACACGCCGTAGTCCACCGACACCGCACCGTCGGGGTCACGGCCGTTAGCGAAGGTGATGCCGAACTCGTCGATGAACTCGAGGGCGTCCGCCTTCTTGTCCTGGATGTTGATGCCGAGGAACACGACGTCGTCACCCTGTCGCTTCCAGGCCGCTTCCAGGTCCCGGGCTTCCTCCCGGCAGGGGAGGCACCAGGAGGCCCAGAAATCCAGCATCACCGTCTTGCCGCGAAGCTCGGACAGCCTCACGGTCCTGCCGTCGAACAGCTCCAGGGAGAAGTCGGGGGCGGTGCTGCCCACCAGGGGCGAGGGGATGTAGCGGGGATCCTGGTAGAACCCGTAGCCCAGCAGGATCACCAGCGCCCCCACCCCCATCAGGGTCAGCAGCAGTCTCCGCGCCGCCGCGCTCACGCCGCATCTCCGCGCCCGTCCCGGCCCATGGGCAGGATGGTCATGAGCGTGCCGAGGGTGATGACCAGCCCGCCCAGCCAGATCCACAGCACCAGCGGGCGGATCAGCACCTTGAGGGTGGCCCGGTTCTGTTCCACTTCGCTGAATCCGGAAAGGATCAGGTAGAGGTCCTCCTTGAGGGTGCTGTGGAAGACCGCCCGCCCGATGGGCGAGTCCTGGGTGGGGAAGAATTTCAACGCCGGCGACAGCCGTCCCAGGCTGTCGCCGTTCTGCGAGACCTGGAACCTCCCTTCCACCCGGAAGTGCGTGGGCTGCTGGGAGCCCCGCAGCCCCTCGAAGGCGACCCGGTAGGGTCCGGCCGTCAGGGTCTCGCCGACGCTCAGGGTCGCCTCGCGCTCGACGCTGTAGGCCATGGAGCCGGCGATGCCCAGGACCACCAACACCACCCCCAGGTGCACCACGAAGCCGCCGTAGCGGCGTTGGTTGCGCCGGACCAGAGTGGCGAGCCCGCGCAACGGGCCCTCTCCGGCCTGCCGTCGCCGGGCGCGCAGGGAAAGGTACGTGTCGAAGACCATGGTCCAGACCGTGAAGGCGCAGAGGGTGAACGCCAGGAGCGAGAGAAAGGAGTGTATCCCGCCGGCCACCAGTCCGGCCGCGACGGCCAGGGAGGCTGCCGTAGGCCAGGTGAAGTTCCGCTTGAGATTGTCCCAGGAAGCGCGCCGCCAGGCAATGAGCGGGCCGACTCCCATGAGAAAGACCAGCAACAGGAACAGGGGCGCCGTCACGCTGTTGAAGTAGGGCGCACCAACGCTCACCTGGACCCCGGCCACGGCCTGCGACAGCAACGGAAAGACCGTGCCGAGGAAGATGGTGAACAGGGCGGACACGAACACCACGTTGTTCAGCACGAAGGCCGATTCGCGGCTCACCACGGAGTCGAGCTCGGGCTGCCCGCGCAGCTGGTCGCTGCGCCACGCCAGGAGTCCAAGGGACGAGACCAGCACGAAGGCGAGGAATCCCAGGAAGTACATCCCCACCGGACCGGACGAAAAGGCGTGGATCGAGGAGAGGACCCCCGAGCGCGTGAGAAAGGTGCCGAAGATGGTGAGGCTGAAGGCGATGATGATCAGCAGCAGGTTCCAGGTCTTGAGCATGCCGCGCCGTTCCTGCACCTGCACCGAGTGCAGGAACGCGGTGGCCGGAAGCCAGGGCATGAAGGCGGCGTTCTCCACCGGGTCCCAGGCCCAATAGCCGCCCCAGCCGAGCACGTGGTAGGACCACCACGCTCCCACCAGGTTGCCGAGGGTGAGGAAGAACCACGCGGTGATGGTCCAGCGTCGGGTGGCGACGATCCAGCCGTGGTCGAGCTTTCCGCGGATGAGCGCCGCCATGGCGAAGGCGAAGGGCACGGTGAGCCCCACGAAGCCCGTGTACAGGAGCGGCGGATGGCTCAGCATGTTGGCGTCTTCCAGGAGCGGGTTGAGCCCCCGGCCGTCGGCGGGCACCGGGAAGTGGGTCTCGAAGGGGTTCGAGGCGAAGGCGATGACCGCGAGAAAGAACGCCGAGACGATGGAGAAGACCATCAGCACCCAGGGCATGAACTCCCGCATGCGTCGGCGGTAGCTCCATGCCACGAGGGCGGAAAAGATGATGAGGATCCACTCCCACAGGAGCAGCGATCCCTCCAGGGCGCCCCACAGCCCGGTGACGCGGTAGTAGACGGGCGTGTTGCGGGTGGTGTTGAAGGCCACGTAGCGGATGGAGAAATCGGTGGCCACCAGCGCGTAGATCAAGGCCCCGGCGGCCGCGGTGACGAGGACGAATTGGCCCAGGATGGCGTAGCGGGCGGAGACCTGGAAGCGTTCACTGCCCGTGCGCGCGTGCAGGATGGGGGCCGCGATGCCCCACAACGCCAGCGCCAGCGCCAGGAGAACGCAGCTATGTCCGAGGGTGGCGGTCATGCGAACCGACCGGACAGGACGCTAGCCGCCCGTTGGCCGCGCGGGCACGAAGCTCCGCTTGGCCGCCGGGTCTTCGCCTTCGCGGTGCGGGCTGTACTCCTCGGCATGCTTGGCCATTACCGTGGAAGCCTTGAAGATGCCGTCCCTGCCCAGCCGGCCCTCCACCACCGCGCCCTTGCCCTCGGAGAAGAGGTCCGGCGGCACGCCCTGATAGAACACCGCGATGGATTCCTGGCCGTCGGTGATGCTGAAGCGGAAGGTACGGCGGTCGAGGTCCTTATCCAGCGAGCCGGGCAGCACCATGCCGCCCACCCGCAGGAACCGGTCCGCCGCCGGGGTCTCGGCGCGGAGCTCGGTGGGCGTGACGAAGTAGACCACGGCTTCCTGCATGGCGCCGTAGATGAGGTAGGCCAGACCGCCGACGATGATCAGGCCGCCGATGAGATACCTACGCTTCATGCCCGCCCGCCTCGCTGGGAATCCCGGGAGTCTCATGCCGGGCCGCCACCGCCCTTTGAATGCGCCGTTTCAGGAGCACGGTGTAGACGAGGATGCTGCACCAGACGATGCCGTAAGCCAGAAAGACGAAACCCCAGTGTCCCATGGATTCATGCTCCCGAATTGAACGTCATGACGTGGCGTAGAGCCGGTTGCGGCGCGCTTCGTCCTCCACCTCTCCCAGGTGGAAACGCAACGACAACAGGTAGAAGAACAGCAGCACGAACGCCAGAAAGTTGATGCCCAACGGCCACAGCATGGCCGGATCGATGTTGTCCCATGGCGCCTTGTCCGGCCGCAGGATGGAAGGGGGCTGGTGCAGCGTGCGCCACCAGTAAACCGACATGTGGATCAACGGGATGTCGAGGAAACCGATGATGCCGAGGATCGCGCCGGACACGGCCGCGCGCCGCTGGTCCTCGATGAGGGAGCGGAGAAGCAGGTAGCCGGAGAAGATCAGCAGCAGGATGGCGGTGAGGGTGAGGCGGGCGTCCCAGGTCCACCACACCCCCCAGGTGGGCTTTCCCCAGATGGCTCCCTCCACGATGGTCAGGGCGGTGAACAGCACGCCGATCTCCGCGGCGGAGTGGGCCAGGATGTCGTCCCGGCGCTCGCCCTTCCAAAGGTAGAGGCAGCTCGCCACGAACACGATGAAGAACGACAGGTAGGCCACCAGGATGCTCGGGATGTGGAGGTACATGATGCGCTGGGTCTCCCCCTGCCGGGCGTCCGGCGGCGCCTCCACGAGGCCCCAATAAAGACCCGTGACGATCAGGAGAAGCGCCAGCGTACCGAGAATTCGTCGAGCCATGGATTGATACGAAAATGGAACTGACGGAGGCGATCCGCCTTCGCGTAATGATAGCACCCGCGGGTGTGACTTCCCAATCGCCCTTCAACCGTCGAGCACCCACTCCAGCAAGAGGAACCCGGCGGTGACGAAGATCAGGTCGAACCCCACCAGCAGGCGGAACCAGGGGGTGAGGTCCTGCGGCGTGCCGGCTCCCAGGATAATCTCCAGGGTGCGGACGGTTCCCAGGATCACCGGGATCATCAGCGGAAAGATCACCACGGGCAGCAGCAGCGCGCGCGCCCGCGCCCGCAGCGTCACCGCGGCGAAGAGCACACCCACCACGCAGAAGCCCAGGGTCCCGAGCAGCGTGTACAGCAACACCTCGGGCAGGAGATGCCAGAAGTCCAGGCGGAACAGGATGCCGAAGAGCGGCAGGATGAAGACTTCCAGCAGCAGCATGAGCGAGAAGTTGAACAGGACCTTGGCGAGGTAGTAGGCGCCGCGGTCCAGGGGGGCCAGCAGGAGCGCGTCGAGGCAGTCGTTCTCGCGGTCACCCTGGAACAGTTGTCCGAGGGCCAGGGTGCCGCTGAACATGAAGGCCAGCCACAGGAGGCCGGGCGCCATGCGTGAGACGTTGTCGGCGGAGATCTCGAAGGCGAACGAGAAGAGAAAGAGCAGCGAGAGGCCGAAGAAGAACATCGACAGCAGGTTGTCGCGGCGGCGCGCCTCCAGCAGGAGATCCTTCCACAGCAGCCAGTAGACCTGTCTCAGGACGTTCGTCAACGTGTGTCATCCATGCGGGGAGGGTGTCGCCCGGCCGAACGGTAGCTGGGGAGAGTCGAGCGCATCGAAGGCGGCATGAAAGCTGTCCCAGGGGTCCCGCCGGTTTTCGTCGAAGACGACTCGGCCTCGGTTCAGGATCACGGCCCTGGAGCAGCGTTCGAGGACGCGCGGGATGTCGTGGGTGGCCAGCACAACGATGCCGCCGGCGGCGCAGAGCGACTCCAGGAACCGGTTCAGCATGTCCACGCCCGATGAGTCCAGTGAGCCGTAAGGCTCGTCCACCAGCAGCAGCCTGGGATTCACCAGCCGCCACTTGGCGATGGCCAGCCGGCAGCGCATGCCCAGGGACAGGGCCGAAACGTACTCCCCGGCCTTCTCCTGCAGGCCGACGTCGTTCAAGGCCTCCGCCCGCTCTTCCGCGGCGATCTCCCCGCGGTAGAGGGAGACGAAGAAGCGGAGGTTCTCGCCGACCGTCAGGTTGTCGTAGAGATGGGCGCCCGAGGCCAGGAACCCGATCATGCCGCGAAGCGGGGAGTTGCCGTAGGAGAGTTTGCGGCCGAACAGCTCGATGACACCGTCGGTAGGGTAGGCCAGCGCCGCCAGGAGCCTCAGAAGCGTGGTCTTGCCCGCTCCGTTGGGTCCCAGGAGCGCCACCCATTCCCCGGCTGCCACCTCCAGGCGCACCTCTCTCAGGGCCCACAAGAGCCCGTACACCTTCGACACGTTGTCCATCCGCACGCTCAATACGATACTCCGTACGCGAGCGTTTTCGTCCGCCGCGCCCCAAGGACACCAGGTCCGCCAATATAACGGGTTCGCTCGAAAATGGCATGCGCGCCCGGCATGGCGGGCGCTCCGGGGCGCTCCCTTGACTCCCCACCGGAGATTCGTTAAGCACTACCTTGTCAAACCGCACTCATAGCCTGGACCGGATCGGCGGGTTCGATGAGCCCGTATCCGGCTTCAGGACCTCCGGGACCCGATCGGTCCTCGGGACATCTCAAAGATCAGAGGAGAGATAAGAGGAGAATCATGGCAAGCTATCTACACGTCAATGTGCCGTCCGAGGGGGAGAAGGTTTCGCTTTCCGACGGCAAGCTGCAGGTACCGGACAATCCCATCATTCCGTTCATCGAAGGCGACGGCATCGGCGTCGACATCTGGGCGGCCGCGGTGCGGGTGCTGGACGGCGCGGTCGAGAAGGCCTACGGCGGCCAGAAGAAGATCTCGTGGATGGAGGTCTACGCCGGCGAGAAGGCCGAGGCCGTGTACGGCGACGACTGTCCGCCGAGCCTGCTGCCGCAGGAGACCGTGGACGTCATCCGCGAGTACCTGGTGGCCATCAAGGGCCCGCTGACCACGCCCGTGGGCGAAGGTTTCCGGAGCCTCAACGTGACCCTGCGCCAGGTCCTCGACCTCTACGTCTGCCTCCGGCCCGTGCGCTACTTCAAGGGCGTGCCGTCGCCGGTGGTGCGGCCCCACCTGGTGGACATGGTGATCTTCCGCGAGAACACCGAGGACATCTACGCCGGCATCGAGTGGGAGACCGGCACCCCCGAGGCCGAGAAGGTGGTCAAGTTCCTGCGCGAGGAGATGGGGGTCAAGAGCATCCGCTTTCCCGACACCGCCAGCATCGGCATCAAGCCCATCTCCATCGAGGGCTCGGAGCGGCTGATTCGGGCGGCCATCCGTTACGCCGTGGACCACAACCGGCGCAACGTCACGCTGGTGCACAAGGGCAACATCCAGAAGTACACCGAGGGCGCCTTCATGCGCTGGGGCTACGCGCTCGCCAAGCGCGAGTTCGGCGACAAGGTGATTTCGTGGGAAGACTGCGGCGGCCGGCCGGAGGAAGGCCAGATCCTCATCAAGGACGCCATCACCGATGCGTTCCTGCAGCAGATCCTCACGCGCCCCGACGAGTTCGACGTCATCCCCACCATGAACCTCACCGGCGACCTCATCTCGGACGCGCTGGCGGCACAGGTGGGCGGCATCGGCATCGCGCCCGGCGGCAACATCAACTACGACAGCGGCCACGCACTGTTCGAGGCCACCCACGGAACCGCCCCCAAGTACGCCGGCCAGGACAAGGTCAATCCGGGCTCGGTCATCCTTTCGGGCGAGATGATGCTGCGTCACCTTGGCTGGGACGAGGCCGCGGACCTGGTGATCCAGGGCCTTGAGGAGACCATCGCGCAGAAGACCGTGACCTACGATTTCGAGCGGCTCATGACCGGGGCCAAGCTGCTGAAGTGCTCGGAGTTCGGCGACGCCATCGTGGCCAACATGTAACGTGGCGGGATCATGGC
>JAJDTQ010000272.1 GCA_022827045.1 Candidatus Binatia bacterium
TTCCAGGTCAGCGAGTCGGGGGAGCTTACTACACGTCCAATACGGGTTTCAATACGGTTTCACGACGACCGGCTCGCGAGACCTTCGATCACGGTCATGACCGAGGCGAGGTCCTCGGAGCCCCGGCCGGCGGCGGCCGCGGTCGCGTAGAGGCGCTCTGCTACCTCCGTGAGCGGTAGGGATGCCTTGAGCCGACGACCTTCTTCGAGCATCAGGTGCAGGTCCTTCATGAACAGGTCGAGTTTCATCCGGGGCGGATAGCGGCCTTCGGCCATCAGAGGCCCACGGATTTCCATCATGCGCGAACTGGCGGCGGTGCCTTCCCAGGCGTCGAGCAGCCGTCTCATGTCGAGTCCGCCCCTGGCGCCCAGCACCAGCGCCTCGGCCACGGCAGCGGTGTTCAGGGCCACCAGCAGGTTGGTTGCGAGCTTGGCAAGAGAGGCCGCGCCGACCTCGCCCATGTGGACGGTCCGGCGGGCGATGGCGGCGAACAGCGGCCGGCAGGATTCCAGGTGCGCCGGATCGCCGCCCACGAGGAGTGTGCAGTCGCCCGCGGCCACCATGGCGCTGGTGCCGCTGATGGGCGCGTCGAGAAAGCCGTAGCCACGCGACGCGGCGGCACTCCCCATGCGTCGCGCCAGTTCCGGAGAGACGGTGCTCATCTGGACGATAACCGCGTCCTTGGGCGTGGCTTCCAGCACGCCGGCCGGACCGCAAAGGACTTCTTCGACGCTTTCGAGGGTGGGAAGGACGGTGAACACAGCGTCCGCGCCTTCGCAGGCCCCAGCCGTGTTCTCGGCGGCGCGGAATCCCGCGGAGGCCAGCGCGTGCGTCTGCTCCGGTCGAACGTCGTAGCCGGTGACCTCCACGCCGCCCTGCAGCAGGCGGGAAGCCACGGCGGTCCCCAGAAGTCCCAGGCCCACGATACCCACTCGATTCATGCGGTTACCTCCTTGAACTGCGGCGGATCAGGCCTCTTCTACAGCAGCCGTTGGCCGGGCGCCATCTAACGCGTCTCGCGCCCTTCACCCCGATCTGGTAACCGGTTTCCAGGGAACGGTCCGATGCGGAGGAAACCGTGAGGCCCAGGATATTCGTTACCCAGCCCATCCCCGACAAGGCGTTGAGCCTGTTGCGGCGGCACGGCGACGTGGCGCTCAATCACGACTCCGCCCGCATCATGACCAGGGCGGAGCTGGCGGCGGCCGTGAAGGAGTGCGACTACCTGTTCTGCCTGCTCCACGATACCGTGGACCGGGACGTTATCGGTGCCAATCCGGACCTCAGGATGATCGCGAGCATGGCCATCATTCCGGCGGGCATCGACGTGGCGGAGGCCACGGCGCGACGAATTCCGGTGACGACCATCCCGGCGATGGTCACTGAAGAGACGGCGGACCTGGCTTGGGGGCTCATGCTGGCGGTAGCCCGGAACATCGTGGTAGGGGACCGCACGCTTCGGCAGGGGGTATTCCCGGGGTCCCAATCCATGCATCTGGTAGGGCAAGGGGTCTACGGCAAGACCTTGGGCATCGTGGGGCTCGGTCGCATCGGCGAAGCCATGGCCCGGCGCGCCAGCGGGTTCGACATGCGTGTGCTCTACCACAAGCGGAGCCGTCTGGATGCCCGGAGGGAGGGACAACTCGGCGCCGAGTACGTCTCCCTCGAAGAACTGCTTCGCCGCGCCGACTTCGTTTCCGTTAACGCCGCCAGCACCGCTCAGACCCGGCACCTCATCGGCGCCGCGGAGTTGCGGTTCATGAAGCCCACGGCCTACCTCGTCAACACCGCCCGCGGCCCGCTGGTAGACGAAGCCGCGCTGGCAACCGCTTTACGGGAAAATGTCATTGCCGGGGCTGCGCTGGACGTGTACGAGCGTGAGCCCGAGGTCCATCCGAGCCTGAAGGAATGCCACAACGTCGTGCTGACGCCGCACCTTGGGAGCGCGGTGTCCGAGACTCGTGAGAGGATGGCCCTGATCGTGGCAGAGAACATCATCGCGGTCATGGAAGGCCGACGCCCGCCTAACCTTTACAACTCCGAGATCTATCGACGGAAATAGAAGACAGAGTCACTCGGGCCTTCTCCAGCGAAGTCGTTGCTCTAGAAGAAGGGCGGCGAGGCTCTTCACATCGATCCCTTCGTCTCCGTCGTGCACGTCGTCTTCCGCTGCGTTAAGCAACTTGTACAGCGTCAGACGCGCCTGATCCCGTTTTTTTGCTTCTGCGCTCATCACGATCAGTCGTCCATCAGCGCCACTGCCCGGGTCGGTCCGCCGTGCGAGCCCTTGAGCCGCAGGGGAAAGCCGACGAACGTGAAGCGCTTGCCCGCCACCTCGGTCAGCACCAGGTTTTCGTAGTGGGTGATGTGGTGGAAGCGGCACATCATGTGGCACGGATAGGTCTTGCTGATGGGGTTGTCCGGAGTCGGCGTGTCCACGCCGAAGGTCTTGACGCCCTTTTCCACCAGCCACATGCTGCCTTCCTCGCCCAGGCCCGGAAAGGTCGTCAGGTATTCCGGCTGCCCCTTGTAGCGGTCGTAGGTGCCGGTATAGAGCAGCAGGATGTCACCTTTTTTGAGTTCGTGGCCGGACTTCTCCACCGCGGCGTCCAGCTCGTCCGGCATGATGTCGGTGTGCGGCTCCTTGTGGGAGACGTCGATGCACAGGGCCGGGCCGTAGAACAGGTCCAGGGGCATCTGGTCGATGGTGGCCGCTCCCGGCCGCGGGTCCAGGTGGCTGAAGGAGTCCACGTGGGTGGGGCCGTTGTCGTTCAGCAGAATGCCCGTGGTCTGGAACGAGAAGCCGCCCACGAACCGCTGCGCGGTCTCCTCGTGGGTGGCGTGCTGGAAGATAACGGTCTTCAGGTGGCCGGGGTAGACGTTCATCCCCTGATAGATCTCCACCGACAAATCCACTAGACGAGCCATCGAATACCTCCTTTGAAATCTACGTTCTTCGCACCGGACGGTGTCCGGGTAGGGGCGACCGGCGGGTCGCCCCTACTAGTACGTCACGAGTCCCGCCGATACGTTCATGTCCTCGCCCGTGATGGACCGGGCCCCTTCGGACGCAAGGAAAACCACCGCCGCCGCCACCTCGCCCGCCTCCACCAGGCGGTTCAGCGGCGAGCCCTGGGCCAGTTCCGCCCGCACCTCTTCGACGCTGATGCCCCTTCCCTCGGCCTGCTTCCGCATCATCCACTCGATGCGCTCTCCTTCCACCGCGCCGGGCGATATCAGGTTCACGCGTACCCCGTACGGCCCGGTCTCGACGGCCAGCGTCCGCGTGAGGCCTATCAGGGCGGTCTTGCTGGCGGCGTAGGGCGACCTCCCCCACAACGGCCGCTTGCCGGTCATGGAGCCGATGATCACCACCGCTCCCGACCGGCGGTCGATCATGGATGGCAGGAATGCCCGGCAGCACAGGAAGGTCCCGGTGACGTTGACCGCGAAGGTGGATTCCCAGTCCGCGGGATCGGTTTCCCAAAGGGCCGCGGAAGGGCCTCCGACGCCGCTGTTGTTCACCAGCAGGTCCACGTGTCCGAAGTGTTCCAGTATCCTCCGCGCCGAGGTGTCCACGCTGCCGGCGTCGCTGATGTCGGTGACCGTCACCAGCGCCTTCCGCCCGAGTCCTTCCACGAGGGCGCGGGTCTCGTCGAGGGCTGCTTCGTTCCGGGCCGCCAGCGCCACGTCCGCCCCTTCCCGTGCCAGCGTGACCGCGATTTCCCTTCCGATGCCTCGGCTGGCCCCGGTCACCACTGCTACCTTGTCCTTCAACGTCGACGAGCTCAATGACGGCTCCTACGGCCCCTCGCCCGGCACGTCGTCGAACCGCCGCGGGTCGAGCCTGAGCCGGGC
>JAJDTQ010000260.1 GCA_022827045.1 Candidatus Binatia bacterium
GTCTTGGCTCCGGCCAGTTCCATGAAGGCGTCCAGGCACGACCGAGCCGCCCCCAGGGCGAGGGCGGCGTCACCACAGGAGAAGAGCAGGACGGTGGAGAGCCGGTAGAGCGGACCGGGTTCCACCACCGGGGCGCCGCGCTGGCGTACCGTGCGCTCGGCCGGCACGAAGGCGCCGTCCACCGCGAAGTCGTTAGTGCCGGTGCCGCGCATGCCACGGACCTTCCAGGTATCCAGCACCTCCACCTCGGCCGCGGGCACGAACAGGAACTTCTGCACCGGCTCGCCGTTATCCGGGATCCACGCCCGGGCGGCGAACCATGACGCGTGCCGGCAACCGGAGCTGAAACGATGACGCCCGGTGACCCGGTATCCGCCCGGCACCGGCGCCGCCTCCGACGTGGGCATGGGAGTGTTGGCCACCACGCAACGCGGCGTGTCGGTCCAGATCTCTCGGGCGATCTCATGGGGCATGTGCGCCGCGTAAGTGGCGAAGATCGAGCACTGGTTGACCACCCACGCGGTGCTGGCGTCGGCCTGGCCCAATTCCCCCAGGACCTCGATGTAGGACGGCAGGTCGATTTCGACGCCCTCCAGGGACCGCGGCAGCGCGAGCTTGAACAGGCCGGCGTCCGCCAACTCATCGAACAGCGCCCGCGGCAACTCGCGCTCAGCCTCGATCTCGTCGGCACAGGAGCGGATGGTGGGCGACAACGCCTTGGCGGCGTCCAGCATGGGATGGTTCGTGGATGACATCACAGCCCTTGAACAGCACGGATCAAACCGTCGTTCAACTTGTTCCACTCATGCAAGGATGTCAACTCAGCATCAGCCGCGGCAGGGTCAGCACCAGAGCGGGGAAGACGATCATGACCGCCAGATTCAACATATCGAGGAGCACGAAGGGAAAGCAACTCTTGTAGATCTCCACCATGGGAGCGTCCGGAACGACCCCCTTGAGAACAAACAACTGAAGGCCGAACGGCGGCGTGGTGTTGGCCACCTCCATGTTCAGGAGCATCAGGATACCGAACCAGATGGGGTCGAAGCCGAGCTGCGCGGCCAGCGGGAAGTAGATGGGCACCGTGATCATCATGATGGAGATCTGGTCGACGAACATGCCCAGCACGAGCACGATCAGCATCATGAGCACCAGGATCACCACCGGCGGCGCCTGGAACCCCGCCACCATCTCCACCAAGCCCCGGCTGGCTCCGGTGAATGCCAGCACCTGGCTGAAGGCGTTGGACGCGAGGATGATCATCAGCACGACGACGGAGACGCGTACGGTGCTCATCACCGACAGGACCACCACTTTCCACGTAAGGCTGCGGTACATGGCCGCCACCATGGCCGTGCTGATCGCCCCCAGGGCCGCCGCCTCCGTGGGCGTGGCCACGCCGATGAAAATGACGCCCAGCACCATGAACACGATGAGGCTCAGGGGAGCCAGGTGCAGCAGGCCCATGAGCTTCTCGCGGGTGGACACGCGTCCGACGTCGTAGACCGGCGCCGAGTCGGGACGCATCTTGGCCCGGACGACGATATAGAACGCGTAGAGGCCGGCCATGAACAGCCCCGGGCCGATGCCTGCGATCAGCAGCTTGGCGATGGAGATCTCCGCGAGGCTGCCCAGCAGTACGCCCATGGCCGTGGGCGGGACAATGGCAGCGAGACCGCCCGCCGCGGAGATAGGGCCCACCGACATGAGGTAGCTGTAACCCCGGCGCCGCATCTCCGGCACCAGCGTCGTTCCCAGCATGGCGGTGGTGGCCATGCTGGAGCCGCTGAGGGTGGAGAACAGGGTGCCGCCGCTCACCGCCAGAAGGCTCAGCCGCCCGGGTATGCCGCCGATCCACTTGTCCAGGGCGTCCAGGGTGCGCACGGCGAGCCCTGATCGGAACATGATCTCGCCCATCAAAATGAAGAGCAGCACTGGCGCCAGCACGAAGCTCGCCAGCGTCGCGAAGGCGCTGGTGACCATGAGCCGCAGCGCCGGCAACCCGCCCATGAACAGGAAGAGCCCGCCGATGTTGATCAGGAGGAAGGCGAATGCCACCGGCGTGCCGGCCACGAAAAGGACCATCAGCACGGCGAGCATCAAGATTAGGACTTCGTACCACTCCATCTCGTGCTCAGAGGGAATCCTGGCCCACGGGACCCGATTCGTCAGCGATCGGGTCGTCCCGGCGCAGCATCCCGACGTTGTGCCACGCCTGGCGCAGGAACTCGATGACCAGCATGGTGCTGCCGACGCAGATGGGAAGAATGAGCGGCCAGCGGTACACCCGCCACGCCTTGAGCTCGGCATGGCCGCCCAGATACGACTCCCAGGTTTCCCAGGCGCCTTCCCACGCCATCACCACCGCGCCCGTTGCCGCCACCAGCGACACCACGATGCCCAGGATCAGGCGCACCCTGGGCCGGAGCCTTTCCACCACCAGCTCCACGCGCGTGTGCGCATGGTCGCGCAGCACCCAGGGGGTCCCGAGGAAGGTGATGTAGACCAGCGAGTATTCGGTCAGATCCACCGCCCAGATGGTCGGGCTGTTGAAGAAGTAACGCGCCACTATCTCGTAGATCACGGAGAAGGTCACCGTGACCACCAGGAGCCCCGCGAAATAGGCGAGTCCGTTCACCAGCGAGTCCCAGGCTCGCTCCAGTGTCTGCCCGAGTTGCGACATGATGAGGTTCGAATATCCCCTGCCCGGGCCGTCCGCGGCGCGCGCGGACGGCCCGGCGGGTTGTTCAGTGCATGAGGCCTTTCGCCGCGAAGAGGCGCCTCATTTCTGTTCGAAACGGCGCGCCAATTCCCGGACCTGCTTGCCGTATTGCGGCGAGACCGGCACGAACTTCTTCCAGGCGGACTCGTACGCGATCTTGCGCAGGCGCTTGGAGTCCTCCGGGGAAAGCTCGATGATCTGCATGCCGTGCTTCTTCACCAGGGTGTCGTGCTCCGCGTCGATGTACTTGTCGAAATGGGCCGGCCCCCACTTCTCCGTTTCGATGACGGCGTCGGTGAGGAGCTTCTGTTGCTCCGGGGTCAGCTTGTTCCAGGTCTTCAGGTTGAAATACAGCCAGGTGCGCACGGTCCAGAAGAAGGGCTTGATGATGCAACAGATCTGCTCGTAGAACTTGGCCCCCAGGGTTCCGATGATGGGAGAGAAGTACCCTTCCACGACGCCCCGCTCGAGACCGGCGTAGAGGTCCGAGTACGGCATCCGGATCATCGAAGCCCCGATCGACTCGGCAATGGGCAGGTAGGTGGGCGTCCCGCGAAGCTTCATGCCCTTGAAGTCGGCGAGGCTCTTCACCGGTTTCTTCGTGAAGATCGCGTAGCCCACCAGACCCGACGGCAGCCCCAGGAGCTTCACCCCGGTCCGTTCCTGCTGGATCTTGTCGAAGAAATCGATGACGCCGCCCTTGCGCATTTCGCTCACCGGGCCTTCGAAGTAGTCGAGGTAGACCCCTTCGGCCATCTTGTCCGTGAAGTACGCCCCGGTGCTGCTCAGCACGTCCAGCGTGCCGCGCTGCACCAGGCTCAGCATCTCGAAAGCGGGGGCGATTTCGGGCCCGCCCTTCCACCTCACTTCGATCTTGCCGCCGGACATCTTCTCCACCCGGCGCTTGAAGTCCCAGAACCCGTCATTGAAGACGTAGTCCTTCTTCCAGGCGGTGGCGCCGTTGAGCACCAGATCCGCCGCCGGCGCCGTGGTCGCCGCGAACATTGCCAGGGCGAAAACAGCGACTGTATAGCGAAGCGCCAGTCTCATAAGCCTTGCCTCCCTCGCATCATTTCCGGAACGCTATTGGTCCTCGAGCTTCCGTGCCATTTCCCGGATCTGCTTGCCGTACTCCGGGGAGTTGGGCAGGTACTTCTTCCACGACGACTCGTACGCCATCGTGCGAAAGCGCTTGGCCTCGTCGCCCTTGAGCTCGTGAATCTTGAGACCGTGCTTGTTCACCAACGTACTGATTTCCCCGCCGATGTAGTCGTTGTAGAAGCCCGTCGTCCACCCTTCGGTCGCGATCATGGAGTCCGTCAGGACCTTCTGCTGCTCCGGCGTGAGCTTGTTCCACTTGTCCAGGCTGATGTACATCCACGTGCGCACGGTCCAGAAGTGCGGCTTGAGCATGCAGCAGACCTGCTCGTAGAGCTTCGTCGACAGGGTGCCGATGACCGGAGCGAAGTATCCGTCCACGACTCCCCGCTCCAGGGCGTTGTAAACGTCGGGCCACGGCACCTGGATCATGGTAGCCCCGAGGGCCTGGCCCAGGGGCAGGTACGTGGGCGTGCTGCGCATCTTCATGCCCTTGAATTGGCTGATGCTGGTCACCGGCGTCTTGGTGAAGATGGCGAACTCCACCGGCCCGGAGCTGAGCCCGAGGAGCTTCACTCCGGCCCGTTTCTGGGTCACTTCGTCGAAGAACTTGGTGACGCCGGCTTTGCGCAGATCACTGGTGCTCCCGACAAAGTACTCGAGGAAGACTCCCTCCGGTATCTTGGCGGAATCGTAGGCGCCGGCGCCGCCCAGGACATCCAGCACCCCGCGCTGCACGAGACCCAGCATCTCGAAGGGTGACGAGATCTCGGGACCGCCCTTCCATTCCACCTTGATCTTGCCGCCGGACCGTTTTTCGACCTGACGCGAGAACTCCCAGTAGCCCGCATTGAAGATGTAGTCCTTCTTCCAGGCGGTGGCGCCCTTGAGCACCAGGTCGGCCGCCGGAGCGGCCGTCGCAACAAAAAGACCCAGAGTGAAGAATACAGCGATACAGCCGAGTGCCCTTCTCATGGATTCATCCTCCCCCTTCAACGGTTCGTTGGTTTCAACCGGTCGTTTGCCGGCTTCAGCGGCTTTCCAGCTTCTGCGCCATCTCCCGGATCGTCTTGCCGTGCTCCGGCGATTCCGGCACGTATTTGTTCCACGCGGACTCGTACGCCATCTTGAGGTAGCGCTTGGCCTCGTCCCCCTTGAACTCGATGACCTTCATGCCGTGCTGCTTCACCAGCGTATCGATTTCCTTGCCGATGATCCCCGCGTAGAAACCCTGCGCCCAGTCTTCGGTTGCCACGATGGCGTCGGTAAGGATCTTTTGCTGCTCCGGGGTCAGCTTGTTCCAGGTCTTCATTCCGATGTAGAGCCAGGTGCGCACGGTCCAGAAGTGCGGCGCGATCATGCAACAGACCTGCTCGTAAAGCTTCGTCTGGAGGGTCCCGATGGCCGGAGAAAAATATCCCTCCACCACGCCGCGTTCGAGCGCGGGGTAAAGGTCCGCCCACGGAATCCAGATCATCGTCGCGCCCAGTGCCTGCCCCATGGGCAGATAGGTGGGCGTGCTGCGCATCTTCAGGCCCTTGAAGTCGGCAATGCCCTTCACCGGTTGCTTGGTGAAGATGGCGATGCCCACGGGACCCGAGGTCATCCCCAGGAGCTTGACAGCAGTCTTCTTCTGGCTCAGATCATCGAACCACTTGGTGATACCCGCGTTCCGCAACACGGCCGGGGTGCCGATGAAGTACTCGGGAAAGACCCCTTCCATGTACTTGTCCGTATAGTAGGCGGCGGAGCTTCCCAGGACGTCAACGACGCCGCGCTGCACCAGGCTCAACATCTCGAAGGCCGGCGCGATCTCGGGTCCCCCCTTCCACTCCACCTTGATCTTACCGCCGGAGAGTTTCTCGACCTGGCGCGTGAACTCCCAGTAGCCGGCATTGAAGACGTAGTCTTTCTTCCACGCGGTGGCGCCCTTGAGCACCAAGTCCGCTGCCGGCGCCGATGCCGCCGTGAACAGACCCAGGATAAAACAAACAACGATCCGGCCAAGTGCCTTCTTCATGGGTTCGTCCTCCCTCTCGTGGGTTCGCGAGGTCGTGCCCGATGCCGGGCCAGACTAGTATCCGAGCCGGAATGCTGTCAAGGGCAATCTGCCCGTGCCGGAACCGCGGGACGGATTTGCTCCCGGACGGCGTTTCGGGTTATCGGTATGGGCGCACAGGACAATCACTCGACTTCGCGGCATACGGGCGCAATCCACACGGGAGGAAGTCATATGGGCAAGGTCGAAGAGAAGATCGGCGCGGACTATCTACGCCTCCTGGCGGCCAAGCAACGCCTTTCGGTCATGGACAGCGAGATCAAGAAGATGATCAACAACCTCAACCTGGCCGTCAGTGTGCTGAGCGGGAAGGAGACCGGCCACTTCGGCGACGACGGCACCTACCATGTCCACAACCGCCCTAACAGCGGGATTCCCCACAGGCAGTTGACACTGCCGACCCTCGAGGAGTTGAACCGGGTCGTCGAGTACCGGAAGCAGGCCAGGGAAGAAGTCGAGACCCTGAACAAACAGTTCAAGGAGCTGGAGGCGCGACTTTAGCCCGAGGAGAACGGGGTTGGGGGAAGTGGCCAGGGACAGAATCGAACTGCCGACACGAGGATTTTCAGTCCTCTGCTCTACCGACTGAGCTACCTGGCCAGAGAAAAAATATGTCCGAAAATACGGGGTGCGTCAACACGGGCCAAGTCCGGCGCCGGCGTTTAGCGAGGTTCTTCGATGACACTGCTGCTCAGCAATGAAGAGATCGACGGGATACTGACCATGGAGATGGCGCTGGACTGCGTCGAGCGCTCGCAACGGTCGCTGGAAGCCCAGGAAGCGGTCAACAGCCCGCGGGTGGACACGCTGGCGCCCACCACCGTGGGCGAGACCAAGGGAGTCTACAGTCTCAAGGCCATGAGCGGACTCTGGCCCGACGAAGGCATGGCCGCGCTACGCATCAACAGCGACGTGCTGATATGGCCGGAGGTGGCGGGCAACGTCAGGCGCGACCGGCTGCCCTCGGCCGACGGCCGCTGGAACGGCCTGATGCTGCTCTTCAGCATGGAGACCGGCGCGCCGGTGATGATCTGCCCGGACGGCTACATCTCGCGCATGCGGGTGGGCGCCGCCAACGGGCTGGCGGCCCGCTACTTGGCGAGGGAGGACGCCTCGGTCATGGCGCTGCTGGGGACCGGCTGGCAGGCCGGCGGGCAGTTGATGGCCCACTGCGCGGTGCGGCCCATCGCCGAGGTCAAGGTGTTCAGCCCCAATCCGGCGAACCGGGAGCGCTTCTGCCGGGAACTGGCGCCGCGCGTCGAGGCCCGTCTCACGCCGGTGCCGTCCGCGGACGAGGCGGTGGAGGGAGCCGACCTGATCGTCACCGGGACCAACTCCATGGAACCCGTGCACCGGCGCGGGTGGCTGCGGCCCGGCGTCCACTACAGCGCCGTCAAGGTCCAGGAGATGGACTACGACTTCCTCGACGCCATGGACCGCGTTTTCCTGTTCTCCAGGAACCCCGCCAACATCCGCCCGCAGGTCTACCGCACGCCCGCCGTCGAAACGCCGGAAGGCACCGGAGGCTGGTGGTCGGAGCGTGACACGCCGCTGTGGGAGCGGATCCAGGAGTTGCCGCAGGCCATCATCGGCGCCGCCGAGGGGCGCCGGTCCCCGGAAGAGACCACCGCCTTCGTCAACAACGTCGGCCAAGGCCTCCAGTTCGCCGCCGTGGCCCAGCGGGTGTACCGCGAGGCCGTCTCCAAGGGCGTCGGCCGCACCCTGCCCACGGAATGGTTCACCCAGGACGTGCACCCGTAGGCCCTCACCCGGCAACCCCGCCTCTTCCCATGTACCGGCACCCTGCTTGCTCCGGGCACCCTCACCCTTCCCCTCTCCCTCTGGGAGAGGGTGGCCGGAGGCCGGGTGAGGGCCTAGCGCTCGTCCTCGTACCAGTCGTCGATGGAGAACTCCTTGCCCAGCCCGCGTTCCCGCGCCAAGGCCACCGCCTTGCCGCCCAGCGCCGCGAACTGGGCGCCGAAGCCCACGTTGTTGCAGAAGAACGTGATCTCCCTGTCGTTCTCCCGCGAGCGCGCCTGTCCGGAGATCACCTCCCCCAGTTCCGCATAGTCGTCCCAGGGGATGTTCTTCTCGAACGGCGCGAAGCGCGGCGCGAGGGTCTCGCGCAGCACCGGCGGAGCGAAGTTCAGTCCCTCGTTGCAGCGCCCCTCGCGCATGCTCAGCACCGTGTAGTCGGCGCGCGCGAAACACCCCTCGTCGATGTCGCGCCCGGATATCGAATCGAGGTGGACGCCCGGGCCGAGCCAGTCGCTGAAGAAGACCGGATCGATGGTGTTGGTGCACACGACAATGACGTCGACGTCCAGGGTAGCCGCCACCGGGTCATCGACGGCCGCGGCATCGAGGCGAAGACTCTGTCTTGCGTTCTCGGCGAACCGCTCCCGGTTGGCGGGAGTGGGGCTGAACACCTTGACGGATTCGAGCTCGCGGACGACTCCGAGTCCCATCAGCACGCCTTCCGCAAGCCAGCCCGACCCGATGACTCCGACCCGCGATGCGTCGGCGCGGGCGAGATACTCGGCGGCCACCCCGTGGGTGCCGGCGATGCGCAGCTTCTGGAGACAGGCGTCCTGGACCACCGCCTGGAGGTCGGCGGTATCCAGGTCGAAGATCAGGTCGAAGGCGAGGAACTTGCCGTTCTTCTTGGGCACCTTGTCGTATCGCCGGTTGTCGCCGATGCGGGGCCAGCGGTGCAGGTCCGGCAGGATCCGCATACCCACCGAGCCGAAGGCCGGAACGATGCCGTCCATGGTGCGCAACTCCACGAAGGTGCCCGGCTCGGTGGTCTCGGCGAAGGTCTGGCTCCGGGTGCGGGTAACCGCCGTTCCCGCGGCAAGCCCGCGATAGGTTTCCCGCATGACCTCCACCGCCGTCTCCGGCGAGATCAGCTCCTGCACGTCGCTGTTGGTCAAGAGAATCGGCATCGTCACCTCCCGTTCCGGCCCGCCTTGTTGCGTCCGGTTTCGAAATTGCGGTATGCGTGCGTTCGTGTCTCATGATCGTGCCATGGCACAGTCCACCGGAGAAAGAGGAGGACCCTCCGATGATCGTAATCGACGCCGACGCGCACGTGGAAGAGTCTCCGGCGACCTTCAGCGATGACTACCTGGACCCGGCGTTCCGCAAGCGCAGACCTCAGGTGGTGAACTCGGAGGGGCGGCTCTACTGGCGCGTGGAGGACCAGATCTACCCCCGCCTGTTCGGACGCGGCTGCCACAACATGGGAACCCCGGCCCACCACGAAGGACAACGCTCGTTCTACACGGCGTCCAAGCCGGAAAGCATCGAGAGCATCGAGATCAGCCATCCGGAGGCCCGCCTCAAGGACATGGCCGACGAGGACCTGGGCGTGCAGGTCATCTACCCGAGCTTCTTCCTGGTCCATCCCCTGGTGGACGACCCAGACCTCGGCGCCGCCCTGTGCGGCTCGTACAACCGCTGGCTCGCGGACACCACCGGGTCGACGGACCAACTCCACTGGGCCGCGGTGGTGGACCTGGACAACGTCCCGGCCTCGGTGGAGCAGGTGCGCGAAGCCAAGCGCCTGGGAGCGGTAGCGGTGATGATCCTCGGCACCGTGGGCGAGCGCACCCTGGACCACCCGAGCTTCTTCCCGTTCTACGAAGCGCTGGCGGAAGAGGACCTGACGCTGGCGGTTCACGTGGGATGGTCGTGTCCGCCTCTCAGCAACATGTACGACCACCTCTACCCGGGCACCATCATCCCGTTCCTGGTGCCGCTGCTCATGGGGTTCACGGCCATGATCACCGGCGGCGTGCTGGACCGCTTCCCGGCCCTGCGGGTGGCGTTCCTGGAAGCCGGCTGTCTCTGGGTCCACTTCCTCATGGACCGGCTAGGGCACCGGTTCGCCTTCACCAACCGCTTCGGCAAATCCATTCCCGAGGCTGCGCCCCGGGCCGCCGTCTCCCCCGCCGAGTACATGAGCCGCGGCAACCTCTTCCTCAGCACCGAGGTGGAGGACCCGCTGCTGCCGCAGGTGCTGGATCTCGTGGGCGACGATCGCGTCGTCTTCGGCTCCGACATGCCCCATGGCGACCGGGACCGCTTCGCGGTGCGGGAGTTCAACAAGCGGCAGGACATCAGCGAATCGGCCAAGGAGAAGATCCTCAACGCCAATCCGAAACGGCTCTACGGCATCTGACCGAGGTACGATCCGCCCACCGGGTTACGGCTGAAACAAGAAGCCGCGATACAGTGGAAGATAGAGGTAGGCCACGGCGACGTGGAGAAACGCCGCGCACACCAGGGCGGCGGCGACGGACGCGATCCAGCTCACGCGCGCTTCCATGCGGTAGTAGGCCAGCACCGCCGGAGGCAGGCCCCACCGGAAACCGCCGAGCAGAACCAGCGCGAAGAACACGGCGATCCAAACGAACGCGGCGCGCGCCTTGGCCGAGTCCTCCGCCGTCGTCCCGTCAGCCTCGGCGGAGGCCAATCGCCGGCGCAACACATCGCTCGCCACCGCCCACACGGCCAGCCCCAGCCCGGTAACGCCGATGAGCAGGGGGAATGTGGCGGTTTGCGGCTCCCACCCCGCGGCGGCGAAGACAATCCAGGCGAACAGGGCCACGAATGCGCCTCCCAGGGCGATCTCGCGAACTCCCGTCACGGCTGACGTACCCCCCGGCGAACCCCAACGAACACGACCAGCGCCATGACCGCCATGCACACCAGCGGAATCGGCCGGCCGAGGAACGCCACGCCGTAGCTCGCCAGCGAAATGGCCAGGTTGTTCTCGGCCAGCGGCCCCAGGATGAACCCCACCAGAAGCGGCGCTCGTGCCCAGTCGAAACGCATCATGAGGTAGCCCAGCGCGCCGAACACGAGGGTGAGGACCAGTGTAAGCGGGTGGGGATAGGCGACGTACGAGCCGAACAGGACGAACAACAGCAACGCCGGGATCAACAGGTTGCTCCTCAGGAAGGCGATGCGCGCGGCTGGACGGGTGATGGCGATGCACACTGCCGTGGCCAGAAGGTTCGACAGCACGAGCACGATGACCATGGAAAAGCTCAGGGACAGCTTCTCGCCCAGCATCTCGGGACCAGGGTTGATGCCGAGGATCAGGAACGCGGCCAGCAGGATCGCCGAGGTCGCTCCGCCCGGAACGCCGAACGCCAGCAACGGTACCAACTCACCGCCGGCGGACGCGTTGTTGGCACTCTCGGGCGCGATGACCCCCTTGATCTCACCCTTTCCGAACCGCTCGCGTTCGGTGTCCTCGGCCCCTTGTACCGCGATGCCGTAGGCGTAGAAGGCCGCCGCGGTGCCGCCGATGCCCGGGATGGCGCCGCCGACCACCCCCACGACGGCGCTCCGCACCACCAGCCAGCGGTTGGCGATGCAGGCTCGGAGGCCAGGAAGAAACCCCTCCCCCATGTCCACGTGGGTGCGCTCGGCGATGCGCCCGCGTATCGCCAGGGACACCACTTCGGGGAGCGCGAACACGCCCATGATGATGGGCACGGTGTGAAGCCCGTCGAGCAGGTAGTCCAGGTCGAAGGTGAATCGCTCCACTCCCAGTTGCGGGTCCTGGCCGACGGTACCGAGCCAGAGGCCCAGAGTTCCCGCCAACAGCCCCTTCACCGGCTTGGCGCCGCTCAGAAAGCTGATCATGAGTATGCCCAGCACCACGAGCATGAACCGCTCCGGCGCGGCAAAAGCCAGCACCACGGGCTGGAGCGCCGGCAGCGCCACCAACAGCACGAGCGCGCCGATGACCCCCCCTACCGCCGAGACCATGAAGGCCGCGGTCAGGCCACGAGCGGCGTCGCCGTTTCGCGCCATTGGATAGCCGTCGAGGATGGTGGCGGCGGCACTGGGACTGCCGGGCACGTTGAAGAAAAACGCCGGAAAAGTATTGGAGGTATGCACCGCCGACACCAGGGAGAGCATGATGGCGAAAGCCACGAAGGGCGACAGGGTCCAGACGAACGGAAGCAACAGCACGATGCCGAGCACCGCGTTCAGGCCCGGCACCGCGCCGAAGACAAGCCCCAACACCAACCCCAGCAGGATCCCCCCGAGCACCGGCAGGGTGAAGGTGATGCCGAGGGCCTCGGCGAAGGCCTCAAGCGCCATATCGCGCGAGGTTTCGGGGCACTATTTCAGCAGGGTCTTCAACCGGTCCTGTATCTCCGCGGGCATGTTGAAGACCGACAGGATCAGCTTCTCCGCCGCCTTGGAATCCAACGTATTGAGCACGAACCCCTGGTCCGTGGCGGTCTTCACGAACTCGGGATCGGCCATCATGTCCGCCATCGCCTTCTTGAGGATGGCGGCCCGCTCCGCCGGCACTCCGGGAGTGGTCGCGAGCGGACGGGTGGCGCTCAAGAGCCCCGAGAACGCCACCCACGCGTCGCGGTCCTTGGGATCGTCGATGGCGTCGACGAACTTCGGCAGCGCGTTGATTTCCGCGGCGAGAGGCGCCGGCGGCGGGCCGCCCCCCATGGACAGCACCAGCTTGATGGTACCATCCTTGTGCATCTCACGGGTTGCCGTGTTGACTCTCACCGCCACCCCCGCCGTGGCCACGGCGTCCACCTCGTTCTGCTTCATCGCCAGCGCCATGGGATTGTAGCCCTTGTAGCCGGGCACCAGCCGGAGGTTGAACTTGCCGGCCCGCTGCAGGAACCGGGGCGCCTGGGTGAGCAGCGAGCTCGGTCCGGTCGCCCCCACACGGATGGCGTTCTTGGTCTTCTGGAAATCCGCGATGGTACGCTCGGGGCGGTCGGATCGGATCGCGAAGAGATAGTGCGCGCCCCCCACGCTCCCAAGCCAGGTCACCTTCTTGAAGTCAATGTCCTTGATGCCGCCGGTGAGGCTCCGCACCACCATGGGACTGGCAAAGTGGATCAGCGACAGCCCATCGGCCTCGGCGCGGTAGACCGACCGCAGCCCGATGAGGCCGCCGGCGCCGGGGCGGTTGTGCACGATGGCCGCCGGTTTCCCGGGTATGTACTTGGGAAGGAACCTGGCCGCCAGCCGCGACATGCGGTCGTAGGTGCCGCCCGTGGAATAGGGACAAACGATGGTGATGGTCTTGCCGGCGTAATAGTCCGCCGCTCCCGCGAGGGAGCCGGTAAGAATCAGTGCGGCGACGGCAACGAAACACGAGAACATTGCAGTGCGCAGGTGCGTCTTCATCGAAACCTCCTGTGTGACCGTACTGGTTGAGATGGCCACAGCACTATCGCACCCCCCGGCGAACTGCAAGCGCAAGCTCAGTTGCCCTCAGGCAAGCCGGGTGGAGCCGCCGCGTGCTCTTAGAGTCGATGAGCAGCGCCGTCCGAAGACGCCGCAAAGGGGAAGGCTGTTGTTCCCGATCAGGATCGAGCGGCCGCCCGCCTGGGGTCCAGCGGGATATAGGTGGGCCAGCCCCCGGACAGGATGGTGTCGAGGGAGCGGGTCGCCTGCCCAAACCGTATCCGGTAGATCCACATGTTGGTCAGCACCCGTTCGATGAAGATGCGGGTTTCCCGGCTGGGGATGCTTTCGATGAACAACAGCGGATCGTTCCGGTAGTCGACCCTGCGCTTCCACTCCCGCAGCTTGGCCGGACCACCGTTGTAGGCCGCCAGCGCGTAGAACAGGTTGCCGTCGACTTCGTCCCGCGAAAGCAGGTAGCGGAGATACTTCTCTCCCAGGGTGACGTTGAGCACCGGTTCCAGCAGTTCCCGGCGCTGTGCCCCGCGGTACTTCCGGCCGGCCATGACGCCCGCCGTCCGCGGCATGAGCTGCATCAGGCCCCTGGCCCCGCGGGAGCTGCGGGCGCCGGCGCGGAAGTTGGACTCCTGCCGCATGACGGCGAACAGGAAGGCGCGATCAAGGGTGTACCCGCCGTCCGGCTCCCAAACCGGCAGGGGATAGAGCGCCGCGTCCACGGGAACGCCGGTACGTTGCAGAAGACTCTCGGCGGCACGGTACGACAGGTCGGCCAAGCCGGATTCGGATGCCAGGGCCAGAATCACGAGCGCCAACCGGGGTGACATCCGGTGGGCGAACCGTCGCAACTCGGTGCCCGCCCGCACATGCTCCCCGACCTGAATCAGGGCGAGGGCGCGGCGCACGGGCCGCATTCCGAGCAAGTCGTCGAGATCCGCGGCGCTGAGCTCGTGCATTTCAAAATCGAGCGGCGGCCGCTCGCCAAGGGCGGTGATGGCAAGCAGCCCGTAAAAGGTCCGCGGATGCCGCGCCGCGGCCCGCAGCATGGGAGCCACGCGTCCCGCCTCGCCGGCCTCCCGGTAGGAGCGGCTGGCCCAGTAGCCGCCGGCCGATACCAGCCACGGGGTCACCGACCTCGACTCCGCCAACGCCCGGAAGAGCTCCGCGGCATCGCCATGGTGCCCCAGCCGCCAAGCCGCCAAGCCGCCCCACCAGTACGCCAGCGGCACCCGGGCGCCCGATCGCGCGATCGCCCGTCTTGCAACTTCCAGCGCCTGCCGGTCCCGATCCCAGAAGTAGTATCCCCTGGCGATCCAGGCCAGATTCTCGTCGAAGCTAACGGCATCCAGGACACGGACATGGTGCGGCTGTTCCAGAAACCGGAGAGCCTTCGTCACGAAGCCGCCGGACACCAATTTCCGGATCTTCCTGTGAACCTGGCGGATCACCGGCCGGCGCGCGCGGGAACGGACCTCGGCCTCCGCTCCTTTCTGGCGGCGGCCATTGGCGCTCCGCAACGTCACGGGCACCGGGTCGGACTTGAGCTCGGGTACCAGCACCGCCCGGGCGGGCTTTTTCGGCGACTTCCAGCCCTCGGGTTGCCGCTTCTTCGCCAGGCGGTAGACTCGCCGGGCGCCGGGATGGTCCGCGTACGCGTTCATCCAGGTCCACAGCTCGCCGTAGGACGAACGGTAGAGGGTGGGGTGCATCAGGCGCTGGAACCGGACATGACCTATCAGCAGCGGATCCTGGATCCACTTGATAAAAGCATCGGCCTCGTTCCAGTGCCCGTCCTTCTGGAGGGCGAAGATCCTTCGGTACAGGGCGGCGTCATGCCTGGACAGCAGCCTCGGAAGATGGGCCGTACGGCGCTCCACGGCATCGGACGCGCGCAATGACGCCGTCTTGAGCGCCGCTGACGTCTCCGCGGTCGCGGACCCGGCCACAAGCCAGCTGCTCATGCCGAGCAACAGCGCCGAAACCGCCGTGACTGTTACCGTGCGCCTCATTGTACCGAACAGACCGCTTTCAGTGCTCCCTCCAAGCAAGCGCCCTACCTACTCCATTTGAGCACAGGTTTCAAGCGTCCCGAACTTTTACGCGACCGGCCGTTACACCATTCCGCCGATCCGCTCACAACCGCTCTAGTGGAGGGCCCGCAACCGCCCCTCCACGCGGGGCGCGATGGCGCCACGGGCGGCAATGTAGTCGATCACCTGGGTCGCCACGAGCTTGGCGCTCCGGGCGTCGATGATGGGCGTCTTGCCGGCGAAGACGCTGTATCCGTCCCCGCCTTTGGCCATGAAGTCACTGGCGGCCACGGTGAAGGTGCCGTCGGGATCGAGGGCCGCACCCTTGTGACGCACCTCGACCACCCGCGCGCCGGCAGGACGGCGGGGATCATAGACCACCTCGATGCCGGAGACTTGGAGAAACCGGCCGGAGCGCTTCTCGATGGCGCTCAGGCCGTTCTCGAGAGCCGCGCGAAGCTCGCGGCCGGTCAACTCCAGCAGGACCGTCCTGTTGCCGAAGGGCAGCTCGCTCAGGATGTCCCGGCGGGTCAGCCGGGTGCCCGGCGGATAGACCTTGTCGGCGCGGATCCCGCCGCCGTTGGTCAACGCGACGTCGGCGCCCACGGCCAGGCGCATGGCGTCCGCCACCAGGTTGCCGATGGCCGTCTCCCGCGTCCGCACCATGGCCCGGCGGCTGTCGAGCTCCGTCTCGGTGGAGCCGATCTCGATGTCGAGGGCCCGCGACAACCGGGACTCGTAGGCGCGGACCGACGCGGCGAGCTCGGGGTCGGGGGTGACGCGGCCGGTATGGACCGCGCGGAAGGCCGGGCTCCAGACGAACCGCTTCCTGCCCCTGGACTCCACCTCGTCCAGGGTGAGGTCGATGACCGTGACCCAGTCCGCCTGCTGCGCGGATTCCGCGAACAGCATGCGGCCGTCGTAGTCCAGACGCAGCCGGTGGTCGTCACCGCTGAGGAGCAGGTCCACGGCTTCCTGCCGGAGCAGCGCTTCGTCCTCGGCGATGTCGGTGTGGGCCAGCGCCACCACGAGGTGGGCGCCGGCCGCCCGCAGCCTCTTGGCCTGAGCGGCGGCCGTTTCCACCACCGGGACGAAGGTGATGTTGCCGGGGAGCGACTTCACCGCGGTGCCCACGGTGGTCAGGCCGAAGATCCCCACCTTGAACCGCCCGACCTCCACCATGATGGACGCTCGTGCGCCTTCGATGATCTTGCCGTCCGGGTCGATGTTGTTGGCGCCCAGCACGGGAAAGGCCGCTTCGGAGAAGCGCTGCCGGGCCACCTCCGGACCGAAATCGTACTCGTGGTTGCCGATGGCCATGGCGGTGAGCCCAACCTGGTTGAGCAGATCGATCATGTGTGCGCCCTTGTCGATGGCGGACATCAGCGAAGGCGAGATGGCGTCGCCGGCGAAGGTCACCAGCACGTTGGCGCGGCGCGCCCGCTCGGAGCGGACCACCGCGGCCAGGCGCGCGACGCCGCCCTGCCCGCGGCTTTCCTCCATGCGGTCCAGGTCGTTGAAGTGAACGATGGTGAGTTCCACCGGCTTGGCGAAGCCGAGGCTTCCGGTCGATACGACCACGGCCAGCGCCACCCCGGCCCAGGTCAACGCGAGCCGCCTTGACGTCCTTCTCATGGAGATCCTCCCTTCATCTCTCTTCGCGCGATACCGACGCTTCTTTAGGGCCCCGTTACGAAAACAACAGGATACGCGGACTCCGTGTCCGATTGTGTAACGCGTCTACGCGGTCCGCACGGACAGGCGCGCCAGGGGCCTGTCACACACGGACCTCGCTATCGATGGATAGGCCGCTACGGCTGACCCTGCAGCTCGTCGAGGGCCCGGGATTCGTGCCAGCGCCGGCTGAGGATCAGCTTGCCTTCCCGTGATTGCCGCTTGCGGAAGCCCAGCAGGTGGAACAGCTCGAGCACGAACCAGCGGGCGATGCGCGGGTTGACCACCAGGGTGCCGGGTTTGTCCGGGAATCTTCGTACCCCCGGCAACGCCGGCAAGAGCCGCTCGACGCGCAGACGGCGCAGCCACCGGGCGACCCGCAGCCAGAACGGCCGCACCGGCCGGACCAGGAAGAAGCCGTCGGTGCCCTGTCCCTGGTAGAGCGGCATGAGGATCTGTCCGGTCTCGCCGGCGTGGATCGGTCCGCCGCGGTCGCGCGCGAGGATCTGTCCGCGCTCCACGGGCTGGAAATTGCTGAACCCGGGCCGCATGACGAACTCGTCGCCTTCCCGGATCACGTGATGGTAGCGGACCTCCACCACCGGCGGGACATCGGCCTCCGCAGCCGACGTACCGCCGTCTTCCGTCGGCAGCGGCAAGTCTTCGGCACGAATGCAGCCCGCGGTCGCCAGCACCGTGCGGATGGCCGCCATGTGTATGGCCACCGCCTCCGGCGAATCGTTCTGTCCCCCCTCGAAACCCACTGCGACGTGTCCCTCTTCTCCGAGATAGTTCAGGATCGTGCTCTCCAGCCGCTCCTCCAGCCCGAGCACCACCGGAGCGCCCAGGCGGAAGCCGAACCGGCGGTTCAGCAGGGTATCGCCTATGACCACGAAGGGGGTGCCTGCCGCCGAGGTGGTATGCAGGTCGAGACAGACCACCGGCCCCCGACGCCGTGCCAGCTCCGCGTCCAGGAACTCCAGCAACTCGCGCTGTTCCATCTCCTCGGAGGTCGCGTCCTCGGACGGACGGCTACCTCTCAGACGCGTGACCCGCTCGTGCGACCACGCGCGATTGAAGTCCTCGTCGATGTACCGGCATCTCCGGACAAGCGCCGCCCGGTTGCCGGCGAAGCCCACGAACGACCCCCGAAACGGGACCCTGGCCGAGCGCAATTCCTGGAGCATCCGCTCCAGGGCCCGCACGCCGGCCGGCTCGTTGCCGTGCATGCCGCCGATGCCGACCACGAGCGGCCCGTCGTAGTCGCCGCCGTAGCTGCCGAGCAGCCGCGGGAAGCGGCGGTCCGGAGCCGAGGATTCAACCGCCATCCGCCCCGGACTCCCCGGCAAGCTGCTCCAAAAGCCGAGCCGTAAGCTGGAGGATGTCGCTCTCGGTGACGATCCCCACCAGCCGATCCTCCTTCACCACCAGCAGATAGTCGCTCTGCGTCTCCCGCATGCGGGCCACCGCCTGGGTGACCGTGGCCTCCGGCGCGATGGTGACGGGGTCGGGCCGCATGACCGCCCGCACCGGCACCGGCTCGCCGCCGGCGTCCGGCGCGGCCGGAGCCCACTGCCGCAGGGCCTCGAAGCACGAGAGCAGGCCCGCCACCTTCCCTTCCTCGTCCTCCACGGGCACATGGCGGATGCGGCGCCAGTCCATGAGCCTGATCACCAGGTCCATCGGTTCGTCCGGGTGCACCGTGATGAGGTCCGTGGTCATGAACTCCTCGATGCGGAGGGCGTGGGGCTTGCCGCCGCGGCCCTCCTCGACTTTCGCCAAAGGCCATTCGTGCACCGGCGTTCCCTCCCATTGCCGAGTGACGGTCGCCGCGGTGAGCGCGCTCAAGAGCGCATCCTGGGTGTCCGTCCCCTGCATGTCCGCGAGCGAGCGAAGCATCCAGGAGGCGCCGTTCTGGCGCGACGCCACCCGCTGCTCGATGACCCCCAGGTAGCGGTCCACGTCCGCGGAGTCGAGGCCGGCGGCGCGCAGCCCCTGCCATGCCAGCGGCAACAGCTCGCGCCGGATCAGGTCGTCCGCGGGCGCCGTGGTGCCGTCCACCCAGATGAACTGTGCGCGCAGTCCCCGCTGCGCCGCCGCCAGGAAGTTGGCCTCGGCGTCATGGAAGGGCATGGTCGCGGCCAGGTCGCCGTATGCCTCCTGTCCCCCCCGGAGCATTCCGAGGAAGAAGGCGGCATTGGCCACCTCGTCCAGGATCGTGGGACCCGAGGGCAGCACCCGGTTCTCGATACGGATATGCGCCTTGCCCTCGCCGACGCCGAAACAGGCGCGGTTCCAACGGTAGACCGTACCGTTGTGGGTACGCAGGGCAGGCAGCGTCGGCAATCCTCCCCGCGCCAGCACGTCCAGCGAGTCCTCGTCCAGGGAGGCCCCCAGCAACACCCGGAAGCGCGCGAGGTCTTCCCGGATCAACTCCAGGATGGACTCCCGCACCCACTTCTGGCCGAAGCTCACGCGAGCGGCGCGCTCGCGCATGTGATGGCCCGCCCGGCGCGTGTCAATGGACTGCTGGAACAGCGGGATGCGGGTCTCGCGCCACAGCCGGCGGCCGAACAGCAGCGGCGAGTTGGCGGCCGCCGCCAGCAGCGGGGCGGTCACGAGCTGCGCCAGGTTGTAGCACTGGGCGAACTCCGCCGGCTCCACCTGGTAGTGCACCTGGAAGCTCGTGCAGCCGGACTCCAACATCACCGAGTCGTGCCGGATATTCAGCTCGTCGGCGCCTTTCAGGCTGAACTCGTAGTCGCCGCCGCGGAGCTGGGTGAGCACCTCGTTGAGCGCCCGATAGCGGGGTCGCGGGGCCATGTGCGCCAGCGCCAGGTCGGACTTGCGAAGGGTCGGCAGGATCCCAACCAGCACCACCTCGGCGCCGTGCTCGTGTGCCGCCTCCCTTAGCCGCCCCAGCGTGGATTCGAGCTGCCCCTCGAGCCGGCTCAGGCAGTCGCCGCCGAACACCAGAGGATCGAGGTTGATCTCCAGGTTGAACAGCCCCAGCTCGGTGGTGTAGTGGGGGTCCGCCACCCGCTCCAGCAGCTCCATGGCGAGCATCGCCGGGCGCCGCGCCGCATCCACGAGGAACAGCTCCTGCTCCGCCCCGATGCGGTGCACGCCGGACTCGATCATGCCCTCGTCGAGCATGCGCTCCAGCGCCTGCACGTCCCTCAGGAGGTGCGATATGAACGAACGCAGTTCAGCGGCGTCCTCGTCGCGTTGTACGTCCTGGCTTCCCACGGGGTTGGTTCCTGATTGCCGATACGTCTCAAGCCGGCCGGCGCGATGAAATGTTCGCTGCGGAATACGCAGGGGCGTCGGCGGGCGCCCTACCCCGCATGCGCTGACCAGCCAGAATCCCGGTAGCATAGCACCAGCGCACCAGATTTTGCAGGTTCCCTACAACCATGAACGCGAACATCAACCCCCAACGCGTGGTCTCGCTGGAACCGCGCCCGCGCCGAACGGACAACGGCATCGATATCCTCCCGGCAACGACATTCGCGCAATGCCTTTGGCGCGACGAGTTCGCTGGGTAGCGATCTGAGCGGGTTGAAGTTACCAGCCTCCTGAAGAAAGCAGCCGGCGCGTGTGCCGCGCGATCATCAGGTCCTCGTCGGTGGGGATGACGCGCACGGTGCAGGGGCTGCGCGGGGTGCTGATGGTGCCGGCGTGGGCATGGTTGCGTTCGGTGTCGATCTCGATGCCGAGGTGAGCGAGGCCCTCGCAGATCCGCCGGCGGACCGGGGCGGCGCGCTCGCCGATGCCGCCCGTGAAGACCAGGGTGTCGAGGCCGTCGAGGACGGCGGTCAGGGCGCCGACGTGCTTGCGCGCCTGATAGCAGAAGAGGTCCACGGCCAGCGCCGCTCGCGGGTGCTCGCGCGCCGCCAGCAGGGTCTTCATGTCGGGGCTCAGGCCGGAGACGCCCAGCAGGCCGGCCTCGCGGGTCACCAGCCGCTCGATCTCGTCGGCGCCCCAGCCGCGTTCGCGCACCAGGTGGATGAGGACGCCGGGGTCGAGGTCGCCGCTGCGCGTTCCCATCATGAAGCCGCCGGCCGGGGTGAAGCCCATGGTGGTGTCCACGGGCGCGCCGTCGCGTATCGCCGCCATGCTGGCGCCGTTCCCCAGGTGGGCAACGATGACCCGGCCGCGTGCCGCGTCCCCAGTGCGTCCAGGACATATTCGTACGACAGGCCGTGGAATCCGTAGCGACGCACGCCCTCCTCCCACAGGGCGTTGGGCAACGCGAAACGCTGAGCCAGTTCCGGCATACGCCGGTGGAAGGCCGTATCGAAGCACGCCGCCTGCAGAAGATGAGGGAAACGCGCTGCCACGGCCTCGATGCCGGCGACGGCGCCGGGCAGATGCAGCGGCGCCAAGGGGACGAGGGCGCGCAGATCCGCCAGCAGACGTCCATCCACCCGTTCGGGAGCCGAGTGGTCCGCGCCGCCGTGCACCACCCGGTGCCCGACAGCACCGGGCTCCGGCAGGCGCAACCGGGCGGCTGCGCCGAAGACCGCGTCCACCGCCGCCTCATGGTCGAGGAAGTCCTCCTTCCGCTCCAGGAGGAGGGATCGGCCTTCATCTGCACCGCGCACCCAGAGCAGCCCTTCCGTCAAGCTGATGCGCTCCACCGCGCCGGACACCAGCGGCCTCTCGCCCGCGGTTTCCGCCTCGTAGAACGCGAACTTGAGAGAAGAGGAGCCGCTGTTGAGCGACAGTATGGAGATCGCCGGATCCACTCCCATCAGCGGGACCAGGTCCAGTTGCGGATCTCCGGCAGGTCCTCGCCGTAGCGGGCGATGTGCTGCCGATGGTCGATGAGCTTGTCGCGCACCGCCTGCTTGGCGTAGGCGGCGATGTCTCCCAGCCTGGGGACCCGGTCGATGACCGCCTCCACCAGGTGGAACCGGTCCAGCTTGTTCAGCACGGTCATGTCGAACGGCGTGGTGGTGGCACCCTCCTCCTTGTAGCCGTGGACGTGGAGGTTGTCGTGGTTGGTGCGCCGGTAGGTGAGGCGATGGATCAGGGACGGATAGCCGTGATAGGCGAAGATCACGGGCCGGTCGGTAGTGAAGAGCACGTCGAACTCCCGGTTGGCGAGCCCGTGGGGGTGGTCCTCCACGTGCTGCAGCTTCATCAGGTCCACCACGTTCACCACGCGGATCTTCAGGTCGGGAACGTGCTCGCGCAGCAGGTCCACCGCCGCCAGGGTCTCGATAGTGGGGACGTCACCGCAGCACGCCATGACCACGTCCGGCTCCGAGCCCTGGTCGGTGCTCGCCCATCCCCAGATGCCGATGCCCCCGTTGCAGTGCTTGACCGCCGCGTCCATGTCCAGCCACTGGGGCTCGGGCTGCTTGCCGGCGACAATGACGTTGACGTAGTTGCGGCTGCGCAGGCAGTGGTCCGTGACCGAGAGCAGCGTGTTGGCGTCGGGCGGGAAGTAGACCCGGATGACGTCGGCCTTCTTGTTGACCGCGTGGTCGATAAAGCCCGGGTCCTGGTGGCTGAAGCCGTTGTGGTCCTGGCGCCACACGTGGGACGACAGCAGGTAGTTGAGGGAGGCGATGGGACGCCGCCAGGGAATGTCGCTGCGGGTGGTCTTGAGCCACTTGGCGTGCTGGTTGAACATGGAATCCACCACGTGCACGAACGCCTCGTAGGTGGAGAAGATGCCGTGCCGCCCGGTGAGCAGGTA
>JAJDTQ010000160.1 GCA_022827045.1 Candidatus Binatia bacterium
GGCCACCTCCTCGAAGCTCGCCTGCTCGGCCAGGTCGTGCACGTCGTAGCCGCGGTAGACCAACTCGCCCTCCGGGCGCACCGAACAGATGGCCGTCTCCCCGGCCACCACCCCTTCCAGACCCGCCTTTACCTCCGACATGGAATGCCTCCCCCAAGGCGCCACGCGGGCGCGTTAATTTGTCAGACAATACGTCAATCGGAGACGACGTTCAACTATCCAGACTCTATCCGGACTAATACTTGAGCCGCGACAACGGGTTCCGCCGCGAAGCGCGGGTGGCCTGCTCGAGCGTGGCAATGCCGCGAGCCTCGAGCTGGGGGAGGAGCTTGAGCAACAGCTCCGCGGTCATCCGGGCGTCTCCGAGCGCGGTGTGGCGGCCTGTCCGGCGGATGCCGTAGCGTGTCAGGAGCGTGTCCAGGGAGTGGGAGGTCTGGTTGGGATGGAGTATGGCGGACAGAACGAGGGTACAAAGCACGGGTTGGCGCAACGCGATGCCGGTCTCCCCTCCTTTCCGCTTGAGGAACTCCATGTCGAAGGAGGCGTTGTGAGCCACCAGTACCGCCTCTTCCGTGAATCGGGCAAAGGCGGCCAACGCCTGGCCGATAGACGGTTGCCGCGCCAAGTCGTCGTTGGTGAGGCCGTGGACCCTGGTGGAGGCGGCGCTCACCGGTACACCCGGGTCCACCAGCGTTTCGAACACCTCTTCGGCCACGATCCCTCCCTGCGCGACCACCACCGCGCCGATGGATATGATCTCGTCTCCCCTGGACGGATTGAGGCCGGTGGTTTCCGTGTCGAACACCACGAAGCGCAGTTCCTTCAACAGGGTACGCTCGGGGTCGTCGTGGAACTGCGCGCGCGCGGCCGGGAGGAGTTCGGCGGATGACAGCGGCCGCGTGGTTTCCTCCAGGGTCAGGACGAAGCCGGGAAGGGGTGCGCGGTCCCCCGCCAGCGGAACGATACGGCCCCAGAGTGGGTCCCCTGCCGTGCGCTCCGCCGTGAACTCCACCGAGGGATGCCCGACCTCGGCGGCCAGCTGACCGGCGATGGTCTCCAGCGCGTAGTCGCACAGTTCCTTTTCCACGATGCCGTAGACGGACCGCCCGAGACGCGGCTCGTGGGAAGGCTCCAGCAGTTTCCGGGCCGTGCGATTGTAACGAACCACCAGGCCCCGGGCGTCGCAGACGATGATTCCCTGGCCGAGGGAGTCCAGGACCGTCCCGAGCTGGTTCATCTCGGCATCGGCGGAGGCCGTCGCTTCGGCGATACGCTGCTCGAACCTCGCCTCGGAGTCCTCGTACCGGTCCATCAGCCGGTTCAGGCCCCCCGCGAGCCGGTAGGCATCCTCCGCGTCAGCCGGGGGCACCCGCGCTTCCGGCGACCCGGCGGCCAGCGCTTCGAGGTCTTCCTCCAGACGGTGCAAGGGCACGACGTAGGCGTGAAAGAAGTACCTCAGCACCAGGAGGAACACGGCCAGGGCCGTGACCGCGACGACCCCCGTGAAGACGAACAGACGCGTCCGGAAGCTCGCCGGGAGGTCGCCCAGCAAGTCCACGTGCTCGTGCCAGAAAAGCACCGCCTGGAAAGCCGCCAGCAACAGCAGGCCGCACCCCAGGCCCACGGCCCACCACCAGAACCGCCGGTACGGGTGCGCCCCCCGCCGGCGGGTGGTGAGGGCAGGCCGGGAAGAGGGCGTCGTACTCAGTTGGTTGGGTCCTTTCTCGGAGACCGCGCCCGGCTGCGCCGCGGGCGCCATTGGATCATTGGATCACGGCGCCGCCGTAGTCTCCGCGCACCTGTTGCTCGACCCGGTCGATGGTCTTCAACGCCTCCACGAGAAAAGTTCGTTCCAGGCGGTTCATCTCTCTCGGATCGATCCTGTTGGGCTCGGCCGAGTCCTTCCGGTGCGATTGCCACCGAAGCCGCTTGAGCATCACGAACTCGTAGGCGTCGGCCGCCGATTCCGCGACGTCGACGGGCAGGCGGCCGTGCTCGCGTGCGAGCTGAAGACGGTCCAACGTGTTGGTCTCCGACGAGCCGAGGTCCAGCGCGATGACCCGCAGCATCCGGACCAGGGGGTTCAGTCCCTGCCTCTTGACGTCCACCGGCGGGGGCGCCAGCCCCACCAGGGAACGCAGCCTCCAGGACAGGGAGTTCACCGGCGAGCCGCCGTAGACGGCTCCCTCGCCCGCCATGAAGCGGAGGAAGGAACGGTTGCGGGCGATGTGGTCCAGCAGATCCCGCCACATCCGCTCCACCAGGGACCGGTCGCCGTAGAGACACCGGAAATCGAAGTAGATGGAAGCCCTGACGAGGTCCTGCGGGGCTGCCCGGCGCACCAGCTCCCGGAACAGCTCGTGCCACTCCGACAAGGAGCGGCACAGTTCCGGATTGCTCGCCATGGTGTTCCCCTTGCACAGGGGAAAGCCGCATGTGGCCAGGTGCCCGTTGACGCGCCTGGCCAGGGTCAGGAACCATTCGCGCACCGGTTCGGGCCCGGCATCCGCCGCGTGCGCGAACACCAGACCGTTGTCTTGGTCGGTGCTCAGGGTCTGCTCCCGCCGCCCTTCGCTGCCCATGGCGAGCCATGCAAACGGTGCGGGCGGAGGCTCCGTCATCTCCGCCAGACTGATGTCGATGACACGCCGGGTTACCCGGTCGTTGATCTCGGTGACCAACTCGGTCAGGGAGCGGGCCGTGCCCGCATCGTTGAACAGGTCTTCCAGAAAATCCAGGGCCTCGCTTCGGTAGTCCGCCAGCGATGCGACCGTCGGCGCGCCGTCAATGCGTTGCAGCAGCGCGAGCGGCTGATTCCGCTGGAACGCGAGCCAATCGCCCGCCGAGACGACTCCCGCGAACCTCCCGGCGTCGGTTACCACCAGGTGGCCGATGCCGTTGCGGACCATCGTCATCAGAGCGTCGAAGAGGTAAGCGTCGGCGCCGATGGTGATGAGGTCCCCGCTCATGACACGGTGTACCGGCTCGCCGGGGCCCACGCCGGCGGCAACAACGCGCCGCACCACGTCCGTCTTGGTAACGATGCCCACCGGCGTGCCCGCCTCGACGACCACCAGCGAACCGACGGATTCCTCCGCCATCCGTGCCGCCGCCTCCCGGATAGTCCGGGCCGGGCCGATACCGATCCCGGAGCGCACGACCAGATCTCCGACCCGTGTATCGAATGGTGAGTATGTCCGCGATGCGTCCACCACCGTGGGTGACTCCCGTAGTGTTCGATTGTACGCGGGGTGTGCGGGACTTGGCAACAAACGCCGGCAGACGGGCCGGCCCGGCCGCCGGAATTTGCTTGCGCATCCACCCGAGTCCGGTTTATGGAAATTTGTATGACTTTATCCTCAGGGAGATGGCTATGAGCGCGAACGCATACGCCGATGTCTACAGAAAGGCGCTGAACGACCCGGAAGGCTTCTGGGCCGAGGCCGCCGAGGACATACACTGGGACAAGCGCTGGGAGCGGGTGCTGGACGATTCGCGTCCGCCCTTCTACCGGTGGTTCGCCGGCGGCGCTCTGAACACCTGCTACAACGCCCTCGACGTCCACGTGGAACAAGGGAACGGCGACCGGCCGGCGTTGATCTACGACAGCCCGGTAACGGACAGCACCAGGGTGTTTACGTACCGGGAGCTTCGCGACGCGGCGGCGACCTTCGCAGGCGCGTTGCGGAACCACGGCGTGGGCGTGGGCGACCGGGTGATCGTCTACATGCCCATGGTGCCCGAGGCCGTGGTGGCCAGTCTGGCATGCGCCCGCCTCGGCGCGGTGCACTCGGTGGTGTTCGGCGGCTTCGCCGCCAACGAACTGGCCACCCGCATCGACGACGCCCGGCCCACGGCAATCGTCAGCGCGAGCTGCGGCATCGAGGTCAACCGCATCGTGGAGTACAAGCCGCTCCTGGACGAGGCCATCCGGCTGGCGCAGCACAAACCCGCGGCCTGCCTGGTGCTGCAACGGCCCCAGGCGCAGGCGGCCATGACGGCCGGCCGGGACGTGGACTGGAACGACGCGGTGGCCGCCGCCGAGCCGGTCCCGTGCGTCTCCGTGGCCGCCACCGACCCGCTTTACATCCTCTACACCTCGGGCACCACCGGCCAGCCCAAGGGCATCGTCCGGGACAACGGCGGCCACGCAGTGGCGCTCAAGTGGAGCATGAAGAATGTCTACGACGTGGACTCGGGCGAGGTGTACTGGGCCGCCTCCGACGTGGGCTGGGTGGTGGGCCATTCCTATATCGTCTACGCCCCGTTGCTGAAGGGCTGCACCACCGTCCTCTACGAGGGCAAACCCGTGGGCACGCCGGACCCGGGAGCCTTCTGGCGGGTCATCAGCCAGCACGGCGTGAGCGTGCTGTTCACCGCACCTACGGCCTTTCGCGCCATAAAGAAGGAAGACCCCGAAGGCGCGTACGTGAAGAAGTACGACCTCAGCCGTTTCCGGGCCCTGTTCCTGGCCGGCGAACGCTGCGATCCCGACACCCTGCTGTGGGCTCAGGAGATGCTGGGCGTGCCGGTCATCGACCACTGGTGGCAGACCGAGACCGGTTGGGCCATAGCGGCCAACTGCATGGGGATCGAGCCGCTCCCGGTGAAACCCGGCTCGCCCACCCGGGCCGTGCCCGGTTACGACGTCCGGGTGCTCGACGACGAGGGCCGGGATCTCCCCGCGGGCGAGATGGGCAGCATCACGGTGAAGCTGCCGATGCCGCCGGGCTGCCTGCCGACGCTTTGGAACAACGAGGAAGGGTACCGCAAGGCCTACCTCGAGCAGTATCCGGGCTACTACGTCACCTCGGACGGCGGTTATTGCGACGAAGACGGCTACCTGTGGATCATGGGGCGCATCGACGACGTCATCAACGTCGCCGGACACCGGCTTTCCACCGGCGCCATGGAGGAGGTGCTCGCCGGCCATCCCGCGGTAGCCGAGTGCGCGGTGCTGGGCGTGGCCGACGCGCTGAAGGGACAGTTGCCCCTGGGGCTCATCGTGGTCAAGGCAGGGGTGGAAACCACGGAGAAGGAACTGGTGCCGGAGCTGGTGAGCCTCATGCGCGAGAAGATCGGACCGGTGGCCGACTTCAAGCAGGCACTCATGGTCAAGCGCCTTCCCAAGACGCGGTCCGGCAAGATCCTGAGGGGCACGGTCCGCAGCATGGCCGACGGGACCCCTTACAAGGCACCCGCCACCATCGACGACCCGGTGATACTGGACGAGATCAGGGAGGACCTGACACGGTTGGGCTACCCCAAGGCATAGCCGTCCCTAGCTCCGTGCCGGACAAGGGCTTACGGGAGATTTTTGATTTTCTCCTTGACAAAATGGTGCATTTGAGTATATCCGGTTTGATATAATTACCTGCAACGGGTTTATGCATGGTTTCGGCGCCGGCGTTGAGGGGGAACTCCGCTTGCCCGACGAGCAAACCATATCCATGTCCGGTCTCGACCGAGGCCCGTCCCATCCGCAACACATCGTTGGTGTTCAGCGCATCCTTGATCCTTTTCGCTGAAGGAGGTGCACATGTCCGCCAAGGTCATCTGGTTGTTCGCGTTCGTGATACTCTACTGGGCCTATTGCATCTATTGGGGTATCCGCGGCGCGAGAATGGCCCGAACCGCAGCCGACTACTTCATTTCCGGACGGGTGCTGCCGCTCTGGGTCTTCGTGCTCGCTGCCACGGCCACGTCCTTCTCCGGCTGGACGTTCATCGGCCATCCCGGGCTGGTGTTCCGTGACGGGTTCCAGTACGCCTACGCCTCCTTCTACACCATCACCATCCCGTTCACCGGCGTGATGTTCCTGAAGCGGCAGTGGATGCTGGGCAAGCGGTACGGCTACGTCACGCCCGGTGAGATGTTTTCGGACTACTTCAGAGGCGACTTCATTCGCATTCTGACGGTTGTGGTGGCGCTGTTCTTCTCGATCCCCTACCTGGGCGTGCAGTTGCGGGCTTCGGGCTTCCTGTTCCACGTGCTCACGGACACGGCCCTGTCCATCGACGTCGGCATGTGGATGCTCTCCCTGGTCGTGTTGATCTACGTGGCGTCGGGAGGGCTGCGAGCCGTGGCCTACGTGGACACCCTGCAATGCATCCTGTTGGCGCTGGGCATCATCATCATCGGCATCATCGGCCTTGCCTACGTGGGCGGCTTCGGCGCCCTCACCGGCAAGATCGCCGAGCTGGTCCAGTACCAGGTGGCCAACAAGATCAAGATCACGCCGGACGGATACAGCCACTACGTCGCGATACCAGGGGTGATACAATTCGTCTCATCCGGGCCCTCCGCGGTGGGGGGCGCCTGGACCGGGATCATGATCCTCACCTACATGTTCGCCCTCATGGGCATCCAGTCCGCCCCGGCCTTCTCCATGTGGTCGTTCTCCAACCGGAACCCGGCACCGTTCGCGCCCCAGCAGGTCTGGGCCTCGTCCTTCGCCATCGGCTTCATCCTGTTCTTCTTCACCGCTTTCCAGGCCATGGCCGGACACTTCCTGGGCGGCAACGAGTTCATGCTCAAGGCAGGACTCGCTAGCAACGTCATGGGCATCGACGCGGCCTACAACGCAAATTCGGGACTGATGCCGCAGGGGCTCCTGGTCCCCTCCATGATCAATCTCATGGCTGACGTCGCCCCATGGCTCCTGGGTCTGCTGGCCGTGTGCGCCCTGGCCGCCATGCAGTCCACCGGCGCGGCCTACATGTCCACGGCCGGCTCGATGCTGACACGGGACCTCTACAAGAGGTACCTCAACCCCGGCGCCGACCACGCTACCCAGGTGTGGGTGGGACGTATCGGGGTCCTCATCATCGTGCTGGCGGCGCTGATCGTGGCAACGGTCTCCACCGACGCACTGGTGCTGCTGGGAGGCCTGGCCGTGGCCTATGGCTTCCAGATGTGGCCCGCCCTGATCGCGGTATGCTGGTGGCCCTGGCTCACACGTGCAGGGGTGAGCTGGGGGCTCCTGGCCGGGGTCATCGCGGTGACGTTCACCGAGACCATCGGCCAGAACCTGGTGCCGAACCTGCCCTGGGGCCGCTGGCCCTGGACCATCCACGCGGCGGGCTGGGGCATCTTCTTCAACCTCGGCCTCGCCATCGTCATCTCCGCGGTGACGCAGAACGCCGAGGAGCTGAAGCACCGCATGCAGTACCATAACTTCCTGGCCGAGCACTCGAGCCTGCCGGAAGAGAAGCGCGGCATGGTGCCCATGGCCTGGATCGTGACCCTGTTGTGGTTCTTCTTCGCCATCGGCCCGGGCGCCGTCATCGGCAACACCCTGTTCGGCGATCCCAACAACCCGGCCTCCTGGTGGGTGTTCGGGATGCCGTCCATCTGGGTGTGGCAAATCATCTGGTGGGCCCTGGGCGTCGGCATGATGTGGCTTCTGGCCTACAAGATGGAGATGTCCATCGTGCCCAGCAAGGAAGTGGAGGCGCTCACCGAGGACATCGGCGACCGGCAGGCCGCCAGCGCGTGATCCGCGTCCAGACATCAGGGACCCCTTCCGGCCCGCGCCGGAGGGGGTCTTTTTCCCTTTCATCCGCGCCCGCGTGACCCATGTCCGCATCCTCCTCCGCCTCGCTGGTGTGGTTCTGGATCACGACGTGGCTGCTGGCGATATTGCTCTACTTCCCGGTGCATCGCCTGATCTGGGTGATGCGCGTGCGCAGGCTGGAAGCACGGACAGGCAACAAGCCCACCGACGAAGCGATCGAGGCCCTGCGGGTCAAGACACGAATCGTCGCCGGGCTCATCGTCCTCACCTTCGCCTACCTCTTCAACCACGTGGTCCTTCGCTAGTGTCGCGTCCCGTGATTTCCTGCCATAATTTGCTGGTCTTTTTTCCCGTCGGCTGCGTTGCTCTTCCTCGCGTGGTGCCCGCCCTGGGGCGACCTACGGTCGCCCCTACTCGTCATCGCGCCTTGCCGACGACAAAAAATCCTGCGCAACTTATGGCAGGAAATCACGGGACGCGACACTAGCGGACAGGGCACCGGTGACCATGACGTCGTACGCACACCCTTCGGGCCGGAGCCTCCGCGCGGGGAGCCTGGTGTGATTCAGACCGGGTCCAGCGTCCACCGGCTCATGGTGTGGCTTGCCGCGGCCACCGCCATCTTCGTGGCCTCCGCGGTGGCCTACGAGTACATCTTCACCAATTATGACCAGGGTGAGTTGCACTACCGCCGGGGCAACCTGCGGCTGGAGGACGGCCTCTACCGGGAAGCCCTGACCGAGTTCGAGGAACAGCTCCGGCTCCACCCGGAGGACCCCGCCGGGCATCTCGGGAAGGGCCTTGCCCTGATGGGACTGACGCGGAACGACGAGGCGCTGGCCGCCATCGACCACGCCATCGCACTGAAGCCGGACTTCGCCGCGGCCTTTGCCAATCGCGGCATTCTCCGCGACCGCATGGGCCTGAGCGAGAAGGCGCTGGGCGACTACCGCCGGGCGCTGGCGCTGGACGCCTCCCTGGCCGATGGCCCCGGCTGGATCACGAGGTTTTTCCGCAAGCAGCCCCAGGCGCCCCCCACCATCCGGGACCGTGCCGTCTACCTCGCCGAGGAACTCGAGAAGCCCGCCGCCGAGCGCCTTCTGCAGGTGCCGGAGCTGGACAGCGCGCAACGCTCCTACAAGGTCCACGGGAAGGACTGAGCCCGCCGCCGGACGCCGGCCACCCGCGATCCGTCAGAAGATCTCCAGAAGATCGTGGGCGAGGACCCACATGCAGTAGAACAGGGCGATGCAGCCGAACAGGGTGTGAATCCACTCCCGCTCGCCCTCCTTGGTGCGGAAGGTGATGCCGTGCCACGCGATCAGCGCGGTGACGACGACGAAGACCACGTCGATCCACTTGTCATCGGCGTCGGGCATGATAAGACCTACAATCTCATGTTGTCCGCGCTGAAGATACTATATTCGCTCGAAGAGCCGGAAGACAACATCGTCGCCCAGGCCGCCAACCGCCTCGGCGTGGGAGAGTTCCAGGTCTTCCAGCTCGCCCACGCCGACTGGTTCGGCGCCGAAGCGGACGCCAAGGAGCTGGAGCCCGTCTTCTTCCGCTACCTCCTGCACGACCAGACCGACCCCTGGGTGCGACACTACGCGCGGCGCATCGTCGACCTCGACGACCGCGGGGCGCTGGAACAGGACAGCGAGCACTACCACCGCTACGACGCCCGCAGCATGCGCCCGCTGTCGCGGGTCTCGGGCCTGCTGAGGTTCCTGGCGGTGGTTGTCTTCGTCATCGTCTTCTTCGGCGTGGCCATCGTGGCGATGCGGGGCGTCATACCCGAACCCTTCGGGTGCCTGTTCCCTCCCTGTCCCTGGATCGGATAGCCGGCGTCCTTCGACTTCGCTTCGCGAAGCCTGTCCTGAGCTTGTCGAAGGCCTCAGGACGAACGGTTTGGAAACCTTGTTTCCGTTCGTCCTGAGCGTAGCGGAGCGAAGTCGAAGGACGCTATTTACTCGGACAGGCTCCTAAGCTTCCGGAAAAGGAAGGATCCCGCGGTATTTTTCGATCATCCGCTCGCGCAGCTCGCGCGGGCTGCGGCTGACCTTGGGGAAGTCGTCCCGCCGGTGGAAAGGGCGCACCGCGTAGAACACCGCCAAGGAGTTGGTGTGGTCGCCGGAGTCGCGCTTTTCCGGCGGCATCAGCGGATCCAGCGGCGTGCTCCAGCAGTTGTCGAGGATCTCGATGTCCCTGGACGGCTCGGCGCGGGTGGTCATGGCCCACATCACCTCGGCGAAGTTCGTGGGGTCGATGTCCTCGTCCACGATGACGATCCAGCGGCCGTTGCGCGTGGCGGCCGCGACGGCGCGCGCCGCCTGCTGCGCGTGCCCCGGATAGCGTTGACGGATCGCCACCACGCGGATATAGCCCATGTGCCGCCCCACACCGACCACGTCCTGGATGCCTGCCCGCGCCAGGTCGGCGACCCCGCCCCTGCCGGTGCCCATCTCCAGGCCGCCCCGGCGGGCGCCCGGCCACATGGGCGCATCGCCGTGGATGATGGGCTTGTTCCTGTAGTAGACCGCCTTGACCCGGATCACCGGCTGCGGCTCGCCCGTGCCGATGGTCCCTCCCGAGTAGTACCCCGGCCATTCGCCGAAGGGCCCTTCGTCGCGTGACTCCCGGCCCGGCGGCGGCACCTCCCCTTCCACGGCAATCTCCGCGTGCGCGGGTATCAGCAAGCCCGTGACCGGCCCCTTGATCACCTCCACCGGCCGCTGCCGGAGCCCGCCGGCGAGGTCCAACTCGCTCCAGCCCCAGGGAATCCGATTGTTGGATGCGATGAAGACCAGCGGATCGCCGCCGAAGGTGGCCACCACCGGGCAGCTCCGGCCCTGTTCCCAGTGGCGCTGGCAGATCTGCCGTCCGTGCTGCCCCGGGCTCATCCACAGGCCCAGGAGGTCGCGGTCGTGGACCTGCATGCGGTAGGTCCCCGCGTTCAGGAAACCGCTCTCGGGATCGCGGTTGATCACGCAATCGCCGGTGCCGATGTAGCGGCCTCCGTCCATGGCGTGGTAGCGCGGCGCCGGGAAGCGGAGCAGGTCCACGTCATCGCCGGTCAGAACATTCTGCATCACCGGCCCGTCCGTCACCTCCGCCGGAGGGATCGGCTCCACCTCCCGCATCTTCCGGGACGCCATCTCGCTGAGCTTTGCCCGGGGCTCGTCGACGGGCAGCCCCAGAGCCAACGCGGCGCGCCTGTAGGACGCGGTGAGCAGCCCCACTACGCGGAAACCCGCCGGATAGCCCTTGATGTTGTCGAACAGCAGCATCGGGGGGTCCGGGATCAACTCCCCGGTCACCTCCCTGAGCGCGCCGATCTCTTCGTCCCAGTCCGCGTTGTCGATCTGGCGCCAGTCGTCGATCTGCTTGCACGCCTCCACGAACTCCTGGAGGCCTTCAAATGTTTGTCCGTGCACGTAAGGATTCGGCTTGGCCTTCGAAAAGTCGTAGTTCTCTCTCATCGGTTCACCCGTAGTTGTGCGGTGCGCTCCATACGATCCGTTCTGTGCGCCGAGACCGTTCCCCGGCACGCGGTGAATGGTAGTTTCGTTATGGGGGAAACACAATCCCTTGATCGGAGTGCGGGAGGTCATGTAGGTTGACGTAAGTCCGGGTCGCGTCGGCGCTCGGCAACCAGCCAGGGAAAGGAGACAGGAACATGCTCAAGATTGAAGGGGTCACGCATTGGTCCATTCCCGTGAACGACCTGGGCGAGGCGGAGAAGTTCTACGGCGACCTGCTGGGACTCAAGAACCTGGGCCGGCTCTCCAACAACGTCATGGCGTGCTTCAACGTGGGCGACCACAACATCCTGCTGTGCGAGCGCCGTGAGCTACCCGACAAGCCCGAGGACGACCGCGTCCACCATTCCTTCACGGTGAGCCCGGAGACCCTGAACGAGGCGTGCAAGGTGTTCAAGGAGAAGAAAGTGGACGTGGTGGAACTGTACTACCGCAAGGGCGGCTACTTCCCGGGGCGGGAGCTCTACTTCTCGGACCCCAGCGGCAACCGGCTCGAACTGCGCGACCCGACGTGGAAGGACGGGATGCCCGAGCCCACGTTCGACGAGGTAGCCGGCTCGTAGCACTAACCTGCGGGGCGCCCGAACCGGCGGCGCCCCCACATCCGTCATTCCCGCGAATGCATGTCCCCGATCGGGCGCGGGAATCCTGGAGAACGACTGATGGCCAAGGTTGAGATCGACACCAGTTCCGACGATACCGTTGCCCCCGACCTGGAGGTCAAGGAATACACCTACGACGACTGGATGGCCTCCACCGGGGTGCCGATTCACCGGGGCTACTTCATCCAGGACCTGCGCACGGTGGAACTGGGCTGGTGGGAGGAGCGGGGGTGCGAGAGCGCCTTCATCCAGCTCGTGGGCCAGGAGGGGGTGACCTCCGCCATGGTGCAGGAGATCCCCCCCGGCGAGACCCTGCCGCCGCTGAAGTTCGCCCTCGACGAGCTGGTCTACGTGCTCCAGGGCCATGGCGTGACCACGGTGTGGCCGGGCGACAACGGCTCCAGGACGAGCTTCGAATGGCAGCCCCGGAGCCTGTTCCAGGTACCGCACAGCTACCACCACACCATGAGCAACATGCGCGGCGACCAGCCCGTGCGGCTGCTGCGCTACAGCTACTTGCCGCTGGCCATGTCGCTCAACACCGACCCCTCGTTCTTCTTCAACAACCGGCACGAGGGAGAGGACTTCCTGTCCGACGGCGGCCAGCTCTACTCCGAGGCCAAGCTCGTGCGCGACGGCGACCCCGCCCGGACCTGGGGCGGCCGTAGCGGCATCTTCTGGTACGGCAACTTCTTCCCCGACATGGGCTCGTGGAACAAGCTCAACCGCAGCAGCCGCCGGGGCGCGGGCGGCCACAGCGTGCTCATGACCTTTCCCAACTCCGAGATGTCCTGCCACATGTCGGTGTTTCCGTCGCGGACCTACAAGAAGGCGCACCGGCACGGCCCGGGCCGGGTCATCGTGATCCCCGCGGGCGAGGGCTACTCCATCCTGTGGGAGGAAGGGAAGCAGAAGGTGGTGGCGCCGTGGCACGAGGCCAGCATGTTCGTGCCCCCCGGCAAGTGGTTCCACCAACACTTCAACGCCGGAGGAACGCCGGCGCGCTACCTGGCGCTGCACCCGCCCCGGCAGTTCCGCGGCCACGCCGAGAAAGTCGAGGATCGCGCCAGGGACCAGATCGAGTACGCCGACGAGGATCCGTCGATCCGCGAGCGCTTCGAGTCCGAGCTGGACAAGCGGCAGCTCACCAGCCTGATGCCCGACGAGGTCTACCGCGACCGCGACTTCCAGTGGACCTACCGGGACGCCGAGGCGCAGGCGGCGCCGTAACCATCCCGGCCCCCGGTCATGCTGATCGTCGACTCACAGGTCCACATCTGGGCGCCCGAGACCCCCGACAAACCCTGGGACCGGGTGGACGCGGCCAAGCCCCACCGCCCCGAGCCCCTCGGGCACGAGGAGCTGTTGCGCGAGATGGACGGCGCCGGAGTCGCCCGCGCCGTGCTGGTGCCGCCCACCTGGGAATCGGACCGCAACGACACCTCGCTCGAGGCGGCGCGTCTCCACCCCGACCGATTCAGGGTCATGGGCCGGCTGACCCTGGACGCCCCCGAGAGCCGGGAGCGCATGGCCACCTGGAAGGACCAGCCCGGCATGCTGGGCATCCGCCTGACCTTCCATCGCGGCCGTTACCGCACCTGGCTCGACGACGGCACCATCGACTGGTTCTGGGCGGCGGCGGAGCGCCATGACGTCCCGGTCATGGCGCTGGCGCCGCACCACCTGCCGCAACTCGCCACGGTGGCCGCGCGCCACCCGGGGCTGCGGCTGTGCATCGACCACATGGGCCTCAACACCAGCCTGGTGGGCAAGCCCCTGGGCCCCATCATCGACGGCCTCCTCGAGCTGGCAGCCCTGCCCAACGTCGCGGTGAAGGCCTCCGCGCTGCCGTGCTACTCCACGGAGGAATACCCCTACCCGTCGCTCCACCCGCAGATCCGCCGGGTCGTCGACGCCTTCGGGCCCAGGCGCGTGTTCTGGGGCACCGACCTGTCACACCTCCCCTGTCCCTACCGCCAGGCGCTGACGCTGTTCACCGAGGAGCTGGACAACCTCACCGCGGACGAGAAGGAGTGGATCCTGGGGCGGGCCATCGCCGAGTGGCTGGACTGGCCGGCCTCCGAGTCCGCGTAGGGGGAACCGCGCCATGGCGCGAATCTACCGGCACGTTTCCGCGGACAGCCATTTCGAGGCACCCCCGGACTTCTGGCGGCATCGCATCCCGGAGCGGTACCGGGACCGGGCCTCGCGAAGGATCCGCCTCCCCAACGGCCACGACGGGCTGCAGCGGGAGGGCCGGCCGCTGGTGTACGGCGGCACCAGCTTCTACGGCGGACGGCCGCCGGAAGAGTTCAATCCCGCGGTCATCGACTTCGACAACACCCCCGGTTGCGGCTCCGCCGAGCAGCGGCTGCGGGAGCAGGACCAGGACGGCGTCGACGCCGAGGTGCTGTACGCGCTGGAGATCCGCAATCCCGCCATCCGGGACCGGGACGCCTTCACCGGCATCATCCATCACTTCAACGAGTTCATGGCGGAAGAGTACTGCGCCGTGGACCCGGAGCGGTTGATCGGCGTCGGCATCCTTCCCAACCGCGGCGTGGAAGACGACATCGCCGAGCTGGAGCACTGCAAGCGCCTGGGCTTCAAGGTGGCCTGGCTGGCCACCTATCCCAGCGGCCGGGGCTTTCCCACGCCGGAGGACGACCGCTTGTGGGCCGCGGCCCTGGATCTCGACATGCCGCTTACGGTGCACACCTCGTTCCCGACCAAGGTCGGCACCCGCGAGACGCCGCTCTTCAACTACTCCCAGGAGCCTCCGGGCGAGCAACGCCCGCCCACCGACTTCGTGCAACGCCTGGCCCGCCAAGGGCCGTACCACTCGGGCTCGGTGGAAGCCAGCCAGATGGTGGTGGCCGGGATCTTCGGCCGGTTCCCGAAGCTGCGCATCTACTGGGCGGAGAACAACGTCGGCTGGCTACCGTACTTCTACGAGCAGATGGACCACGAGTACACCACCAACCGGTTCTGGGCCGAGCGGCAGATGGGCCTGCCGCGCCTGAAGCGGCTGCCCAGCGAGTACCTCCGCGAACACGCCTACTGGGGCTTCTTCGAGGACCACGTGGGCGTGCGCCTGCGCCACGACGTGGGCGTCGACCGCATGATGTGGGGCAGCGACTTCCCCCACATCGTCACGCGCTGGCCACACTCCATGCAACTTCTGGACTCGCAGATGCAGGGCGTGCCCGCCGACGAGCGCCACCGGATGGTGGCCGCCAACGCCGTCGAGTTCTTCCGGCTCTAACCGGTCTACCGATCAAAAAGGGGGAAACCATGCTACCCGACATGTCACGAGATCAGCGGCTCGACCTGCTGCGCAAGATGCTCATGATCCGGCGGGCGGAAGAGCACGTCGTCCGGTTCAACGAAGAACACGAGGGGCTCATCCGCGGCCACTTCCACATCTACATCGGACAGGAAGCCACCGGCGTGGGCGTGTGCGCCGCGCTGGCGCCGGAGGACTACGTCTTCAGCACCCACCGGAACCACGGCCACGTCATCGCCAAGGGCGGCGACCCCGGCAAGGTGCTGGCGGAGGTCATCGGGCGCGAGACCGGCTATTGCCTCGGCCGCGGCGGGACGTTCCACGTGGCCGCGCCGCACCTGAACATCCCTCACACCTCGGCCATCGTCGGCGGGAGCACGGCGCTGGCTTCGGGGTCGGCGCTGGCGGCGCAGGTTTTGGAGTCCGACACGGTTACCGCGGTCTTCTTCGGTGACGGCGCCATGGACGAGGGCGTGTCCTACGAAAGCCTCAACATCGCCAAGCTGTGGAACCTGCCGCTGATCTTCGTCATGGAGAACAACTACCGCAGGGCCGGAAGGGTCAACACCGACCACGCTGCCGACGACCTGCCCAACATTCCCCGCGCGCTCAACATCGAGACCGTCACGGTGGACGGGGGCGACGTGGGCCAGGTTTACGGCGCGGTGAAGGAGCTGGCGGCGCGGACACGGGCAGGCGAAGGCCCGTTCTTCATCGAAACCCGCACCCACCCGTGGCCGGGCAACGACGGCGCCCATCCCGAGTTGGTGGCCGGCCTCACCGACATCAACTGGGCCTGGGACCCCAGCCCGGTGCCCGAGAACGTGCGTTCCTGGTACGCCGAAGGCGACGGCATCCTGGCCTACGCTCGAGAGTTGGCGGACAGCGAAGGATGTGACCGTGACACCGTGGTGCAACTGGACGCCGAGGTGCGGCGCGAGGCCGACGCCGCGGCGGAGTTCGCGCTCACGAGTCCGTTGCCTCCCCCGGAGGCGGCGGTCAGGTACGCGTACGCGGGAAGGGGTGAGTAGCCATGGCGCGCGAGATGACCGTGGGAGAGGCATTGGTCGAGGCGTTGGCCGAGGCCATGGAACAGGATCGGCGGGTGGTCCTGATCGGCGGCGGGCTGGTGAGTTCGGGGCCGGGCGCGGCGCGGTTTCGCTCGGTGCGCGAGCGGCACGGCAACCGCATCAAGTCACCGCCCATCGCCGAGCTGGGCTACTGCGGCATCGCCGCCGGCGCGGCCATGGCCGGGCTGCGGCCGCTGGTGGACATCGGCACCGCGACCTTTTCGTACGAGGCGATTCCCCAGATCAACAACGAGGCCGCCATCGCCTACTCCAACTCGGGTGGCCAGACCAATGTGCCGGTCACCTACTTCATGCGCTACGGCATCCGGGGAGGGGGCGGGGTGCAGCACTCCGGCAGCCCCCAACCCTGGTACTGGAATACGCCGGGACTGCAGGTGGCCATGCCCGCCACTCCGGCGGACGCCAAGGGGCTGCTCCGCACCGCTCTGCTGAAGAGCCAGGACCCGACCATCTTCTTCGCCCACGAGCGGCTGTTGCAGGAACACGGGCCGGTGCCCGACGGGGAACACGAGACCGAGTTCGGGAAGGCGGCGGTGGCGCGGGAAGGGAGCGACGTAACGATCGTCGCAACCGGCGTCCAGGTACCCCGGGCGCTGGCAGCGGCCGACGCTTTGGCCAGGGACGGTATATCCGCCGAGGTGGTGGACCCGCGGACGCTGGAACCGCTGGACACCGACACCTTGCTGGCGTCGGTGAAGAAAACCGGCCGGCTGGTGGTCACCGACGAGAGCCACGACAACTGCGGCGTGGCCGCGAACATGGCCGCACTGATGGCGGACCTGGCGTTCGACAGCCTTAAGGCGCCCATCAAGCGGGTCGCCATCCCGCACGTGCCGGTACCCTTCGCGGTGCCGCTGGAGGATTACGTGACTCCGACGGCGGACCGCATCGAGGAGGCCGCCCGGTCGCTGGTGCGGTAACGGTCCCGCGCGAACGGGCAGTCCCGTAGGTCGGTTTAGCGAAGCGTAATCCGACAGAGGGCTATTCGTTCTCCCGATACTCCCGCGCGAATTCGCAGAGCCGCTCCACGCACAGCTCGAACAGCTCGCCGCCCTTCTCGGCGCTGGCGAGACTGGGGTCGCCCATCACGCCGGAGGGCGAGAGATCCTCGCGGGGCGTCTGGACGTAGCCCCCTACCTTTCTGACGAAGTCAGGCATCTGCGGGCCGAGGTGGGTCTCGAGGCTGCCCTGGGAGCACAACTCCCCGCGCAGGTGCAGGTTGATGGAAGTCTCCACCGCGCCGGCGTGGCCGACGCGGCCGCCGGGCATGTTCTCGTCCGGAAACAGCCGGTCCATGTCGTGGACCACCAGGCCGAACCAGTTCAGCACCACCACGCGGATCCCTTCTTCGTCCTGGAGCGCCGACACCGCCGACCGGGACAGCGCGACCTGGCCGCCGTGGCCGTTCAGCAGGGCGATGCGGGTAAAGCCGTGGCGGTGCACCGACCGGACGATCTCGCGGATCAACGCCGTCCAGGTGGCGGCGGTGAGGCTGATGCTGCCGGGAAAGTTCTTGTTGCTCGGCGTAAAGCCGAAGGGCACCGTCGGCCCCACCAGGATCTCCGGGTTCCGCCGCGCCGCCGCCCGGGCCATCTCCTGGGCGAAGAACGCATCCGTGTCCAGCGGCAGGTGATGCCCGTGCTGCTCGATCACCCCGATGGGGATGATCACCACCAACCCCTTCTCCGCGCACTCCTTGATCCGCGGCCAGCTCAGCTCTTGCCATATGGGCATCGTGATCCTCCTGGTGGGTCCGGCCGTTTATGGACAGACGGGTTGAGACCCTCTTCTAAACTTTCGTCGAGGCGCCTCGCCAGTCGCGGGCGGTTCCGTCCTTCCGGGCGTCCGTCCCCATGGAGTGACCTGTAACCCACTCTGTCATTAACCGTTTGATCTGGGTCTGATAGGGCACCCCATCCAGCCGTGCCTTCGTCTTGAATGTCTCCAGCAACTCCTCCGACACCTTGAGACTGATCTGACGGTTGGCTTTCCGCCGCTCTGGCGCGTAAAGAAGGCGGAAGTTGTCGAGAAACCTTAGGATCTCGGCTGGCTTCATCCGTTTACACTTCTCCAGATACCCGTCCGAAAAGGACTGCACGGGTTTCATCAGCCGATACGCCTCAATTGGATCCGCAGGCCGTCCGGCCTTTCGCTTTTTCATGCGTCGATGCTCCCGTCACGCTTCCCTTCAGTCCAGCACGAACACGCACTTGCCGGTGGTGGCGCTGTCGAAGATGCGGAACGCTTCGACGGCGTCGTCAAGGTCGAAGCGGTGTGTGACGAGGTCGTCCAGGGGCACGTTCTCCTCCACCATGAAGCGGCAAATCTCGATGAGCTCGGACTTGTTGAAGGTCCACGAGCCGATGATGGTGGCCACCTTGAAGATGACGTCGTCCCGGAAGTTAATGGTGGACGGCGGGCCCATGCCCACGTAGCAGCAGCGCCCGAAGGTGCGCATGGCCTTGAGAATCTGGCTGCGGCACTCCGGGTTGCCCGAGGTTTCCAGCGCCGCCGTGGACCCAAGCCCGCCGGTCAGCTCCTTGATGGCCTCCACCGGGTCGGTGTCGGCGGCGTTGATGACGTGGTCGGCGCCGTAGCGGCGGGCCAGCTCCAGCCGCTCGGGCACCACGTCGACGGCGATGACCTTGGCCCCCATGTACTTCGCGCACATGGTTCCGCTGAGGCCCACCGGCCCCTGTCCGAAGATCGACACCACGTCGCCGCCGGCCACGTTGATCTTCTTGAGGCCGTTCCAGGCCGTGCCGGTGCCGCACGAGATGGCCGCGCCGCCCTCAAAGGACAACTCGTCGGGGAGATGGATCAGCAGGCGCGACGGCACCAGGATGTAGTCGGCGTTGGCGCCGTGGGCGTCCACGCCGCCGAAGGTCACGTGGCCGTGGGGGCAGGCCTGCTCGAAGCCCTTGGCGCAGATCTCGCAGATGCCGCAACCCTCGTAGTGGTGCACTACCACCCGGTCGCCCACCTTGAGACCGGCCGGGGCTCCGGCGCCCAACTCGTGGATGACGCCGCAGGGCTCGTGCCCGGTGATGGCGTCGATGGCCACGTCGCCGCGGTAGCGGTGAAGGTCGGTGCCGCACATGCCCGAGGCGCGGATCTTGACCACCGCCTGGCCGGGACCCGCGTGGGGGTCCGGGAACTCCCGTATTTCGCACTCTCGGTTGCCATTGAACATCACGCCGCGCATGGATCGTCTCCTGTCTGCTCAGAGAAACTTTTCTAACGCCCGTATCACGGCGCCGGGCGACGAGGCAACCGCCGTCCTTGCCTGCCACGCGGTCCGCATCTGTTTCGCCACGGCGGTTTGTGTTATGGCTTGGGTGCCGGACACTAACACAGGAGGTCGTCCATGGAGTTCGTGAGTCTCGCGGAGAAAGCCGGTAACGAGCAGCGGTTCAACCGGCTCTACGGAACCGGCAAGTTCTGCACCTGGATGCTGCACCTCAAGCCCGGCGACCACACCGACATGCACTATCACACGGAGCCGGAAAGCTTTCTGGTGGTCGAAGGCAAGGCCAGCGTGAAGGATATCCACGGCGGCGAGCGCATCATCGAGCAGGGTCAGGCGGTCTTCTTCGACGCCAAGGACTACTACCAGATCACCAACGTAGGCACCGGACGCCTACTGCTGTACGGCAACCGCCCCGAACCGTTCGGCGGCGAACACGTCACCGCGAAAGAGTATGGCGGAATGCGCTGAACACTCCCGGACGCAATACCTGGTGGGCTCGGTGTGGCCCACGAACCGTACCGGAGTGCTGGGAGACAAGGAGCTCGACCCGAAGCTGCCGCCGAGCATCCGGTTCGTGCATCTGACCATGGATTTCACCCAGGGGAACCAGGCCGAGTTCCGGGCGGCCATGCCGGGCTATGAGGCGAAAGTGGCCGAGCTCGCTGAGCTCGGGGCGGACCTGATCCGGCCCATCGGCGCGCCGCCGTTCATGCTCCTCGGTTACGACGGCGAGGCCGCCACCATCAGCTCCTGGGAAGACCGCTACGGAGTCCCGATGGTGACCTCGGGACAGAACCACGTGCGCGCGTTCCGGACCCTGGGAGTGCGGAGGATCGTGGGCGCGAGCTACTTCCCGGAGGAACTGAACGCGTTATTCCGTACCTACCTCACCGACGCAGGCTTCGAGATCCTGGGCATGGAAGGCATCGACGTCCCCTTCGCCGACGTCCCCAAGGTCCCCTCCTCGGAGATCCGCCGCCAGCTCACGGACATGTTCGCCCGGCACCCCGGCGGCGAATGCCTTTACATGCTCGGCTCCGCCTGGAAGACCCTGGACATCATCGACCCGATGGAGGCCGACCTCGGCGTGCCCGTCGTGCACGCGCTGCCGGCGCGATGCTGGGAGACGCAGATGCGCCTCGGCGTCCGCCATCCGATTCCGGGTTACGGGCGACTGCTGGCCGAGATGCCCGAGCCGGTCTGATCTCGCGGCTCACCGCCTGATCTGCTACACACTGGAGACCCTGCGGGAGATGCAGGCCTACGTACATCTACAGGGAGGAATCGATATGTCACTGCGACTCATCGTCACCATCAACGCCGTGGAGGGAAGAGGCGCGGAGCTTGCCGACGCCTACCGGGGGCGCTGCCAGGAGGTCATGAAAGAACCCGGGTGCGAGCAGTTCGAGGTGTTCCGCAGCGTCGTGAACCCGGACAAGATGGTGATTCTCGAGCGCTGGGTCGACCAGGCCGCCCTGGACGTCCACGCGCAGATGAACACCACGCGGCCGCCGCTTTTGCCCGAACTCCGTTCCGGCGCCACCGAGCGCGAGGACTACGAGTACAACCGCACCCGCTGAGAACAGCACGGCAAGAAAGGCCCGTCCCATGCCCGGAGCACTGGAAGGTATCAAGATCCTCGACATCACCAACTACATCGCCGGCCCCTACGCTTCACTCCTGCTCGCCGACCTGGGGGCGGACGTGACCAAGATCGAGACCCCCGGCAAGGGGGACCCGTTCCGCACCTGGGACAAGGAGCCCAAGAACTACAGCCCGAGCTTCTGCGCCCTGAACCGCAACAAGAAAAGCCTGACCCTGGACATGAAGGCGCCGGAAGGCCGGGAGGTGTTCCTCAAGCTGGCCCGGGACACCGACGTCATCGTCGAGAACCTCCGCCCCGGCGTGGTGGACCGCCTCGGCATCGGTTACGACGTGGTGCGGGAGCTGAACCCGCGCATCATCTACTGCTCCATCTCCGCCTTCGGGCAGGACGGCCCGTACCGGGAACGGCCCGGCTACGACACCATCGGCCAGTCCTTGAGCGGACTCCTGAGCGTCCTCACCGACGTCGAACAGCCCCACGGCCCGGGAGCGGCCTTCTCCGACCACTTGGGCGGCGTCTTCGGGTGCTACGGCGTGCTCGCGGCGCTGGCCGCGCGGGAGCGCACCGGCGTCGGCCAGAAGGTCGAGACCTCGCTCCTGGAGTCCACCATCTGTTTCCTCGGGCTGAGCATGACCCAGTACCTCTTCAGCGGCGAGGTGCCGAGCATGCGCAGCCGCATCAAGACCGCCGGCGTCTACGCCCTGGTGGCGGGCGACGGCAAGCCCTTCGTCATCCACCTGTCCCACCCGCCGAAATTCTGGATCGGCGTCACCGAGGTCATGGGGCGGCCGGACTTCCAGACCGACGACCGCACCAAGGACCGGCCGGCGCGGGCGCAGAACTACGACTTCATCTCCGAGACCTTCGGCGCGGTGGTGCAGTCGGCGCCCCGCGAGCACTGGCTCGCGGAGCTGCGCGCCCGGGACGTTCCGTGCGCGCCCCTCAACAACTTCGCCGAGGTCTTCGAGGACCCGCAAGTCAAGCACCTGGACCGGCTGCTGGACGTGGACCATCCCGAATTCGGCCCCTTCAAGCTGGTGCGCAACGGCCTCAACCTGCTGGACACTCCCATCACCCTGAGGCTCCGGCCCCCGACACTCGGCGAGCACAACGAGGAGACCCTCACCCAGCTGGGCTACACCCCCGAGGAAATCCGCTCCTTCAGGGAAAGAAATATCGTATGACGGGGGCGGCGCCCCCGGAGCCGCAGGCGACTTCCATGAACCTGGGCGCCCGGACACTCGCCGATCTGCGCCGGCGCGCGGCGGATCTGCGCCAACGCACGCCCGCCATCCTCACCGCGCTGGTGGTGGGCATCCCGGCGGGATACTTCTGCGATTGGCTGAACCTGCCCATTCCCTGGATGATCGGCCCCATGGTGATTGTCGCCGCTCTCAACCTGTCGGGCGTCGCCATGGACTCGCCGCCCTACGCGCGACAGATGGGCCAGGTCCTGCTCGGCTCGGCGTTGTCGCTCTACTTCACCCCGCCGGTGATTACGGCGCTGGCCGCTAACTGGCCGGCCATCGTGCTGGCGACCCTGGCGACGTTCGTCATCGCGGCACTGGCCGCCGCCATTCTGAGCCGGGTTTCCGGGGTCGAGCCCCGCTCGACCTTTTTCGCATCGATCCCGGGCGGCGCCATGGCCATGGCCAACCTGGCCCACCGTTACGGCGCGCAGATCGCGCCGGTGGCGGTGGCCCACAGCCTGCGCGTGTCCATCCTGGTCCTGGTCATCCCCTTCGTCCTGACCTACGGCGGCATCCCGCTGGAGACCGGCGACTACCGGCCCGCGGTCCCTCTCGACATCAGAGTGCTGGTGCCCTGGCTGCTGGCGGGATTCCTGCTGGGCGAGATTTCCGAGCGCCTTCACATGCACAACGGCTATCTGCTGATGCCGATCTTCTTCGGCGCGGCCTTCACGGTGGGCGACGTGCAGCTCTCGGCGGTGCCGGAGTGGATGACGGACTTCGCCCAGCTCATGTTCGGCCTCGTGCTCGGGGCCCGCTATGAACGGGCCTTCTTCGCCCGCCACAAGCTGTTCATCCCGTTCGCGGTGCTGAGCTCTCTCTTCGCCCTGGTCGCCTCGCTGGTGGTGGGGCTGGCGCTGGCCTGGGCGTTCGGGCTCCCGATCGCCACCATGATCATCTCCACCTCGCCCGGAGGCATGGCGGAGATGTCCATCACCGCCCAGGCCCTGGGTATCGGCGTCCCCGCGGTCATCGCCTTCCACCTGGCTCGTGTGATAGTGGTGAACATGGGCACCCAGCACATCTACGTCGGCGCCACCCGATGGCTGCGGCGGCGCCCTTGACGCAAGCCGTGTTCCCGGCTTGAAACGTAAACCATGTACCCGGTCCTTACCGATCCGACCTCCTCTCCCCCCGGGAGAGGGTTGAGGTGAGGGCGCGCGCCGTGCCAAGCCCGACAAACCACCAGCACAGGAGGCATCATGGAAGAGGCGATCCGGTATTACAGCGGCCCCGGCTATAGCCTGTCGGCGGTCATTTCCATTCCCGACGTACGCGACGCCTCCGAACCCTGCCCCGGCATCATCCTGTGCCAAGGCTACGCCGGCCTCAAGGAGGCGCTCATGCCATCGGTGGCTGCGCGGCTGACCGCCGAGGGGTACGCGACGCTGCGCTTCGACTACCGCGGCTTCGGCGAAAGCGACGGACCCCGACACCGCCTCATTCCGCTGGAGCAGATCGAGGACATCCGCAACGGCCTCACCTGCCTGGGCGTGCGCGACGAGGTGGACCCGGACCGCCTCGCCATCTGGGGCACCAGCTTCGGCGGCGCCCACGCGACCTACGCGGCCGCCGTCGACGACCGCGTCCGCTGCATCGTCAGCGTCGTCGGCGTCGGCGATGGCGAGCGCTGGCTCCGCTGCCTGCGACGGGAGTGGGAGTGGCAGGCGTTTCTGCAAGAGCTGGACGAAGACCGCGACCAGCGGGTGCTGAGCGGACAATCCCGGCGCGTCCACCCCTACCACATCATGGAGACGACGCCCGAGGGGTGGGAGTTCTGGAAGGAAACCGTCGCCGCCAATCCTGAACGGGGCGAGGTCGAGATGCCCCTGGAGTGCGCCGACGCCATCATCGAGTACAAGCCCGAGACGGTGGCCCACAAGATGGAATGCCCCGCCCTTTACGTGTCCGCCGAGCTCGACACCCTGACCCCACTGGACGAACAGGCCAGTCTCTACGAGGAGTCACCCGAGCCCAAGAGCTACCTGGTGATACCGGACGTCAACCATCACGACATCTACAAGGAGCCGCACCTGAGCGAACTGCTGGACCTCTCGGTGGACTGGTTCAAGGAGTATCTGTAGGGGAGAGGCTGCAACATTGACATGGCCGCCCGTTGTTGTACAATCGGTCTTGTACTTGGTTCTTCAACGGGAGGCCGCTGCCATGGGTGCTGTTCCGTCAGATTTCTATATCCTTGTCGCCATCATTGGCACGGGCATCTCCCTGGCCGGGTTGATTCTGCCGGACCTGCGCTCAATGAAGCGGGACATCGGCGAACTTCGGGACAGTATAGGGGAACTCCGGGAGCGCATGGCTCGGCTAGAAGGGCTCTTCGAAGGGTTTGCCCGCCGGGAAAACAACCGCGAAACCGCACCCTAGGAGTCTGTCCGAATAGTCAAATACAACCCCTCTCCCTCTGGGAGAGTGTGGCCGAAGGCCGGGTGAGGGCCTAGTCCGAATCAGGGGCCGCGCGCAGCACCTCCAACACCCGCTCCGGCCGTAGCGGCAGATCCTTCACTCTCACACCCCCCAACGCGTTGGCGACGGCGTTGCCGATGGCCGGTTCCACCGGGCCGAGGGCGGCCTCGCCCATGCCCTTGGCCCCGAAGGGGCCGTCGGGGTGGGGGTGCTCCACCAGCAGCGAGGTGAAGGTGTCGGGGTGGTCCTGCATGGACGGGGGGAGGTAGCTCAGGAAGGTGCAGTTGATGGGCTGGCCGTTGTCGAAAACCATCTCCTCGAAGAGCGACGAGCCGAGGGACATGAGCATGGAGCCCTCGTTCTGCAGGTGGCACTGGCGCGGGTTGATGGCCTTGCCGGCGTCCACCGCGGTGGCCAGTCGCACCACCCGCACCTTGCCGGTCTCCGTGTCCACCTCCACCTCGGCGGCGCACGCGGACAGGAAGAAGAAGGCCGAGGCCTTGCCCTTGCCGTTGGCGGGGTCGACGCCGCCCCGGCTCTGGAAACCGGCGCTGCCGAAGAGGCTGCCCACCACCCCGCCGAAACGGGCGCGGAAGAGGTCGCCGATGGCGAGGCGCCGTTCGGGGACGCCGGCGACCTGCACGAAGCCGTCCCGCAGCTCCAGGTCGCCGGGATCGGCTTCCAGTTCCCCGGCGCCGATCTCCAGGAGCTGATCCGCCACCTGACGGGCCGCCCGTATGGCGGCGTTGCCCATGCTGAAGACCGTGCGGCTGGAGCTGGTGGACTGGTCGAAGGGCGTCACGTCGGTATCGGGCAGAGTCACGGAAACCCGCTCCCGGGGCAACCCGAGCACCTCACTGACCATCTGCGCCAGGGTCGTCTGGACTCCCTGGCCGATATCCACGCTGCCGGACAGCAGGGTCGCCGAGCCGTCGGCGTTGAGGCGGACGCTGGCGGAGGAGTGGGACGGCGTCATGGTGGTCTTGATCATGACCGCCACACCCTTGCCGCGAACCAGGGGTCCCGCCGGCCGCGGCGCCTGCTCCGCCCCGTCCGGCCACTCGACCGCCCCGGCCGCCGTCCGCAGGCAGTCCTCAAGCCCGACCGCCTCCAGGGTATCGCCGGTGACGAAGACGTCGCCGTCGTGCACCAGGTTCCGGAGGCGCATCTCCACCGGGTCCAGCCCGAGCCGCCGCGCCATGTCGTCCATCTGCGCCTCGTAGGCCCAGCACACCTGGGGGACGCCGAAGCCCCGGTAGGGTCCGGTGGGCGGGGTGTTGGTGTAGACGCAGTACGAGGTCAGGCGCTGGTGCGGGATGCGGTAGGGCCCGCCCGACACCTCGCCGCCGTTGCGCGAGGTGGAGGGGCCGGTCAAGGCGTAGGCGCCGGTGTCGTAGACCGCTTCCACCTGCCGGGCCAGGATCGTGCCTTCGCGCTTGACCCCGGTCTTGATGCGCACCACCGCCGCATGACAGTGGCCGGTGAGGAAGACTTCCTCGCGCGTGAGCTTCCACTGCACCGGCCGGCGGGCCTTGCGCGCCAGCGCCGCGGCCAGGGGCTCGAGCCGCAGGTGCACTTTGCCGCCGTAGCCGCCGCCGACGTAGGGCACGATCACCCGCACCATGGACTGCGGCAGCTCGAACAGCTCGGCGAGCTGCACCCGGATGGACGAGGGATTCTGCGTGGCGGAGTAGACCGTCAGCTTGCCTGCCGCGTCCCAGAAGGCCGTGACCACGTGGGGCTCGATGTGGCCGTGCTGGATCTTGGGCGTGGTGTAGACGTCTTCGAAAACGAGGTCCGAAGCGGCAAACCCCTCGTCGATGTCGCCGCGGCCGACGCTGTAGGAGGTGAGCACGTTGGCCCGGTCCTCGTAATGGTAGTGACCCTTGTCGAGACGGCTCTCGGACCGCACCCGGGTTTCGTGGAGGATCGGCGCGCCACGCTCCATGGCTTCCACCGGGTCGAAAACCGCCGTCAGAGGCTCGTACTCCACCTGTATGAGATCGACGGCTTCCTCGGCAATGTCCGATTCCTCGGCCGCTACCGCGGCCACCACCTCGCCGGCGTAGCGCACCCGGTCCACCGCCACGATGGGCTGGTCCTTGACCACGGGGCCGAAATGGGAGCGGTCCGGCGGAAGGTCCGCCCCGGTGAGCACCGCGGTCACGCCGGGCACGGCCGCGGCGGCGCTTGCGTCCACGGAAACGAGCCGAGCATGCGGATGAGGGCTTCTCAGGACCTTGACATGGGTGAGCCCGGGAAATTCCAGGTCGCCGGTGTACTGGGCGGCGCCGGTGACTTTCGCCGGCCCATCCACCCGTGCCGCGTTCTCGCCGATGAAGCTCATGACGGGGGACTGCGCGCGGAGCTACGCCTCGGCCGCGGCCCACAACACGCGGATGGCGGGCAGGCCAAGGAACTTGGTGCCGCGCTTCTGCTGTCCGATGCGCTCCCAGGTGTCGCCGCGGTCGCCGCTCCTGTAGATGTCCCCTTCCCCGGGCGGCCCCGCGGTGTGTCCCCGGGCCACGTCCCCGAAGGCCGCGATGACGGCGTTGTCATCGTAGGGATCGCGGACCAGTTGCCAGCACATGCCGGGATGGGTCACCGGCAGGCCGGCGCCCACCTGCCGCCAGGTCCGGCCGCAGTCCTCGCTGCGGTAGATGCGGCCGTCGGCGCCGGTGGGGCGGTCCCAGTACTGCGGCGAGCCGTGTCCGCCGGCGAGGAACAACGCCGGGGGGTCTCCGGGCAGCATCACCACGTCGTGAAAGTAGTCGCTCTCCATTCCCTTTTCGGCGCGCTGCCAGCCGGCCTCGGGAGGATCGCCGCGGAAGAAGCCGCGAGAGGTGGCAGCGAAGAAGACGGAAGGGTCGTCGGGAGAGCGGGCGAGCATGTGCACGTCCGGGTACTCGATGCCCTCGCTCACGTCCTCCCACGTCTCGCCCCGGTCGAAGCTGCGCACGATACCGCCGTGCTCCAGAGCGAGGTAGAGGGTGTCGGTGTTGTCCGGATCGATGTAGATATGGCGCACGTGGCCGTGGTGTGGCGGATAGGGAAACCACCAGTGGTGCTGGACCTCGGGAGGCAGCGCGCGGAGCCCTTCCAGCTCCTCCCAGGAATCGCCGCCGTCCTCGCTCCTGAAGAGCATAACCGGCTCGGTGCCGGCGTAGACCACCCGGTCCTCGACGGGGTCCACGGTGACCCAGCGGATGTCGCCCTCCAGCACCCTCTGCCAGTGGCGCCCCTGGTCGCGGGTGCGGTAGAGGCCGTCCAGGGTCACCCCCGCGTAGACCACCTCGGGGTTGGCGCGGCATCCCCACACCGAGTCCACCACCTGGTCCGGGAAGAAGCTCTGGTACTCCCGCGATCCGCGCATGGAGGTCCAGATGTCTCCCACCCCGCGCAGGATCACCATGCCGGCCTGGGTGCCGGCGTAGAGTCTGAGAGCCTCGGCCACGTGTCGCGCCTCTGAAACGTTCCCGCGGCGGGGTCAGTCCTGCTGCAGCCTCTCCAGGAAAGTCGCCGTATCCATCACCACGCCGAAGTGCTTGTCAAAGTTCTGGAGGGTGGCGGCCTGCTCCTCGTCGGAGAAGCAGGCATTGCTGTCCGACAGGAAGAGCACCTTGAAGTCGCGCATGGCGCCGTCCCGGGCGGTGCTGTCGCAGCACACGTTGGTGGCCACCCCGGTGATGGCGATTGTGTCCCGGCCCAGGCGCCGCAGCACGTTCTCCAGGTTGGTGCCGTAGAAGCCGCTGTAGCGGAACTTCTTGATGGTGATCTCGTCCTCCTCGGGCTTTATACTCTCCAGGAACTCGGCGCCGGGCGCCCCCTCGATGTTGGTCCAGGGATCGTCGGTGTTGTGAGTCATCGGCTTCAGATCGGCGAACACGCCCACGTCCGCGAGGTCCTTGCGCTTGGTGGTGTAGAGATAGATGACAGGCACCTCCGAGGAGCGGCACACCTTCAGTAACTCCTGGATCTTCGGGATTATGTCCTCCGACGACGGCAGGTAGCGGCACCCCCTGGGGTCCACCCACATGTTCTGCATGTCCACCACAATCAGGGCCGTGTTGTCCTTGCCGATACGCCAGTTGTCCGCGGCACGTGTCTCGTCCATGGGCCACCTCCTCCGGGCGCGCTGCCTTGGCGACTCCGGATCTCCCCTCTATCACAGACGAAACGGCGCTCACAAGTTGAGTGGTGCAGCTGCGCCGGTTGACAAACCAGGTCGCTTCAATGACAAGTGAGTGGTCAATCTCGGGCGCAACAGGAACAGGAGGACAGCATGGCACGGTTCGTAATCGGAGTATTGGCGCTGGTTTTCGCCGCGCAGGGCGTTTACGCGCAGACCGTCAGCATCGGCACCAACCCCCAGGGGTCGCTGGCATACGCCACCGGAGCCGGCGTGGCCAAGACGGCCATCGAGGCGGGCGGCGTGAACATGCGCGTGGTGCCCCAGGGCGGGCCGGTGGTGACCCTGCCGCTGGCCAACAACGGCGAGCTGGATTTCACCATCTCCAACGTCGCCGCCAGTTCGTTCGCCGTACTGGGCAAGGAGATGTTCAAGGGCCGGAAGCAGGGAAACATACGGCTCGTGGCCGTGCTGTTCCCGTTGTACGGCGGTTTCTACGTGCGCAACGACTCGGACATCAAGACCTTGAGCGATCTCAAGGGCAAACGGATTCCCAGCAAGTACACCAAGCAGAAAATCGTCGGCCTCAACTCGCTGTCGGTCCTCAACACCGTGGGGTTGAGCTACAAGGACGTTGTGGGTGTGCCCGTGCCCAACGGGGTGCGCGGCGTGCGCGACTTCATGGAGGGGAAGAACGACGCGGCCTATTTCTCCCTGACCTCGGGCATCACCCGGCAGGCCCACGCCGCGGTGGGCGGCATCCGGGTCCTGTCCATGGAGAACACGCCCGAAGCGCTGGCGGCGTTGCGGAGCATCGTCCCGGCCGGCAGCATCGCGACCCTGCAACCGGCCAAGCTTTATCCCGGCATCATGACGCCCACCCACGTATTCCAGGCGTCCTTTGTCGTCAACGCGAGCACCAAGACGCCGGACGACGTCGTGTACAAGGTGGTGAAGGCGCTCCACGCCAACAAGCAGAAGCTGATCGGCTCCCACGGCATGTTCAAGCAGTTCAATCCCGACAAGATGCACGTCGATCTGGGCGTCCCGTACCATCCCGGCGCCGCGCGCTTCTACAAGGAAAAGGGACTGTAGCCGGGTCGAAGACGACGTGCTGAATCCTCGCCATGGCCGGCGGTAACGGAGACACCGTCCAGGCGCCGATGGCGTCCTGGACGGTGCGGATTGCCGGACGCCTGCTGGGCGGCCTGCTGACGGCCGCGGCCCTGGCCGAGGCCGCCGACCTCTACCGGGCCGTCGGCATCGTGGTGTTTGCCGAGCAGCGCCTGCTGGCGTTGCTCGGCCTCGCCCTCGGGACCCTCTACATCCTCAAGGGGGCGGGGCCGGGCGGGCCGCGCCTCCGCGTACCCTGGTACGACCTGCTGGCGGCGACCGCCGGCGTCCTCGTGTGCTTCTACCTGAGCTGGCACTACGAGCGGATCTTCGAGGAACTCTACTCGCGTCCGCGCGACGCCCTGATAGGAGGCGCGATCATCCTCGCGCTGGTAGCGGAAGGGGTGCGCCGCTCGGCTGGCCCCGTGCTGTTCATCTTCCTGCTGTCATTCTTCACCCTGGGCCTCGTGGGCCACTTCATCCCCGGCCAGTTCCAGGGGCGCGACGTGGATTTCGACCGGCTGGTGATCTACCTGAGCCTCGATTCCAACTCGCTGGTGGGGATTCCCCTCACCGTGGCCACCACCATCGTCATCTCGTTCATCTACTTCGGCAACCTCCTCGACCTGTCCGGCGGATCGAGGTTCTTCACCGACATTTCCACCGCGCTCATGGGCCGCTACCGCGGCGGCTCCGCCAAGATCGCGGTCACCGCCTCGTCGCTTTTCGGCTCCATCTCCGGCAGCGCCACCTCCAACGTGGTCTCCACCGGGGTCATCACCATCCCGCTGATGAAGAAGGGAGGCTACCCCGCGCATACCGCGGGCGCCATCGAGGCGGTCGCCTCCACCGGCGGCCAGTTGATGCCGCCCATGATGGGTGCCGCCGCCTTCGTCATGGCCGAGTTCCTGCAGATCTCGTACCAGGAGGTGGTGCTGGCGGCCCTGATCCCGGCGCTCCTCTACTACGTGGCGCTGTTCATCCAGGCGGACCTCTTTGCCGCGCGGGAGCGCATCGCGCGCGTTGACGAAGACTCCATCCCGCCCCGCTGGCCGGTGTTCCGGGCCGGCTGGCCGTACGTGGTGCCGTTCGCCGTGGTGATCTGGTGCCTCTTCTACCTCAACCTGAGGCCCGAGACCTCGGCCCTGTGGGCCGCCGGGAGCCTCGTCCCCGTGGGCCTGTTCATCGGCTACCAGGGCGAGCGGATGCGCTGGTGGGTGATCTTCACCGTCCTCGCCAAGACCGGCGCCCTGTGCGTGCAGGTGCTGATGATCAGCTGCATGGCCGGCATCATCATCGGCGTCCTCAACATCACCGGCCTGGGCTTCGCGCTGACCCAGGCCATCATCCACCTGGCCGGGGGACAGACCGCCCTGATCCTGCTGCTGGCCGCGCTGATCTCCATCGTCCTCGGCATGGGCATGCCCACCCTCGGCGTCTACCTGCTGCTGGCCACCCTGGTGACCCCCTCCATGGTGGAGGTCGGCATCCCGCCCATGGCGGCGCACCTGTTCGCGCTCTACTTCGGCATGCTGTCGCTGATCACCCCGCCGGTGGCGGTGGCGGCGTTCACCGCGGCCACCGTGGCGGAGTCCGATTTCCTGCGCACCGGCTTCGCCGCCGTCCACTTCGGCTGGACCGCCTACGTCGTCCCGTTCCTGTTCGTGCTGGCGCCGGAGCTGCTCATGGAGGGCTCGGCCCTGACGATCGTTCACACGGCGGCCACCGCCGTGGTCGGCGTCTGGCTCGTGTCGGCGGGCTTCATGGGCTTTTTCGCCCGGCCGTTGGGGATGGTCCACCGGGCCCTGTTCATGGCCGCCGGGTTTCTGTTGTTCTTTCCGGCCGGAGGGGTGAGCTACGGCATCTGGACGGACGTGGCCGGCGCCTGCCTGGCCGGCGTCCTTGCCCTGATCGGGGGATTTCGGGGCGAGAAGAGCTGACTACAACGCCTCGGCCCCGAAACGCTCGATGGCCTCCAACGTCTCGCGTACGTCGTTCCAGGTCGTGTTGTGGTTGATGATGCAGAGCCGAAGCGAGAATTTCTTTGCCAGCGTCGTCGATGAGATGAGCGCGCGGTCCTCCCAGAAGACCCGGGCGAGCAC
>JAJDTQ010000074.1 GCA_022827045.1 Candidatus Binatia bacterium
GCCTTGGTCGGGAACATCTCCGGGATCTCGCCGGCCACGGCCTGGATGCACTTCTCGGTGTCCTCCAGCGGGAACACGTGGCTCACCATTTCCTCCACCGGGAACTTCGTCGCCTCCATCAGCCGCAAGGTCGCGTCCACGGCGTCGTTGTCGCCGGTGAAGCAGCCCTGGAGCTTGATCTCGCCCCACACGAGCTTGTCCATGTGGACCTCGGTGATGGTCTTGTCGCCGGTGAGGCCGGCCAGCACCATGGTCCCCTGGCGGCGCAGGCAATCGATGGAAGCGAGGATCGCCTTGGGGCTTCCCGACACGTCCACCACCACGTCGCACAAGGCGCCGTCGGTCTCCTCCCGGACCACGTCCACCACGTTCTCTTCCTCGACGTTGATGATGCGGTCGGCGCCCCACTTCTTCGCAAGTTCCATGCGGGGCAGGTCCCGGCCAATGCCGGACACGAAGATCTTCGCCGCGCCCGCGTGCTTCGAGGCCCAGGTGCACGCCAGCCCCTGCTGACCGGGACCCTGGATCAGCACGTAGTCGCCCATCTTGACGCCGCCGCGCCTGAGCGCCCACTGGAAGCCGTTGGCCATGACCGAGCCGATGAGGGCCGCCGCCTCCGCCGACAGGTCCTCGCTGATCTTGGTCATCAGCACATCCGGCGCCAGGTAGAGGTAGTCGGCGAAGCCGCCGAACAGGTGCGGTGGGTTGGCGGAGGTGGTGCGGCCGCCGTAGTTGGTGCGGTTCCTGCAGAAGCGCTGCGCGTTGCGCCGGCAGTCGGCGCAGCGGCCGCAGCCGATGGCGCCCTTCATGATCACCCGGTCGCCTTCCTTGACGCCGTGGATCTTCTCCGCCTTGGAGCCGAGCTTGTGCACCCGTCCCAGGATCTCGTGCCCCAGGATGATGGGAAGCGGCAGGTTGATGCGGCCGTGATAGTACTTGACGTCCGAGCCGCACACACCACCCGCCTCCACCTTGAGAAGCCCGCCGTCGTCGGGGATGTCGGGAATGGGATATTCCCGGATCTCGATCTTGTCGGGGGCAAGCAGGGTTGCCGCTCTGCTGGTCTCTGCCATCGTGTACCTCCTTGATCAGCCCATTTATGTTCCTACCGTTTCATGCGACCACCCCCACCCCGCCTGGATTCCCGCTTCTGTGGGAATAACCGAAGAAAAGTGCTCAGTCGATGTAGTCCTCCACACGGATCCGCTCGCGAACCGCGTCGGGCACGGCCAGCCGCTGGGGGAAGTCCTTCCTCTTCTTGGTGGCGTCGATCACCATCTTGGCGGTCGTGCCTCCCTGGCCGCTCGACGGGTCCGTCTCCGAGCCCTGGCAACGGGGAATGATGAAGGTGTCGGTGTCCGCCTGCACGCGGTTGGCCACCGCCCACATGACGTCGCGCTCGTTGTAGACGTTCACGTCGCCGTCCACGACGATCACCAGCTTGAGGTAGAGGTCGGTGGCCATGGCCGCCATGACCGCGTTACGGACCTCGCCGTCGGAGCGCTTGTCCAGGGAGATGTAGCAGTGGAAACGGCAGTTGCCCGAGGGCGGCATGTGCACGGCCCGGGTGCCGGCGGCCACCGCCTTCACCGCCCGGAAGATCGCCGCCTCCCGGGGAATGGAACCCATGAGCCGTTGCTCCGAGTGGCCGGTGAAAATGTCCTGGTAGAGCGGCTTTTCCCGAAGCGTCACGCCAGTGATCTCCGACACGTGATTCCTGCGCACACCCACGGCGTGGCCGGTGAACTCGCCGAAGGGCCCTTCCTCCTCGCGCACGTTGGGCAAAATCCTCCCCTCGAACACCATCTCCGCGTGGGCCGGGACCTCGAGGGGAACGGTCTCGCACCGCACCAGCGGCACCGGCTGCTCCATCATGCCGCCGATGACATCGTACTCGTCCACGTCGAAAGGCGCCAGCGAAAGCGCGCCGATGGCGAAGGCCGGATGGACCCCCACGATGAAGGCGATGTCCAGCGGTTCGCCCCTCTCCTCGGCGTTGCGCGCGCAGCGCATGAGGTGCATGCCGGGGGCGAGGTGCATGCGCAGGCGGTTCCGCTCCACCATCATGGCGCGGTTGAAGCTCAGGTTGCGCACCCCGCTCACGGGGTCCCGGGCGACGACGATGCCCGCGGTCACGTAAGGGGCGGTGCTGATATCGAAGTGGGTCAGCAGCGGGATCTCGCCCAGGTCCACGTCCGCCCCCGTGCGCACCACCGCCTTGACCGGGCCGTCCTTCACCAGCTCCGGCGCGACGGGGTTGCTCTCCCGCCGCCGGTACTCCTCCACCAGGTCGTTGGCGTCCACGCCCAGCGCCATGGCCAGGCGATGCCGGGTGGCGTGGAGGTTGGTGATGACGGGCATGGAGAAGCCCTGCACCTCGTGCACGAACAGGGTGGGATACCGGCCGGACGACTCCAGCTCCATGAGCAGGCCGGTGACGTCGTGCTCGGGCCGCACCGGCTTGCGGATGTGCAGCAGTTCCCCGGGGCCCTCGCCTTCCAGCCGGTCCATGAACGACCGCAGGTCCATCATACGCTCTCTCCGTGTGCTCCCGGTTCAGCTCGTGCCGAACAGCCGCTCCGCGTTGCCGCCCACGATCTTGTCCTTGTCGGCCTCGTCCAGCCGGATCCGGTCGATGATCTCCAGCGGCCTGAGATCGCCGATGCCGAAGGGACAGTCGCTGCCCAGCAACACGTGGTCCGCTCCCACCTCCGCGATCAGGAACTCCAGCACGTCGGTCTCGAACACGATGGTGTCGTAGTAGAACCAGCGCAGCACGTCACGCCCCATGAGGGCGGTGGTCTTCTGGATATCCGGCTGGATCTCCCTGCCCCGGTTCATGCGGCCGAACTGGTAGGGCAGGAACCCGCCGCCGTGGCAAAGGATGATCTTGAGGTCGGGGAAGCGGTCCAGCACGCCGCTGAAATACATGCTGGCCACCCCCACGGTGGTGTCCGCCAGGAGTCCCACGATGTGGGTGAGGAAATACTTGCCCAGCCGTTCGATCCCAAGGGGGTTCAGCGGGTGGATGATCAACGGCACCTGCATGCGCTCGGCAGCCTTCCAGAAGGGGTCCAGCCCCGGGTCGTCGAGGTTGGCGCTGCCGATGCTGGGGCCGATCATGGCGCCCATGAGGCCGCACTCCTTGACAGCGTACTCCAGCTCCTCGGCGGCTCGCGCGCCGTCCTGCAACGGCACCGTGGCGGTGCCGCGGAAAAGCCCCTCCCTGTCGCCGTCCGCCAGGGCCTCGCGCATGGAGTCATTCAGCATGCGGCTCCAGTTCACCGCCTGCTCCACCGGCAGGGTGTAGCCCACGATGTCCATCCACGCGGACAGGATCTGCCGGTCCAGGCGGGTCTCCCGCACCGTGTCGATGCGCTTCGACAGGTCCGTGGCCGGCGCCAGGATGGGCCGGGCCAGCGGCCTGTCCGGCCCTCCCAGCCGCAGGCGCGGCCCTTGCGGGGTTTCCTCCCCCACCTCGATGCCGAAGGACGAGCCGTCCTTGCGGAGCCGTTCGATCGCGGCGGGCGGTACATAGTGCGCGTGACAGTCGATATTCATGGTGCAGCCTCGATGATGCCTGACAGGGTCGGGGACGCTCGGGTCAGTCCTTCAGGAAGCTGACCGGCATGGGCATGCTGAGGATGTTCAGCCCCTCGGTCTTCTCCACGTGGCGAATGAAACGGTACTTGTTCTCCACCTCGTCCATGGGGTATGGCGGCACCTCGCTGCGGGAGGTCTCCACCTTGAGTCCGATGAAAGCCGCGTCCCCGCCCTCCAGCGCTTCGGAGAAAACCGTGCGCAGATCGTCCGGACTCTTGGCCCACGAAGCCCGGCGGATCCCCGCCGCCTGCGCCATGGCCACGAGATCCGTACCCGCGCCGGTGGCGGTATCGATCTCTCCCGAAGCCTCGTAGACCTCGTTGTCGAGGACCACGTGGGTCAGGTTGGGCGGGTTCTTGCGCGCGATGGTGGGCAGGCTGCACAGGTTCATCAGCAGCGAGCCGTCGCCGTCGATGGCGACCACCTGCCGGTGGGGCAGTCCAAGCGCCATGCCCAGGGCGATGGAAGAGACCAGGCCCATGGTGCGGACGCGAAGGTTGCCGTCGCCCGGCCGGCAGGCGTACCACTCGACGGTGTTGCCGCCGGCGCCGGTCACCACCAAGGCGTCTGCCGCCAGTTCCGCCATGACCTTGAAACAATCAATGCGGTTCATCAAACCGTCCGCCCCGTGCTTCCCTCACTCCCCCGGACGACGCCGGCCGAGCACGTCCTTGGTCAGCAAAACGGCCACCGGCCGCTTGTAGTCCTGGGTGAGCACCTGGGTCCGCTTGATCAGCGTCCTGGCCTCGTCGGGGTCCCGCAGAACGAAGTGGCGGATGCCGAGAGCGTCCAGCACGGGCTGCGTCATGGCGCCGTTGGTGCTGAACGAGCGGTCCCCAACGTCTCCAGCGAAGTAGACCAGAAGCAGCAGCGGAAAGCTGTATTGCAGCAGCGTGGACACGATGCCGTTGACGCTGTTGAACAGCCCACCGTTCTGCATGATCAACGCGCACTTCTTGCCGACCAGATAACCGCCGGTGCAGATGCCAATGCCTTCCTCTTCCCGGCAGAGCGGCACGTGGGTGATGTCCGGGTCCGCCGCCACCCGCTCCAGCAAAGCGTGCAGGTTGATGTCGGGCAGGGTCGCGACGAGGTCGACGCCGGCTTCCTTGAGCCCTTCGACGATCATCTGCGGTCCGGGATGGCCGGCCACGTGGTGCTCCTCCTTCGAACTTCGAAGCTCAGTCCACTTCGAAGCTCATTCCACTTCGAAGCCTGAATATCACTTTTTGCACCAGTCGCGTCAACCGCCCCGGGGGCCGCTTTCCCCGCGGCGGGGCGCGGCTCCATCCCGGCCGGGAGCTGACCGGTGCGAGTTGCGGGCTCCCCGTCTATTGGCTACGTTTTAATACAGGAAGGGCGTATTCGCCCCCCGTCGAACGCCTTGAAGGGAGACCCGCAAACATCGTGAAGATCGGCATCGGATTGCCGTTCAAGACCT
>JAJDTQ010000109.1 GCA_022827045.1 Candidatus Binatia bacterium
CCGACTACTCTCGACACGATTCCATCCAGGACCCTCCTGGCCGGGAATACTCTGGAGTTCGACCTGGCGCGCTACTTCACCGACCCGGACGGAGATGCGCTGACCTTCACGGCGGCGAGCGCCAACGCCGGGGTGGCCTCCGTTGAATCGGTCGGCAGCACCCTGACGATCATCGGGCGCGCGCCCGGCAGCACGAGGGTGACGGTAACGGTTGCCGACCCCGCGGGGATGGCCATTCAACAATTGTTCGCCGTGACGGTGCCGAACCGGGAACCGGTTGTGATCGGCGCCATTCCGGGGCAGTCGGTGGTGTCCGGGCAAACGGCCACCATCGACGCGTCCTCGTTCTTCAACGATCCCGACGGACAGCCGCTGAGCTACGCCGCGACGAGTTCCAACAGGGGTGTCGCTACCGCTACGGTTGCCGGCGCTACCGTGACGCTGACCGGAGTGTCGGTCGGGACCGCGAGCATCACCGTCACGGCGACGGATTCGGGCGGGCTGACCGCTCAGCAGCGTTTCTCCGTGACGGTGCGGGCGGCCAATGACGCTCCCGAAGTTGTGTCGACCATTCCCGATCTGACCGTGACCGTCGGCGAAGTGCGCGCATGGCAGGGGGCAGACCACTTCCGCGACCCAAACGGCGATGCGCTGACGTACGCGGCGGGCAGCTCCAACGCAGCAGTGGTCCTGGCCGTGGTGTCGGGTGGTGAATTCGGCATCGGCGCGGTGTCCGTCGGATCGGCCGTTGTAACGGTGACCGCAAGCGATCCCGGAGGGTTGAGCGCCCAGTTGAGCTTCCGGGTGACGGTAACGGCGCCGGTGCCTGTCGTCATCTCGGGCATCCAGCCCAGTGTGCTGATCGAGGGCGCGTCCGCGCGGATCACGGGCTCCGGGTTTTCGGCCACCGCAGCTCAGAACCAAGTCACCGTCGGCGGACTCGCCGCAAGGGTTACGGCGGCCAGCCCGACGACCTTGTCGATCTTGGTTCCTTGGAGTGATTGCCTGCCAGCGCGCAGGGAAGAGCTGCGGGTGGCAGTGGGGACCGAGAGCGACGCGCGAACAGTGGGGGTGACGCCGCGGAGATTGGAGGACTTGGAGCTCGAACCGGGATGGTATCGTTACACCTACGCCGGCAATGGCTGCGTTCATCTGCCGGGGAACGCGACGGGTGGCGAGTATGTGATCGGGGTCGTGTCCACTTCGGAGAATGCGGCCTCGCTTACCGGTGTCACCCTGACGGGCACCCCCTGGGATGCCTCGGTCGTTGCAGCGGAGAGCGGCCCCATCGTCGTGGCGGCGGATGGCGAGGAGCTCGAAGAAGCGAGTCGGCGCGGAATGGCGGCCCTGGCTCAAGGGCCGTTCAGTGCGTCGGCCCCGTTCGCCCGGCAGCCTGCATTGCCGATAGCACCTGCATCAACAGGCGGCGGCATTGGCGAATGGCCGCTCGCCGACGACACCCTGCGGATGCGCTGGGCGAGGGCGCACAACGAGATCATGACGCAAGACCGAGCGTTGCTGCGAAGTCTGGGACGCGCGACCCGCCCCGCGCTGGCGGATGCCCGGCGCGACCTGCAGGTGGGGGATACACTGACGCTGTATGGTGAGGCGGGAGCGACGTGCGCAAGCCGAGGGCAGGTCCGGTCCGTAGTGCGACTTGTCGGCACCAACTCGATTTGGCTCGACGACCGCGACAATCCCGCTGGGACCTTCACCGACTCGGAGCTGGCGACCTTGGATGCCTTCTATTCGGCTAACATCAAAGGCGTGCACGACGATTATTTCGGTGCCTTGTCTGATGTGGATGGCAACGGTCGTTTCCTGGTGCTCATGACCAAGGAGGCGAATCGCGCTGACGTGGGTGGGTGGGTTTGGGGGGCAGACCTCTATCCGACGGAACGATGCGCGACGAGCAACCAGGCGGAGATCTTCTACGGACAGGTTCCGGATCCGCAGGGATCCGTGGGGGATGCGGTGACCAAAGAGGAATTACTCAACTACTATCCCGAGTTGATTGCACATGAAGTCGCGCACTTGGTGCAGAGGAATGCCGGAATCTTCGGGAATGCGGGCTGGAAGACCGTATGGGAACTCGAAGGCGGCGCCACGCTCGCCGAACAACTCGTCGCCTACCGGCTCTTCGGACACGGTTCCGGCCAGGAACTGGGCTGGGCGGCGTACAACTATTCTGCGGAGAGCCGGAATTGGTACTGGGACTGGCTCGGCGACATGGCCGCCTTCTTCGGACGAGACTGGCGGGGCGATGGCACCGGAAGAATCTCCCGCGCGCCAGAGGAGTGCAGCTGGGTTGGTCGCGAACGTGAGGGCAATTCCGGCCCATGCCTCGGGCGCCGCCAAGTTTATGGTGTTCCCTCCATGGTTCTGCGCTACGCCATGGACCGCTGGGGTGACGACTATCCCGGCGGCGAGCGCGCCTTGATGCGACGTTTTACGGCATCGCCCGTAGTCGGCTTCAATTCTCTCGTGGACGTCAGCCCCGACAAGGCGTGGCGACCTGAGCAGATTCTCACCGGCTTCTACATCACGCTCTGGCTCGACCTCCAAGGCTGGACGACATACGGAATGACCACTTGGGACCTGCACGACATCTTCACCAATCTGCCGGAGAACTTCCGCCTCCAACCCTACACCTCATCCTCCTCCGCCCCCCGCCTCACCGGCCGCCGTGTGCGGGCGGGCTCGTCGCTGTATTTCCACTGGACCCCAGCCGGCGCGCTCCGCCCGACCAGCATCAAGGTCACATCGCCGGGCGGAGGAAGGTTGCCCAATCACATCTCCGTGTGGGCGCTGCGGGTGCGGTAACCGAGAAGGGGCTGGGCGACAGGGTAGCTTCTTGCCCTGAGGCAGCGTGATACTATGCGAGCATATCGAGTGATACTACGGCCCGGCGCGCACCCCAAGGGGTCCAAGCGCGCCTTGGCGCATCGGCGAGTCCAGACGACCTCTCGATGCCGGTCTCGGATGCCGTCTCGACGAAATGGCGCGCGGTCCAGATGCCCTGCTAGAGCGCGCTAGGCCTCGACCGCCGTGAGATGTGCGACCGGTGTCTCGCGCCCGTTGGCTTCAAGTACCGCGATGACTTTCCGTACCCAGTAGCGAACACCCCCGAATCGCCACAGCTCAGCGCCCCCGTCTCGTCGGTGAGCGGGGGCGCTGAAGCGTGGTCGGCGGACCGTCATGGTAGTCTGCCGGAGCAGGGAACGTTAAAGCGGGCTCCCTACGGCTTTTTTTCGATTGTGGGCGACGCGCGGAAGCTCGGCTCACCACCAATCTCCACATGGCCGACCAAGCGGTAGATGCCTGGCGGGTACCTGTCCTCGTCAATCCTGATCGGACAAATGTTGACAGGTCCGAGGACGGGATCCGTTCTCACGTTGTTCTGCGCCGTGATCCATCCGCTGCCGACCGCGCGCTGCCACTCCGACCAGAAAATCCGAATTGTAGTGTCCCCTACGGGCAATGGGAATACTATGTTAAGGCAAGCGTTCAGCGTCAGGGCGCCTGAAGAGACCGTCCCATTCTCATTCACCGTGAGCCCCGGCAAACTGTCGTACTCCTCCTGGTGCACCCTCACCACGATCGAGTCTTGGGTGACCGACAACCCGTCCCCATTCGTGGCCGTCACCGACAGCATGGCCACGCTGATGCTG
>JAJDTQ010000203.1 GCA_022827045.1 Candidatus Binatia bacterium
CGCGCCGGTGCGGCTGGCCATGCAGGCGAGAGAGTTGGGCGGGGTCTGCATGTCGTTCGAGTCCATGCGGGTGACCGCCCGTTCGATGCTCGACGCCAAGGGCGACGACGAGCTCATTCCGATCCTGGTCCACGGCAATCCGCCGGATCCCGAAGTCCAGGGCATCCCGCGCGTTTCCGACCTCGTCAAGGGCAAGGACAACGTGGCCATGCTCAACGCCTGGGCGTTGCAATACAACTTCCAGCGGCCCCTGACCCTCGCTCCGGGAACCCCCAAGGAACGCGTCGCCGCGTGGCGCAAGGCCTATGCCGCGACCCTCAGCGACCCCGCCTTTCTGGCGGACGCCAAGAAGTCGCGGCTGAATGTCGAGTACGTGTCGGGCGAACGGATCGACGAGTACGTGGAGATCATGTTGAACTTGTCCGAGGAGACCAAGTCGCGGCTCAACTGGATGCTGCCCAAGTAAGGGATTGACGAAACAAAAGGGAGTTCACAGATGAAGCGAGCAGTTGTCGGAATCATCGGCCCGAGCATTGCGCTGGCGCTCGTCCTGGGCGTCTCGGCTAACGCCTTCGGGGTCGAGAAGTATTTCAAGGGCAAGACCATCCGGTTCATCGTCGGGGCCTCCCCCGGCGGTGGCTACGACACCTATACCCGCGCCACCGCGCGGCACATCAGCAAGCATTTGCCCGGAAACCCCACTCCGGTGGTGCAGAACCTGACCGGCGCGGGGGGCCTCATCGTCGCCAACTACCTCTACAACAAGGTCAAGCCCAACGGTCTGACCGCCGGGGTGTGGAACAACGTCTTCCTGCTGCACGAGGCGCTGGGCTCCCGGCGCGTGAACTTCAAGGGCCGGAACTACGGGTGGGTCGGCGCTCCGGTGACCGGCTGGCCGAGCTGCGCGGTGATGGGCTTCACCGGCCTCAAGAGTTGGGACGATCTGGTGAAGTCCGGCAAGCCCCTCAAGGTGGGGTCGGCCGGCGGTACCGGCACCACCCTGCCCACGATCCTCAATATCGCCACCGGAAAGAACCTCTTCGACGTCATTACCGGTTACAAGGGTACGGCGATCGTGAGGCTGGGCTTGCAGGCGAGAGAGCTGGGCGGGGTATGCATGGCGTTCGAGTCCATGCGCGTGACGGCGCGTTCCATGCTCGACGCCAAGGGCGACGACAAGCTGATCCCGATCCTGGTCCACGGCAATCCGCCGGACAAGGAAGTGCAGGGACTGCCGCGGGTGACGGATCTCGTCAAGGGCAAGGACAACGTGGAGATGCTCAACGCCTGGGCGGTGCAGTACAACTTCCAGCGGCCGGTGACGCTGCCGCCGGGCACCCCCAAGGAGGTGTTGGCGGCCTGGCGCAACGCCTATGCCGCGACCCTCAAGGATCCGGCTTTCCTGGCGGACGCCAAGAAGTCCAAGCTGAACGTGGTCCATGTGCCCGGCGAGGAGGCCGAGAAGCACACGGAGACCATCCTGTCCATGAGCCCGGCCACCAAGGAACGCCTCAAGTGGATGCTCCCCAAGTGAGGGTTTGTTGTCCTGATCGAGGCTGACGCTTGCAGCGCCCCTTTTCGGAACCGGAAAGGGGCGCTGCTGTATCCGGACACTAGACCACCGCGACGGCGCGGCACGGCGCCCCGTCCCCGCCCTCGATCTTGATCGGGAAGGCGATCAGCGTGAAGATGCGCTGCCGCACCTTGTGCAGGTTGGCTAGGTGCTCGATGAATGGGATGCCCTTGCCCAGAAAGGTGCGGTGCACGGGAAAGTCGCCGGGGTGAGGCTCCCCCGTCCCCTGCACCTGGTCCTGGGGCGAGTCCAGGGCGAGCGCCTTGATGCGCTTGGATACCAGCCAGCGGGCCAGCTCGACGGTGATGAAGGGGTTGTCGAAATAGTAGTTGGGCTCGCCGAACATCTTCCGGTTCCAGCCCGTGTGGAACACCACGATCCGCCCCTTGAGGTCCCGTTCCCGAAAGCCCGGTGAGGTGCGCACGTCGTCGATGGTGATGCCGGTCCTGGGCTTCACCTTGCGGCGCAGGTCGATCCTGACCGCGGACCCCATGAAACGCTCCAGCGGCATCTGGTCGATGGTCTTGCCGCCGGGAACGAAGTGGTACGGCGGATCGCAGTGGGTGCCGGTGTGGATGCTGGCGCGCATCTCGGTGTTGGAGCGCCCGTGGGTCTCGTGCCGGTGGATCGGGTGGAACGACAGGGTCGGATGGCCCGGCACCACGGTGACGTTCGCGGTCAGCGGCAGGCTCAGGTCGATGAGCTTGGGCATGGTCGGCTCCAGTATTCGGGTTCCTGGCGGTCCGCGGTGTCGGCAATGTCCCGCGATCAGCGGTGGATGATCCTGGGCCGCACGTGCCGGATGTCGTCGATGTCCACCATGGTGTCGATGCCGAGCTTCAGGTTGTTCCACCACTCGTCGTCGCAGCCCCGGTCCACCACCTTTTCGGGTTCGAGGATCCGGTTGCTCACCGCCCACAACACATCCGCGGGGTCGTCGATGTTCACGTCCTCGTTCACCAGGATGGCGCGGTTGATGCACTGGATCTTGAGGTAGTCGTCCATGATCGCGGGCGCCCGCTCCGAGGGCCCCACCGCGGCCACCACCAGGCGGCCCAGGGCGTAATCCGGCACCGAGTAGCGCTTGATCTCGGGATACTTCCGCTGGATCTCCTCCAGCTCGGGCAGGAAGCGCACGATGGTGAGCAGGATTTGCTCCTTGGAGTCTACCGGCAGGATGGTCTGGTACACCGGGTCCTTGCGGTGCGACACCCGCAGGATGTCCAGGGTGGGTTTCTGCTGCGGGCGCGCGTAGCAGCCGGTCCAGTCACCGAACGGGCCCTCGGCCTCGAGGTCGGTGGATACCACCCCCTCGATGACGAACTCACACCCGGCCGGCACCTGGATGTCCACGGCGCCACATTGGGCCATTGCCAGTTCGCCGCGATGCTCGGGAGCCGCCAGCGCCGTGGCCACCTGGACCTCGTCGACCCCCTCGGGAATGTAGCCAGCGGCCGCGGCCAGCATCTCCGACGGCGGCCCCAGGGTGATGGCCACCTCCATGCGCCGGCCCTTGCGGGCGATGCGGTTGTAGTAGAGGCGGTTGTGCACCGACTTGGGGTTGAAGCCCAGCTTCTTGGGGCCCTTCACCATGTGGCGGATGAAGGAAATGTTGACGCGCCCCGAGTCCGGGTCCTTCATGAACACCACGCCCGAGGTGATGTAGGGGCCGGCGTCCCGCTCCGAGTACTGGGCCAGCGGCAGGATCTTGGTGATGTCCGGGTCGTCGTGCACCACCTCGAAGCAGGGGGCGTCGGCGGTCTCCACCACCGGCTCGGGATGGGCCACCGCGTGGTCGAAGTGCTCCCACATCCTGGCGACGTCCGTACCCAGTCCCAGCGCGTAGCGCTCCATGCTGCCGTAGAGGTTGGCCAGCACCGGCACGTCGTAGCCGTTGATGCGCTCGAACAGGATGGCGCGGTTGCCGTTCTTCTCCTCGTCCTGGATGCGTCCCGGCATGGACTCCCGCTCGATGGCTTCACTGACCGTGTACAGGTCGTCGCGCTCGCGGCACGCGGTTACAAGTTCCCGGATGCGCATCAGGCATTTCCTCCGTTTCGGTTCTTCGCTTCGCGCAAGAGCTCCAGGACGCGGCTGGGCTAGAGCGGCGTCGAGGTGATTTCCACGCCCAGCGGCTCGATGGCGTCGGCGACGGCGTTGACCACTGCGGCGTAGGCGTAGACGCAGCCACCCTCCCCCATCCCCTTGTAGCCGCCCGGGATTTGCGGCGCCGCCGTCTGCAGGTGGCACACGTCGAACGACGGCATGTCCGTGGCCGTGGGGATCAGGTAGTCCATGAAGCTCGTGGTCAGGAGCTGTCCGTCCTCGTCGTAGACCATCTCCTCCAGGAGCGTGCCGCCCACGCCCTGGGCGGTGCCACCCACCACCTGTCCCTCCACGACCATCGGATTGATCTCCACCCCGCAGTCATGGACGATGGCGTAGCGCAGGAACTTCACGGTGCCGGTCTCGATGTCCACCTCCACCACCGGGATGTGGATGGAGTAGGGCCAGGTGATGCACAGCCCGCTCATCGGCGCCTTGAAAGACTCGGTCGCCTCGAGGCCGGCCGGGATCTCATGGGGCAGGGTCGCCACCTCCGAGTAGGCTACCCGCGCCACCCGGCTCACCGGGAGGCTCTTGTCCGGCACGCCGCGGACATGTACCTGTCCCTCGACGATCTCCATGTCCTCCTCGGCGCCCTCCATGAGATGGGCGCCGACCCGGCAGACCTTCTTCTTGAGGGCCATGCCCGACGCCGCCACCGCCGGCAGCACCACCGCGCTGAAGCGCGCCGCTCGCGTGCCCGAGTCGTAGGGGGTCACCGCGGTGTCTCCTTCCACGACCTCGATGGTGTCGATGGGCAGCCCGGTGGCGTCCGCCGCCACCTGCGCCGCGGTGGTGGCATGGCTGGTGCCGCAAGCGACGTCGCCGATGAGCACCTTGACGTTGCCCGAGGTGTCCATGCGCATCGTCACGGTGGCGTAATCCAGCGTGGGCACGTAGTGCTGCGCCATGGCCGCCGTATAGGTATTCCAGCCCGCGCCCTCCACCGCCATGGCCACGCCGATGCCCATGTAACGCCCTTGCTCGCGGAGCCGCGCCTGCTCTTCCCTGAGGGCCGGGTAGTCCACCATCTCCAGGGCCTTTCCCAGCCCGGCCATGTAGTCGCCGCTGTCGAACTCGTGCCCGGTGACGCACTTGTAGGGCGTCTCCTTGATGAGGTTCTGCCTGCGCAGGTCCACCGGGTCACGGCCAAGCTGCCGGGCGATGATGTCCACGGAGCGCTCGATGACCAGCGCCCCCATCTGGCTGCCGAAGCCCCGGTAGGCACCGTACGGGCACTTGTTGGTCATCACCACGTCGATGTCCACGTGGAAGCCCTTGACCATGTAGGGTCCGGGAAGCCACATGCCGGCGCCCAGGGACGGGCCGCTGATGCGGGCGTCGAGGTAGCCGCCGGCGTTGACGATCTCGTGCGACTTGATCCCCAGGATGGTGCCGTCCCGCTTCATCGGGATCTCCACGTCGTGGGTCTGTTCGCGGGCGTGCAGAAACGCCATCAGGCTCTCCCGGCGGGTCTCGATCCACTTCACCGGCCGGCGTGTCTTGATGGCCAAAATGCACAGCGCCACCACCTCCGGCGGCACCTGCAGCTTGTTGCCGAAGCCCCCGCCCACGTCCGGCGCGATGATCCGGATCTTGAACTCGGGGAAGTCGAGGATCTCGGAGAGATGGGTCTTGAGGATGTGCGGGATCTGCGTCGAGCAGTGCAGGGTCAGCTCCTGGGTGCCGGTGTTGTATTGGGCGATGCACCCCCGGGTCTCGATGGGCGTGCCGGTATGGCGGTGCATGCGGTAGCGGCGCTTGAAGACGAAGTCGGCCTCCCGGTAGGCGGCTTCCATGTCGCCTCCCCGGCGCTCGATGCGCAGCCCCACGTTGTTGTCGAGGTTGTCGTGCAGCTTCGGCGCGTCGGGTTTGATGGACTCGTCGGGGTCCATGAGCGGTTCCAGGGGCTCGTACCGGACCTCCACCAGCTCGGCCACGTCCTCCGCCGCGTAGCGGTCCGCGGCGGCCACCAGCGCTACCGGCTCGCCCACGAAGCGCACCCGGTCGTGGGCCAGACAGCGGTAGTCGGGCTTCTTGATGACCGTCGCCTCGCGGTAGCTGTAAACGGGCATCGAGCCCGCCAGCGCGTAGGCTTCGGCCCCGGTGACGGCGTCGATGCCCTTGGGGTGCTCCAGCGCCTTCGTTGTGTCCACCCCCAGCAGCCTGGCGTGGGCATGGGGGCTGCGCACGAAGGCGGCGTGGAGCATCCCCGGCAGGGTGATGTCGTCCACGTAGGTGCCAGAGCCGGTTACGTACTTGAGGTCCTCGCGGCGCTTGATGCTCTGACCGATCATTGGCATGGCTTCACCCTCACGCGCTCGCGCTCTTGAGCCGCTCGGCGGCCCACAGCACCGCCTCCACGATGTTCTGGTAGCCGGTGCACCGGCACAGGTTCCCCTCCAGCTCCTGCCGCACCGTCGCCTCGTCGGGGTCGGGGTGCCGCTCCAGCAACTGCATGGCCGAGATGATCATCCCCGGTGTGCAGTAGCCGCACTGGAGCCCGTGCTTCTCCCAGAAGCCCTCCTGCAACGGATGGAGCCGTTCCTCGTCAGCCACCCCCTCGATGGTGGTGATCTCGGCGCCGTCGGCCCTCAACGCCAGCACCGTACAGGACTTCACGGCCTTGCCGTTGAACATCACGGTGCACGCCCCGCAGTTGGTGGAGTCACAGCCCACGTGCGTTCCCGTGAGGCCCAGCCGGTCCCGCAGGAAGTGCACCAGCAGCAGGCGCGGCTCGACGTTTTCCTCGTAGTACTTGCGGCCGTTGACGGTGGCCTGGACGGTCCTTGCCATGATGTCTTGCTCCTTGGTGATACGGAGACCCTCACCCCGACCCTCTCCCAGAGGGAGAGGGAGTCATGTTCGTTCCAATGCAGCGGTGACCGCGCGCCGCACGTAAACGCCGGACACGTCGACACGGTATTGCGAGTCCGCCTGGACGTCCGAGGGCGGATCGAGGTTCCGCTTGGTGGCCTCGCCGGCTTCAGCCATGCGTTCCGCATCCAGTGGCCCGGCCTCGAGGATCTCCTCTGCCTCGGTGACGCGTACGGGAACGTCGCCCACTCCGGTGAGCACCACTCGTGTGTCCGCGCAGCGCCCGCCCTCGCTTCCGGTCAACGCTACCGCGACGCCGACGATGGCGAAGTCGGTGCCACGGCGGCTCAGTTTCAGGTAAGCGCTTCGATCCCCGTCTCCTGGAACCGGGATCAATATTTCCGTCACGATTTCAGTGGGCTCCAGACAGGTAGTGAAAGTGTCGGTGAAGAAATCCGCGGCCCGGATGCTTCTCTCTCCTTCCGGCCCCACCGCCCGCAGCTCGGCCTCCAGCGCCACCAGCACCGCCGGGTAGTCCGCGTTGTAGGCCGCGTGGGCCGCGCTGCCGCCGATGGTGCCGAGGTTGCGCACCAGCGGATCGCCCACTACCCGGGCGGCGTCGGCCAGAGCCGGCAGGGTGTTCCGGATCAGCGGCGAACTATGCAGAGCGTAGTGCGTGGTCATGGCGCCGATGCGGATGGCGCCGTCGTCCTGCCGGATGGCGTCTAGATCCGGCACGCGCCACAGGTCCACCACTACGGCCGGCGAGACCATCCTCAGCTTCATCATCGGCAGCAGGCTCTGGCCGCCGGCCATGAGCTTGGCGTCGTCGCCGTATTGTTCGAGAAGCCCCACGGCCTCTTCCAGGGTTGGAGGATCGAAGTATTCGAATGCCCTTGGGATCATGAATCAGCTCCAACTCGAGACCCGCTTACAGCGTCAGATTGGATGGCGTTCCAGCCATTCGAGGTAACGGCCCAATCCGGTCTCGATATCGTATTGCGGCGTGAATCCCAGATCTTCCCGCGCGCGCTTCATGGACAGGGGGCCCCGGAGGCTGTCGCGGAAGAAAGCGGAAAGGGCTCCGCCTTCCTTCAGGCGGTAGCGGAAGCCCGGCCGGACTCGCGCCAAGGCCGCAAGGATATCAGAGAAACGGAGGTTTTCACCACAGCTTGCGTTGTAGACCTGATGTTTCAGGTCCGTTTCGAGAAGAGCCAGCTCCACGCAGCGGGCGGTATCCGGCACGTAGGTGAGATCGCGCACGAGGTCGTCGGCGAGCACTACTTCGTCGCCCTTCAACGCCGCCCGGCACCAGTGGAACACCGGCGACATGACGGTGCGCAGGGGATTGGGGCGTTCCAGCGGGCCGTAGGGGGCGGACAGGCGCAGGATGGCCCCTTTCATGGCGAACAGCTCGAAGTAACGGCATACGACGTCTTCCGCGGCCCGCTTGGTGATGCCGTAGATGCCCCGGGGCGCGGGCGCCGCGTCCTCTTCCAGGGGAACATCCGGGTCGGTGGCGCCGTAGACGCTCGCCGAGCTCAGGTGGACGAACCGTTTGATTCTCGCCAGGCGCGCGGCTTCCAGCACGGTGGCGGTGCCGCCCACGTTGACCACCGCCGCCTGCCGCGCCCCTTCCGGTTCAAGGCCGCCGATGGCGGTGACGGCCGCTCCGTGGATGACCCGGTCGACGCCGTGCCTGTCCATGACCGAGCGCACCGCGTCCAGGTCCAGGACATCGCACTTGATGCAGGTTACCCGCTCCCGGTTCTTACCCAGGAAATCCAACGAGGCGTCGTCCAACTCGCCTTCGGCGGACAACGCCACCACCGGCTCTCCCAGCTCCGCCAGCCGCGCCGTCACGTGGATTCCGACGAAGCCGGTGCCGCCCGTGACCAGAATGCTCATCGGCTGTGCGGACGGGTTAGCAGCCCGCCCCTATACGTCGTTAGCCCTCGGACTGCCGTGTGCATCTGTTCAACGATTGGCGGGAGGCGACTCCGCCGCGACGGTCCGCCCGGCGATCATGCCGGTGATGAACGCCTCCGAGTTGTTGCCCGAGTTGAGGTAGAGGTGTCCGAACACGCCGCCCATCTCGCCGGCGCAGTAAAGCCCGGGAATGGGCTTGTCGTGGGCGTCCAGCACCCGCTGGTCCTTGTCGTGGGCCAGCGCGCCCTGGGTGTTGGTGATGATGGGCCACACCTCCACCGCGTAGAACGGCGGCTTGAAGATGGGGAACAGACTGCCGGCGAAACGGCGGAAGTCCGTGTCCTCCTCGCGGTCGCAGATCTCGTTCCAGCGCGCCACCGTGGCGGTCAGGTTGTCTTCCGGGACGCCGATGATGCGGGCAAGCTCCTCGATGGTGGGTGCCTGCTTGATCCACCCCTTGGCCAGCTCCGCCGAGTTGTCCTCGCTCCACTCGTAGCGGCGCGACGGGTGGTCGCTGATGGGGGTGAACATCGGCCCGGTGATGCGCCCGTTCTCGTCGAAGATCATGTGCGACGGGATGCGTGGGAAGTCCTTGATATGCACGTCGTAGAGGCTCATGTCACGCCAGGGGCTGTCCTGGGGCGCCGGCGGGTACTCGTCCATGTAGCGCTTGCCGAACTTGTCGACGATGATCCAGGGCATCATCTTCGGCCCCTCGTCGCCGCTCTTGAGCGAGAACTCCTCGCCCGGCTTCGGCCGGTGGTTGGCGCCGTGGCGCCCCTGGATGCGGTGCCGGAAGGCGATGGGATACTCCGGCGTCTTGAAGCCGTAGCCGCCGTGGACGTGCCACATGTGCCACAGGCCGGCGCCGGCCTTCTGCCCCATCAGCAGCCCGTCGCCGGTGTTGCCGAGGGCACAGATGGGGTAGAAGGGCTGCGCCTGCAGGTACTGGAGCCTGAGCTGTTCGTTGTGCTCGAACCCGCCCGCGGCCAGCACCACCCCCTTCCGCGCCCCGATCCGCACGGTCTTGCCGTCCTGTTCCGCCACCACCCCGGTCACCCTGCCCTGCCCGTCCGATACCAGCTCCCGCACCGGCGTGGACAAGGATACCTCGATGTCGCGCTTGCTCACGTTGTCGTCCACCACCTTGAAGGCGATCCAGCCGGTGCCGTGGACCTGGAGCCAGGGATAGCACTGGGCCTCCTCGCTCTTGACGGCCAGGAGTCCGATGGCGTCTCCTGGCGGGCCGCCGTCGAAACGGTAGGTGCCGCCGGTGCCGGGCCGTTCCTGCACCTGGATGCCGGTGTCGTCGGTGAGCTCCTTCATGAAGCCGGAAAGGGTGCGCAGCTCCTTGGCGAAGGTGTGGATCACCGGGTCGGGCACGGTGTTGAGGCACATGCGCTTCAGGTAGGCGAAGGCCTTGTCCACGTCGTCGGTGATGCGGAAGAAACCGCCGGACAGGATGGAGTTGCCCCCCGGATGCTCCATCTTCTCCAGCAGCGTCACGCTGGCGCCGAGATCGTGGGCGACGATGGCGGCGATGCCGCCGGAGTAGCCGTAGCCCACCACGACGACGTCGGTTTCCTGATCCCAGGATGCGTTCATGTTTCAACCTCGGTGAGCCGGACAAGGGTCAGGCGAGCCCGAGCCAGAGGAAAAGCTCTCCCGGCGGGAACGGCAGTTTCAGCCCGTAGTCGAAAAGGCCGAAGAAGAAGATCCACGCCACCGCGGCCAGCGCGACGCTGATGCCCCACTTCTCGCCGGCTCCCAGCTTGAGGTAGGCGACGGTCGCCACCGCCGACGCCGTGATGAAGCCGAGGAACCAGATGGCCAGGAAGAACCCCACCGTCCAGGCGACGATGGCCACGGTGCGGCGGCGCAGCAGCACGCGCTCGGCGGCCGCGGCAGCGGTCTCCGTCACCGGCGCCGGAGCCGGAGCGCGGAATTCCTGGACCAGGGCGAGAATCGCCAGCGCGAGGCTCGGCAGGCCCACGGCCAGAGGGAACAGCGCGGCCTGCTTCTCGATGGCGCCGAAACCGTAAAGGGCCTCGTACACCACGTAGACAAAAAGGGAGACGAAAAAGCCCGCGAAGAGGGTGCGCTCCGATTTGGATGCTTCGCCCCCCTCCTCCGGACCCGCTTCCTCGTAACCTTCAACCCCCTGTTCCCTTTCTTCGGCTTCTGCCCGCTGACGCTCTTTGCGCGCCTGCCACAGCGGGTAGAGCAAGGCTCCGGCGATCATGAGCCCGATGATGATGACCCCGGGCCGCGTCACCCAGCTCATGCCGTAGATCTTGGTGGTGAGGAACAGGTTGTTGTCGGCAATGCCTCCGAGCACGAGCCCCAGCAGCAAGGGAGGGCGCTGCCAGTCGTTGCGCATCATCAGCCACCCGAGCCCGCCGAACAGCAGCACCACGATCATGTCGCCGAAGCTGTTCTTGACGGCGAAGCCGCCCAGGAAGATGAGCAGCAGCAGGAACGGGATCAGGTAGGTGCCCTTGACGAAAGTGATCCTGGCCAGTTGCTTGAGAAAGAGGAAGCAGACCGCCACCGTGACGATGTTGGAGAGCACGATGATCCAGACGAACGAAAATGTCAGGTTCAGGTGCTTGTGAGGGTTCAGCAGGTCGGGTCCGGGCACGATGCCCTGGATGATGAACGCGCCCAGCAGGATCGCCATGCCCACGCTGCCGGGCACGCCGAAGGCGATGGTGGGGACCAGCGAGCCGCCCTCCTTGGAGTTGTTGGCGGCGCCGGGTCCCAGGACTCCTTCCACCGCCCCCTCGCCGAAGCGGGCCTCGTCCGAGCCGCTCTGGACCGCGTGGGCGTAGGCCACCCACTGGGCCGGTCCGCCTCCCAGGCCGGGGATCAATCCGATGTAGGTGCCGATGGCGCTGCAGCGAAGCACCAGCTTCCACTTCCGGAACGTATCCCGAACGCCCTGCGTCACACCGCCGAGCGCCCCCGGCACGTCCCGGGCGATGCTGCTCCCCTGGGTCCCCAGCTCGATGATCTCCGGGATGGCGAACAGCCCCACGGTCACGGCCACCAGCGAAAGTCCGTCCCACAGGAACAGGACGTTCTCGCTCCCGAGGACGGGCTCCAGGGTGTAGCGGGATACGCTGGTGATGGCGTCGAGCCCCACCATGGCCAGCACCAAGCCGAAGCCGCCGGCCGTGAGTCCCTTGGCGAGGTTGCCGCCGCTCAATGACGCCAGGAAGGTGATGCCCAGGAGACTGAGCATCATGAACTCGGGCGCGCCGATGGAAAGCACCAGCGGCTGCACGATGGGGATGGCCAGGGCCAGCGCGAAGGCGCCGAAGATGGCCCCGATGAGGGAGCTCATGAGCGCGGCGCCGAGGGCGCGCCCGGCCTCGCCGCGCTTGGCCATGGCGTGGCCGTCGACGATGGTGGCGGCGGTGATGCCTTCTCCCGGCACCCCGAACAGCACCGAGGTGATGTCGCCGGTGGTGGCGGTGACGGCGTGGCTCCCCAGCAGGAACGCGAAGGCGGTGGTGGGGTCCATCTTGTAGATGAACGGCAGCATCAGCGCCAGCGTGGTGGCGCCGCCGAGCCCCGGCAAGATACCCACGGCAAAGCCGATGGCGATGCCGATCATCATGAACAGGAAGGGGTCCTGCCCGGCGGCCGTGAAAGGCAGCACCGACGCGAGGCCGGCGAACAGGGACCCGAAATAGTCAAGCATGGCTTGGTAGCCCTTGTCCCTCCCCAGGGAGAATTAGTCGCCCATGTCCGAATCCGTCATTCCGGCGGAAGCCGGAATCCAGGAGGTACCCGGCGGGCTCTGGATTCCGGCTTCCGCCGGAATGAGGCTCCCGGACATCACCACCGTTCCAGGCCGGCCGCGTTGCGGCCGGCGATGCGCCCGGTGACGAAGCATTCCGTAATGTTCCCCGCCTCCAGGTAGAGGTGGCCGAAGGACGATCCGCACTCGCCGGCCGAGTAGAGCCGTGGAATGGGCTCGTTGCGCACGTCCATGACGTGCTGCCCGGCGTCGTGCACCGGTCCGCCCTGGGTGTTGGAGACGATGGGCCACACCTCCGCCAGGTAGAACGGCGGCGTGTCGATAGTCAGGCGCGTGCCCGGCAGCCGGTGGTAGCGGTCCACGGCCCCGCTGGTGCACACCTCGTTCCATTCCTCCACCGTGGTCCTGAGCGTGGCCGCCTCCGCGGCCGGAATCATGCGGGCGATGGTTTCCAGATCGTCGGCCTTCCTGATCCAGCCGCGCTCCACCTCCGCCAGGTTGTCCTCGCTCCAGTCGTAGGAGACGGTCTCGTCGTGCACCGTGGGCTGCCCTATCGGGCCGAGCTTGCGCCCCTTCTCGTCGAACACCAGGTAGGCGGGTATGCGCGGGAACTCCTGCTTGTCGGCGTCATAGAATTCCAGCGCCCGGTGGCCGGTGTCCTGCACCGCCGGCGGATACTCGTTCATGAAGCGGCGTCCGTACTTGTCCACCGCGATCCAGGGCATGACCCAGTCGTCCTTGCGCGGCCCCCGGAAACAGTGGCGGAAGGCCAGTGGAAATTCCGGATACTTGAAGCCGTAGCTGCCGTGGAAGTGCCACATGTGCCACAATGACGCCCCCACCTCCTGGGCCATGGTGATGCCGTCGCCGGTGTTGCCGGTGAAGAGCGTATACACCGGCATGGCCTCGAAGTAGTTGCGCTTCATCTCGTCGTTGTTCTCGAAGCCGCCACAGGCCAGGATCACCCCCTGCCGGGCCTTGATGGCGACCTCCCGGCCCTCGTGCTCGGCCACGAGCCCGACGATGCCGTGGTCCGGGTGCCGCACCAGTCGTCTGGCGGGCGTGGCCTGCCGCACGGTGATGCTCGGGCGCGCGTCGACGTTGTCCAGCAGCACCTTGAAAAGCCGCGCGCCGCCGCGCAGTCCCTTGGCCCACTCGAAGCCCTGGTAGCCCTCCATGGGAGCGATCTTGAAGCCGTCAAGCCCCTCGCCGCCGGGGAACGGGTAGGTGCCGCCGTTGCGCTGCTCCTCCAGCTCGAACGGGGTCTCCTTCACCAGCTCCTTGACGAAGTCCTTCATCTCCGTCATGCCCTCGGCCAGGGCGCGGAGCACGTCGTCCGGAGTGCGGCCAGCGTTGGTGTGCTGCAGGTACTCGAACGCCTTGTTGGCGTCCACGGCGGTGGCGATGCCGCCGCCGGCGAGGATCGAGATGCCGCCGGGGTTGGGCATTTTCTCCACGATGGTGACTTCGGCGCCGGCGTCGGCCGCCGCCACCGCGGAAACGCCTCCCGCGAAGCCGAAGCCCACCACCACCACGTCGGTCTCCACGTCCCAGCGGGCGGGAAGCCCGTTATCGTAATTGTCCAAGATCTCTCCCCCTTCTCGAGATGGCATCCTTCGACTTCGCTTGTCCTGAGCTTGTCGAAGGGCTCAGGACGAATGGAGAAAAGCCTCAACCGTTCGTCCTGAGCGTAGCGCCGCGCCAGCGGCGCGAAGTCGAAGGCCGCATGCTCCCGTGATCACGACTGACGCCCGGGAAGAACCACTTCCGCATTGCCGCGCGTATTCACCATTCCGTCCTGCCGGGTGCCGGTGATGTCCAGGGACACCGTCCGCGTTTCCGTGTCTCTGGCCGTGATACGACCCGAGTAGGTGGTCAGGTCCCCGTACAGGCCGGGGCGGGCCACCTGGACATTCAAGCGTTTGAGGAAGCCGTCGTCCCCCATCCAGTTGGTCACCAGCGGCGCCACCCAGGCGAAACGCATGACGCCGTTGTCGAAGGGCGCCGGCATGCCGCGGCCGGCGGCCATGTTGGCGTCCTCGTGCTGCTGCGAGTACTTGACCGGAAAGCCCGTCACCGGGTTGAACATGGCCGTATGCATGGCCTTGCTGAGATCCAGATAGCCCCACCGCCCGGCCTTGTAGGAGGGGCCGATGGCCGCATTCCACGCCACCATGTCGCCGATGGTGAGAGGGCCGCGCACGATGGACGGGATCTCGCTCCCTTCCTCGACGTCCTCGAAGAAGAGCGTGTCCGCGCCCCGGCGGTACTCGCGCCGCCAAGTGGTCTCGAGCCGCTCCAGCGCGCCGTCGTCGTAGCGCGGGACCTCGTGCTCCATCATGGTCTGGAGTCCGATCTGGGTGGCCATGATCATGGTGCCGGTGGCGCGCGCCACCAGGGCGTTGTCCTGGTTGCGGTAGTCGATCTCCGAGATGACGAAGTTGAGACGCCGTCCCTCCTTGTTGCGTTTCTCGAAGAACTCCTTCTGGCGCGGCTCGGAGCTCAGGGTGTCGCCGGCATACACGTGGCCGGACCACTCCACCTCCACGCCGCCGATGAGGGACGCCAGCGGCGCCTTCATGGGCGCGCCGTGAAGGATCGGGTAGCGGTTGACGATGACGAACGCGGGGGGCGCCTGGGTTCTGCCGGTTCCGCTGTTCGACCCATGGGCCGGATCGGTCCACAGGGGATTGTCGTCGTCCGTGCCGTAGGCGAAGTGCTTGATGGCGTCCTCGGTCACGGAGCTGACCCACGGCTGACGCTCCTCCACGACCTTCCCCGTCATCTCCTCCGTCACCGCCTTCCACGCGTCGATGGCGGCGTCAACCTGCGACATGTCCACCTGCTGCTCTGCTTTCATTGGTTCTCCTGCCTGTGGGCCGATCAAGAGTTGCCGGGTTCTTCGGGACCGGTGATGGCCGAAATCTCCTCTTTCGAATATCCCAATTCCTCGAGCAAGGAAACCGTGTGCTCTCCGAGGCGCGGCGGATCGCTCCGGCGCGGCAGCTCCGAATGCCGGAAGTCCACCGGCAGCGCCGGCAGGGGCGAAGACGTCCCGTCCGGAGCCGTCAGCTCGGTCATGTGGCCGCGTTCGCGGAGATGAGGATGCTCGAACAGGTCCATGGGCGTATTGATGGGCGCGTGGGGAATATTGGCCGATTCCAGCCGGGCGACGATGTCCCGGAACTCGAAAGTGCGCACCAGTTCCTCGGTGAGCCGGGTCAACCGCCGGAACTCCGCGCGCCGGCCGGCGTTGTCGCGCAGCGCCTCTTCCGCCCAGAGGTCCTCGAGGCCGAACTCCTTGCAGTAGGCCTCCCACTGGACGTCGCTGGTGACGCCGATGAACACGTGGCGCCGGTCGCGGGTCTCGAACACCTTGTAGATGCCCCACCCCAGATCCTGTCCCACGCCGCGCTCGGTCATGGGGGCCGGGACCTCGCCCGAAATCCCCGCCTTGGCGATGTGCTGCGACACCAGGAACACCGCAGTCTCGAACAGCCCCACCCGCATGTCGTCGCCGCCGCCGTCACGGCGGCGACGCAGCAGCGCCGCGAGGATGCCGATGACGCTGAACATGGCGCCGGTCATGTCCACGATGGAGGCGCCGGCGCGAAGCGGCATCCCCGGGGGACCGGTCATATACGCCAGCCCGCCCATCATCTGGGCCGGCTCGTCCAGCAGGTTGCGCGACTCGTAGGGTCCGGAAAGGAATCCCTTGATGCCGCAGTGAAGGAGTCCGGGCCTGATACGCTGCAACTCCCCGTAGCCCAGGCCCATGCGTTCCAGCACGCCCGGGCCATAGTTGTCGATGAGCACGTCGGCGGTGCGCAGCAGCCGCTCGAACGCTTCGCGTCCGCGCGGTTCCTTGAGATCCAGGGCGATGCTGCGCTTGCCGCCGTTGAAAGCCAGGAAGTAGCCCTGGTTGCCGCGGCTGAAGCGGGCCTGGTCGCCGCTGCCGGGCCGCTCCACCTTGATGACGTCGGCTCCCAACGCCGCCAGGATGAGCCCCGCCGTCGGGCCGGCCACGATGTGGCCGAGCTCAAGCACTCTGATGCCGTCAAGCATGGTCTGCGAGGGAGTGCGAGCCCACGTGCGATCGGCTACCTAGGCTATTCCCTATAGGCCCCGAAGACACCGAGCAGGCTGTCGCCGCCGACCGCCCGAGCGCCGAACGTTCCGGCGACGGATCCCGGAGGTTCCGCGTAGGACACCGGTATGTCGGCGGTAGCGAGACCGTTACCGTAAAACTGCCCGCCCCATCGGCCCTCCGCCTGTTTACCGTCGAGGAGGCCGCTCACCTCGCCTCTAAAGAAGGCGGCGTCGCCGGTCTGTATAGAGGCGTTTCCCAGTGTCAACTCTTCAAACAAGGGCTGGTCGTTGGCCGAATCCCTACCGTCCAGAAGCAACCCTCCGATCCAGTCCTCATCGAAGTCGGCGGTAAGCCTGACGCCGGCGCCAAAATTCCGGAACGTGGCAGGGTCTCCATGAGCCGCATAGAGGCCCGTCGCGGCACCTTCGTATATTGCCTGTCCTGCGACCGCCGTGATGAGCCCGGCCTGAAACGGATCGCTACCGCTGGCGGCAGCACCCACGAACGGGCTGCGGTCGCCGCGGGGACCAGGTGCCCAGGCCCAATAGCTGAGCGCCAGATAGTCCGTATCGTCGTTGTCCCGGATGTCCGAGTAGTACACGGAATAGTACCTTCCCCCGCTCCGGCTGACAAAGAAATGGTCAACGCCCTTCCATTGGGGTGCGTCCGGCTTGGGGGGAATCGCGGCAAGATAACCCGGCGGGGCTGGCCGGTTTCTCGTATTGTGAACGAATCCAAGTCCGAAGTTAATCCTCTCGAACACCAGGTCGGTCCCGACATACCCTGCATTGATCGCCCTGTTGTCCGTTTCGGCCAATGCCTGGGTTACCCCGGTATTCCAGGCGCCTCCGGTGCCAGGCTGAATGGTGGTTGTGGCGGCCGTGCTCGAAACGACGTCGTTGCCGGCGGCTGCTGCCACCCTGCTTGCAATATTGTTCCTCGCCTGCGCCGGAAGATCGTTGAGAGCGCCAACCATCCGTCCCTGGCCGGCCGGCAGCCTCAAGGATACCGGGGCGGGCATGAGGGAAGGAATGCCGCTGGTTCTTCGGTAGGAGGCAGAGCCGTCGTCCGCGACGGTCAGGACGCATGACTGGCCGCCAGCGGGGCATGAGACGACGACGTTGCCGTGTTCCTCGGATACGCCAGCTTCGACGGTGATCTCACCGGGAGCCAGGCCATGGCCGACAGGCAACGGAAGCGGGACAGGGCTATGGTCTTTGGGGCTGGTGCCGCCGCCACCGCAAGCGGACAGGATTACTACAAACGAGGCGAACAGGATCGCCAGCAGGAACTTTCCTGTTTCAACAATCGGACGACTCATCACGCTCCTCCTGATCAAATACCCCCGTGAGCATGGCCCTGGAAACTGCTCCAATGCAAGACACAGAACCAAGACGCGGTGTCAAGACTATGACTGCATCACGTAATACAGTCTGTAACCACACGGCATAGTGGTTTGCTTGGTACAGTTTACAGTTAATAACGAAGTTGGCCCGGCAGCGCCATCTCCAGCAGTCCCCGACGCCCCGCCAGGCCGGTGGCCCGGGCTAGGGCCGCCAGGGGCCCGAAGCGATCGAGGGCCCCGTTCAGCAGGTCGGGCGTCGGCATTGCGATTGCTCCGTGCCCTTCGTTTGTCAACTCTTCGGCAAGGAGCCGTAGCATGGACTTCCGGCGAGGGAACAACCGCAGGCGGATGGCGGTATCCGGCGCGATGCCGGCGATCTCCCGGACGGCCCCGAGGGTCGCCGCGTAACCGCCCAGTACATCCACCAGTCCTCGTTCCCGGGCGTCGGCGCCGGTCCACACGCGCCCCTTAGCCGCCGCCGCTACCCGTTCCCGGGGCAGGTTCCGGCCCTCCGCCACCTTCGAGACGAAGTCGTCGTAGACCGCGCCGAGCAACCCCTCGAGGCGTCTCTGCTGGCCGGCGTCATAGTCCTGGACAGCGCTCCAGAAGGTGGCGTTGCTGTTGCCGGCCATGTGGTCCCAGGACACCCCGAGTTTGGCCGAGAGGCCCTTGATTACCACCTTCCCGCCCGCCACTCCGATGGAGCCGGTGAGGGTCGCGGGTTGGGCGACGATCCGGTTGGCCGGGGCGGCGACGAAATAGCCGCCCGAGCCTGCGACGTCGCCCATGGATACGATTACCGGCTTGCCCCGCCGGCGTGCACGCGACACCTCGCGCCGGATCACGTCCGCCGCCACGTAGGAGCCGCCCGGACTGTCGATGCGGAAGATGATGGCCTTCACCTCATCGTCGTCCGCCGCCCGGCGGAAGGCCCGGGCGATGCTGTCCGATCCCATGGAGTGGCGCCCGGTGAAGGCGCGACGGCGGCTGCTCCCGCCGTGGACCGTGCCAAGGCCGTAGATCACCGCCACGGTGGCCGGTTCGCCGTCTCTGGCTTCAAGCCTGTGCCGGTAGCGGGACAGGGACAGAAACGCGACGTCGGCGCCGAGTGTCGCGCGGACCGCCTCGTTCACCTCATCGCGGTAGAGCAGCGCGTCCACCAGTCTCGCCTCCAGCGCCTCCCTGGCAGGGAAAGGCGCCCGCTGCATCAGTTCCCGCACCTCTTCACCGGAAAGGCCGCGCCCCTCCGCGATCCCCGCCGTCAACTGCCCGGTCAGGGATTCCAGGATGCGGGTGAGTGCTTCCCGCTGCGGGTCGGTGAAGCCGCTGTGGGTGAACCGCTCCTTGACGCCCTTGTATTCCTCCCGTTGGCTGACTCGGTACTGGACGTCGAGCTTCTCGAGCGTGCCCTTGAGGAAGTAGCCTTCCGCCAGCAGACCGGTGAGGCCCACGTCTCCCGACGGTTGCAGGTAGATCTTCTCGAATGCCGCGGCCAGATAGTAGGCGGAGTTGCCCGGCCCGAAGTCGCCGAAGGATTCGGCGAAGGCGTACGCAGGCTTGCCCGACCGTCGGAAGGCCCTTATTGCGTCGCGCAGCTCCTGGGTGCGGGCCAGCCCCATTCCCGATGCCCCCACCCGCGCCACCAGGCCCACCACGCGGTCATCACCCGCCGCCCGCTCGATGGCGGCGACGATTTCCCAGAGCGCCGGCCGGCGCTTCCCAAGGCCGTCCCAGGGAGTCAGGCCGCCGGAAGCGAGCTCGGGGATGTCGCGGTCTAGGTCCAGGGTGATGACCGACTTCTCCGGCACCGGCGGCGTACGCATGGAGAAGAAGATCACCGCCGCCACCACGACGGCGGCCGCCAGGGTCGTCACTGCTCCAATCACCGTGAGAATGGTTCGGATGATGCGCATTCGTCCTCCTCGAAACGGCCGCCGCCGCGCATGTGGTAGGGCCGGGTTTCCGTATCTGCTACACAGAAGATGATGCCGGAAACGGCGCGGGATACAAGCAGGCCGGCGGGAGAATGCCGATGTTGCGAATCACCAGCCGCATCAGCCTGGACGAGGGCGAGATCGAGGAACGCTTCATCCGGGCTTCGGGGCCCGGCGGACAGAACGTGAACAAGACCGCCACCGCGGTGCAGCTCCGGTTCAGGATCGCCGATTCACCCTCCTTGCCCGTGGCCGTAAGGGAACGCCTCGTCCGCGTCGCCGGCCGGCGTGTGGACAAGAGCGGGGTCCTGACCATCGAGGCCAAGCGCTACCGCGACCAGTCCCGTAACCGCGACGACGCCCTGGACAGGCTGGTCAAGCTGATCCGGAAAGCCGCGGAGAAACCCGATCCGCGGCGCCCTACCAAACCCACCGCGGCATCGCGGCGACGCCGACTCGACGACAAGCGCAAGCGGAGCGAGCTCAAGAAGTCGCGCCAGCCAAAAGTCGAGGAGTGAGCGGTCTTTTTCGAGGCGTCGGCCCGTGCGTGGGGATCAGTGCAGCGTGGGCGGTTCGTCGTCGCTCTTCTTGCCTTCGATGATCCGGAACTTTCGCTTCATGCGAGCCAGCCGGAAACGATAGTACTCGTGCCTGACGTTGGCAAACGCGCGCCACGGGCTCAGCATGTAGCCCCATCTCAGGTAGACATAGCCGAACAACATGCCGCCCAGGTGGCCGAGATGGGAGATGCCGGAGTTTCCCGGGCTGATGGACGAGAAGAAGGCTATGGCGCCGATGATGAGCACGAAGTACTTCATCTTGATGGGGAACAGCAGATAGAAGTAGACGACGTTGTTGGGATAGAGCCGCCCGTAGGCCAGCAGCACGCCGTAGATGCCGGCGGAGGCGCCTATCGTGGGTATGGCCTGATTCGGTTCGAGAAACAGCACGCAGAGCCCGCCTCCCATCACACTCACCCAGAAGAACTTCAGGAAGAAGTGTGTGCCCCAGGCCCGCTCCAGGTCGCAGCCGAACATCCACAGCGCCAGCATGTTGAACAAAATGTGGAACAGCCCGAAATGGAGGAACTGGTAGGTGAAGAGCTGCCAGACGTGGAGCTGTTCCCACACGAGCTGCGGCACCAGGCCGAAGATCCACAGCAGCGGACGCCCGCCGAGATAGGGAAGCTGGAAAACGAAGACGATGATGTTGACGATCAAGAGCCACTTGACCGCCGGTGTGACCGGACCGCCGAAGCTGAAGGAGCTGTGGGCGGGCTGGGTCCGATACATCATGATTTAACTATAACGTATTGCACGGGGGGCCGTAAGCCGCTAAGCGTTGGGGGGACATGAGGACCCTGATTACCGGCGGAACCGGAGTAAACGGCGCGGCCACGGCCCGCCTCCTGGCGTCCCGGGGCGAGCGGCCCGTGCTGCTGGACAACCGGGTGGATCCTTCCCTCATCGCCGACATCGCCGCCGACGTGGAGGTGGTGACCGGCGACATCCTGAACGGGGCCGCGCTCAAGGAGGTGGTCGCGGGTCACGGCATAACCCACATCGTGCACATGGCCGCGCTGATGCCCGGCCCGGCCGAGGCTGATCCGCGCCTCGCCATCTCCATCGGCGTGGACGGAACCTTGAACGTGCTGGAGGCCGCCCGCGCCTGCGACGTCCGGCGGGTCGTCTACACCAGCTCCAACGCCTTCGTCGGCAACATCAGCGGCAAGCATGGCCATCCGGACTTCGTACCCCTGGACGAGTCCCTGCCGCCCAATCCCGCCGACCTCTACGGCGTCACCAAGGTCTGCTCGGAAACGTTGGGCAACTACTACCGCAAGCGCTACGGCGTGGAGTTCGTGGCACTGCGCTATCCCTCCATCTACGGCCCGGGCAAACTCGCGCGTCACGGCGTGCTGGCCCTCTACGGCAAGATCATCGAGGATGCCATGGCCGGACGGGAAGTCTCGATTCCCCAGGGCGGCGACCAGCGGAACGACGCCGTCTACGTCGGCGACGTCGCCCACTCCGTCGTGCTGGCCCTCGATGCCGAGGGCCTCACCCAATGGACCTTCAATATCGGCACCGGCCGGGGAGTCACACTCAGGGACTTTGCCGACGTGCTGAAGCGCCGTTTCCCCGAGGCCAGGATCGGCATCGGCCCCGGCCTCGACTTCCGCGACGGCTACAAGCAGAGCTACTGTGTCTTCAACATCGGCAAGGCCCGTGAGCAACTGGGCTACGAGCCGCGGTATTTTCTGGAAGAAGGCATCGAGGACTATATCGAGAGCATCAGGAAGCTGGACCTGCCGATCTGATGCAGTGCAGTTCCGTTTGGTAGTCCCGCTCTTTCGTTTGTGCTATCGTCCCGTCAGGAGTTGAGCATACGGAGATCGGGAGGTTGGGCGCATGAAACTCTACCACTTTCCACCTTCGACGAACTCGTTGAAGGTGCGCATCGCCCTGATGGAGAAGGGGTTGGAATTCGAAAGCGTGGAGATCGACCTGACGAAGCGCGAGCAGAAGGCCCCGGACTATCTGAAAATCCATCCCTTCGGTCAAGTGCCCGCCCTGGATGACGACGGTTTCGTGGTTTACGACTCCACGGTGATCAACGAATACCTTGAAGACGAGTACCCTCACCCGCCCCTGTTGCCCCCGGACTCCGAGAGCCGCGCCCATGCCCGCCTGATGGAAGACTACCGGGACAACCACGTGAACCCCCACTTCGTGACGCTGATTCACGAGTACCGTAAGCCGGAAGAAGAACGCGATGTGGCGCTCATCCGCGAGACCCAGGCGAACATAGGCTCCGCCTTCGCCGCGCTCGAGATCGCGTTGCAGGGCAAGGAGTACCTCGCCGGCTCCTTTAGCCTGGCGGACATCGCCTTCATGCCCAATATCGCCTTGCTGGATCGCTTCAACGTCCCCCTGGATTCGGACCTCGAGAACGTGGCGACCTGGATCGAGCGGCTGCGCGCCCGGGCCAGCTACTCCGCCACCCAGAACTAGTCAGCGATTCGTACGCGGGCGAGTTCGGGAACCCGCCGCTACACGGACTACGACGACGCGGACTTCCGGTAAATTGCGACTGCTGCTCGCCTGGCTGGTGCACCTCTACACCGCCCTCGGTGCGCCGGTGGCCGTGTTCACCCTGGCGCTGGTGGCGGCGGGTCGTTACCGCGAGGCGCTGGCGCTCATGGGGCTGGCGCTTATCCTGGACGCCACCGACGGCACCTTCGCCCGGGCGGCGAACGTGAAGGAGCTGATCCCCAGAGTGGACGGCGCCCGCCTGGACGACATCGTCGACTACCTCAACTACGTTCTGGTCCCGTGTTTTCTGCTGGTTTGGGCGGAGCTGCTGCCGGCCGGCCATGGCTGGTGGATCGTGTGCCTGCCGCTTCTCGCGAGCGCCTACGGCTTTTCGCAGACCGACGCCAAGACCGCCGACCACCACTTCCTGGGCTTCCCTTCCTACTGGAACGTGGTGGCGTTCTACTGCTTCGTGCTGGACTCCTCTCCCTGGTTCAACGCCCTGGTGGTGATGGCATTGTCGGTGATGGTCTTCGTGCCGATCCGCTACCTGTATCCCAGCCGCAACACCCTGCTCCAGGGCCTCACCATCACCCTGGGGGCGATCTGGGGGGTGCTGTGCTTCGCGATCGTGTACCTGCTGCCCGACCCGCCCTACTACCTGGCCTTGGGGTCGTTGTTCTTCCCGGTCTACTACCTCGCGCTGTCGTTTTGGTCGCACCTGCGATACTAGCTGCCCTCACCCCAATCCTCTCCCAGAGGGAGAGGGGGCAGATTATAGCTCCCTTTCAGAGGGGGCCAGAGCCATATAGCCCCTCTCCCCCTGGGAGAGGGTGGCCGAAGGCCGGGTGAGGGTCTAGCGCGTGGGCTCGACCGTTTCGTCTCGGTGGATGCGGACGGCCAGCACGTCGGCTTCGGCGCAGACCTGCCGTTCGCAGCTCAGGGTGCAGGTCAGGAAGGTCTTGCGCCCTTGCACCTTTTGGATGGAGGCGCGAAGCTCCAGGGGTTTGCCCAGGGGCGTGGGCCGGCGGTAGTTGATGTTCATGTTGGCGGTGACGAAGAAAACCCGCGGCGCGCTGCCGATGGGACGCCGCTCGTCCCGGTAGGCCCGGGCGATGGCGAGGTTCATGCTGTGGCAGTCGAGGAGAGTGGCGATGACACCGCCGTTCACGACCTCGCGGGTGCCGCCGCAGTGGTGCGGCTCCGCCGTCCAGGTGCCGACCGCGTCCTCGCCGTCCCAGCGGCTCTTAACCTGAAGCCCCTGCTCGTTGGCCGGACCGCAGCCGTAGCACAGCGTGGTCGCCCCTTGGTCCTGAAACGACTGTTCTTCGCTCATGCGCCGTTCCCTGTCCGTTGTCGGCGCTGCAGCCAGGCTACCCGGCGCGGGCCACGCCCAGCCGGAGCTGCCCGATCCCTTCGATCTCCGCCACCAGTTCGTCGCCCGCCGCCAGCTGCCGCTGGAACTCCGGCGAGTCGGGGTTGCCGCTGGCGATGAGGTCGCCCGGCATCAGGGTGCCCACCCGCGAGAGATAGCTCACCAGCCGGGCGACGCTGTTGATCATGCCGCCGGTGCTGGCGGACTGCCGCAGGTCGTCGTTCACCCACAGGCGCATCTCCAGGGCCTGGGGATCGGCTATCTCGTCCCGGGTGACGATCCAGGGCCCCACGGGCGCGAAGGTGTTGAACCCCTTGCGCACACTGCGGGTGCCCATGAGGTTCTTGCCCGATCCGTATCCCCGTGCGGTGACGTCGAGGATGACGCTGTAACCGAACACGGCGTCCAGGGCCTCGTCCATCGACAAGTCCCGGCTCTCCCTGCCGATGACGACACACAACTCCAGCTCCGGGAAGATGGTCTCGGCCTCGGCCGGGATGAGGACGTCCTTGCCCGGGCCGACGACGGCGGAGGGCGGCTTGAGGAAGATGTGTTCCAGCAACTCGTCCGGCGGTCGCTCCCGGGCCTCGCCCCGCCCTCCGGTACTGGTCAGGTTCGCGCTCCCGCGCTTGTAGTTGCCGGCGGCCGCCCAGATCTTCGAGGGGGCGGGCACCGGCGCCGCCAGTTGCGCGGCGTCGAGGGCTGTCGGGGTCGTCTCCGAGACGGCGCGTTCGATAGCTTCGCGGCTCGTTTCATACGAGGCCGCCAAATCGATCATCGAGCCGCAGATGCCATCCAGAGAGACAATCCCGTCTTCCGACGTGACCGCGGCCACGGTGCCGTCCTTAAGGGTCGCAAACCGCATCAAATACCTCCATGAGTCCAACCGTCGCCCAGAGTCGGGGGCGGGAATGTACAGGGGAAGCCGTCGAGGCGGCCGGGGAACGGCCGCCGGTCGTGCGGGCTAATAGGCGTCCTTGAGTTCCCGGACCTTGGCGAACACGGAAACCGGATCCGTTCCGATCCCTGGGAAGCGATCGACCATGCCGTATTTGATCTCGTCGCTTTCACAGCGGAGGAACGGATTGGTCGCGAGTTCGTCGTCCAGGCGGGAGGGCACCGTGAACTGGTCCTTGGACCTGAGTGCCTGCACCGCCTCCAGCCGCCGGCGGATCTCCTCGTTGCCGGGTTCCACCGTCAGCGCGAACTGGAGGTTCTTTTCCGTATATTCGTGGCCGCAGTAGACGAGGGTGTCGCCGGAGAGGTCGCGGAGCTTCCCCAGGGAGGATGTCATCTGCGCGGCGGTTCCCTCGAAGACCCGGCCGCAGCCGCCGGCGAACAGGGCGTCCCCGCTGAAGAGCTTTCCGGGGAACACGAAGCCGATGTGCCCGATGGTATGGCCCGGAATGAACAGCACGCTCCCGCACTCCTCCCCGACCTCGACATCGTCCCCCTCCATGACCCGGTGCGTGATGCCCGGGATGCGGTGCTCGTCCACCTT
>JAJDTQ010000047.1 GCA_022827045.1 Candidatus Binatia bacterium
CGGAAGGGGGCCGGGGAGGGAGGACTCCGGCCTCTCGACGTTCATCAACCATCGTCACTAACCAGGAAGGAGAATTACCATGAGCTTTGGACTGAACCGCGTAGAACTGATCGGCCGCCTCGGCGCCGACGTCACCGTCAATCACCTCTCCAGCGGCGGGCGCGTGGCCAACATGAGCATCGCCACCGACGAGTCGTACATCAGCAAGCAGACCGGCGAGCGGGTCGACAAGACGGAATGGCACCGGGTGGTGACCTTCCAGGACGGCCTCGTCAACATGCTTCAGAAGAACGCCCGCAAGGGCCGGCTGGTCTACATCGACGGGAAGCTGCAGACCCGGCGCTGGTCGAAGCCCGGCGAGGACAGCGACCGCTACTCCACCGAGATCCTGTTGGTCCCGGGCGGCGGCGTGAAATTTCTCGACAAGCCCAACGGCAACGGCGCGCCGGCCGTGGCGGACCCGTCGATGGCGACGGGCGAGGCCACCATGCAGGACGCCGGGACCTCGTCCCAGCCCGTGGACGACGACATCCCGTTCTGATACTCCTCCGCTTCGTTTCCTCCCACCCTGGGGACCGGCGCCTCGTGTGCCGGTCCCTTTTTTTGCAGCCTGTCCGGAGCAGCACCCTCCGGGCCTCGGGCCTTCGCTTCGCTCGGCCCGCTCGCCCTCCGGCGCCGGGCGTCCTGTCCCGTGAGAAGGAGAACCGCCATGCACTACGCTCCGTCCCCAGCCGCCGCGGTCGCCGCCGCGCTTGCAGCGCGCGCCGAAGAGGTCTGCCAGCGCTACCTCCCCCACGGCCGCCGCCAGGGCCGCTACTGGGTCGCGGGCGACATAGACGGCGCCCGCGGCCGCTCCCTCTTCGTCCGCTTGCACGGCCCGGGCACGCCCGGGAAGTGGACCGATGCGGCCGTGGGCACTCACGGCGACCTCCTCGACCTCATCCGCCACCGCACGGGCGCGCCGACGCTCCGCGCGGCGCTGATCGAAGCCCGCGCCTTCCTCGCCTTGCCGGCTTCGCCGGCCGCGGGCGATACAGGCGCCTACGACGCCGCCGAAGCGGCGCGGCGGCTTTGGCGGGGATGCCGTGCCGTTGACGGCACCCACGCCGAAGCCTATCTCCGAGCCCGCGGCCTGGCGCGTTGCCGGTTCCCTGCGCTGCGTTTCCATCCGGAGCTTCGCTACCGCGAAGGCTCCGCAGTCCGCCGCCTGCCCGCGCTTGTCGCCGCCGTCACCGGCGACGACGGCGCCGTCTTTGGCGTGCACCGCACATGGCTCGATCCGCGCCATCCGGCCAAGGCTGAGGTCGCCTCACCGAGGAAGGCCCTCGGCTGCATCTACGGCCTCGCCGTGCGCTTCGGAACGCCCGCCGACCGCGTCGCTCCGCTCCTCGTCGGCGAGGGCATCGAGACCGAGCTGTCGCTGGTCACCGCCGTGCCGGACATCACCGCGGCCGCCGCTCTCTCCGCCGGCAGTCTCGGCTCCTTCTCCCTCCCTCCCGCCTGCCGCCGCGTCGTCATCGCCCGCGACAACGACTTCGAAGGCGAACGGGCCGCCCAACGCCTCGCCCGGCGCTGCGCGCGGGCGGGCGTCGCGGCCGCAGTCATCGTCCCCCAGGGCGGCGACTTCAACGACGACCTCGCTTCGCTCGGCGCCGATGTCCTCGCCGCAAGGTTCGGGCCGCTCTTCCGGTTCCCGGGAGTCGGAGACGAGGGAGCCTGAGAGGGCAAAGCTTTGATGGAAGGAGAGGAAGTATGGATGTCGTCATCAACCTCAGACACGAACCCGCGCTCCGCGACGTATTCGAGCACGCGGAGGTGCACAACAACACCGTCCTCATCGACCGCCGCACCAGATGGGGCAACATGTTCCGCATCGGGCCCGACGGAACCCGCAGGCAGGTCGTCGCGCAATACCGCGCCTATCTCTGGCTCCGCATCCGCTCCGGCATCGTCACGCTCGAAGACCTCGCCGAACTGGACGGCATGCGGCTGGCCTGCTGGTGCGATCCTCAACCTTGCCACGGACACGTGCTCGCCCGCGCCGCGGCCTGGGCCGCAGCCGCCCTGGCCGAAAGGAGGGGCGAGTGATGGGCAGCGTGACCTTCAAGCGGCTCACTCCGCAAGAATCCCGCATCTACGACGCCGACGGCGACCATGTCGGCGATGTCTACCGCCAGGACGACATCCTCGTGCCCGGCCAGGCGTTCTACGTCCTGCACCTGTTCGACGATCCGCGGGGACCCAAGCGCGTCCACGACCGCGGCCGCATCCGCGACGTCGCACAATCCCTCCTCGATTCCCACCCCCTGTTCTGAGCCGCGGACAGCCGCGCGTTGCCCTTGCGTCCGGGAAGGGAAGTTTGAACTTCAAGGGGGGACGGTGCTGGTTCCGTACATACCTCCCCTACGTGATCTCCCATCTTGTCACACGTGCTCCCTGCGCCAACCCCGTTGGGGTCCTCCACTCCGTTCCGGCCGGGACTCCGTCCCGGTGGCTCCGTTGCGCGCGCGTGAAAAGACGGGACATCACTTCGGGGCGGTCTCGCGCCCCAGTCACGGGCTCTTGGTGGGTCCTTAACGGGAGAAGGAGGAAGTCATGAACAGCATCATCGAGAACATCGCGGATCAGGGTCAGTCGATCATGGAGGCGTTCTGCGAAAGCGCGCAGCTCTTCGGCGCTACCCCAGAGCCTGACGAGTTCGATTCCAGGGATGTCTGGGACGAGGACGACGCGCTCGACGCGGTGCACGCCTGCTTCAGCATCCTCGCTGATGGCATCGGCCCCGACGGCACGCAACTCTCCGACGAACGCGAGAGCCTGCTCTGGGGCTTCGTCAACTTGCTGGATGCTTTTATTTGTCAGTCTGCGCGGGAATGCGCCTGAATAGACAGGTTCACTATAAACAAAGGCTTTTATGCGTGTTATCCGAGGCGTCCACAGGTCATGCGCACCCCTGTCTGCGCTCCGATTTCTTCTCTGGTGTTGAATATAGGGTTGAACTTTTCTCGCGCCGTGCCATAATGACTCCATGGATACCACCACCGCAAAACGCACCGCCAAGCTCAAGACCACTCTCACCAAACGCTCCGTCGAGGCCCTCAAGCCCGGCCCCAAGCCATGGATCGCATGGGACGACCGGCTGACAGGGTTCGGCGTCAGGGTCCAGCCCTCGGGCGCCAAGACCTTCGTCGTCAACTACCGCGCGGGAGAAGGCGGACGCAAGGCCCCCAACAAGCGCGTTACCCTCGGACGCTTCGGCCGCATCACCCCAGAACAGGCGCGGCGCATGGCGCAGGAAACCCTCGGCAAGGTGGCTGGCGGCTCGGACCCGGCAGGCGAGCGAGCCGCGGCACGCGGCATGCCAACCCTCGTGCAGGCCTTCGAGGACTACATGGACGCCAACCCCAGGCGCAAGCCCAAAACCGTCCAGATCTACCGCATGAACCTGCGCGTGTGCTTCGGAGACTGGCTCTCCCGTCCCCTCGACGCCATCGACCACCGCGACGTCGGGGCCCGCTTCCACCGCGTCACTGAACGGAACAGCTGGGCCACCGCCAACCAGGCCGTCTCCATGCTGCGCTCCATCTACCGCCGCTCCAGCATAGACCACGAGGAACTCCGAAACCCGGTGGATCTCTGGGTCGCGGGCGGCGGACGCCTCAACCGGAACCGCCGCAGACGCATCTCCTCCCCGGCCGAGGTGCTGCCGCGCTGGCGCGCGGGAGTGGAGGCGGTGAAGCTCTCCACCGATCACCGGGACATCTTCACGGTCGGCGCCTACACCGGCATGCGCCTGGGCGAGGTGGTCTCGCTCCGCTGGGAGCGCATCGACCTCGACCGGCGCA
>JAJDTQ010000025.1 GCA_022827045.1 Candidatus Binatia bacterium
TGCGCCGGTCGAGGTCGATGCGCTCCCAGCGGAGCGAGACCACCTCGCCCAGGCGCATGCCGGTGTAGGCGCCGACCGTGAAGATGTCCCGGTGATCGGTGGAGAGCTTCACCGCCTCCACTCCCGCGCGCCAGCGCGGCAACACCTCGGCCGGGGAGGAGATGCGCCGCCTGCGGTTCCGGTTGAGGCGCCCGCCGCCCGCGATCCAGAGATCCACCGGGTTTCGGAGTTCCTCGTGGTCGATGCTGGAGCGGCGGTAGATGGAGCGCAGCATGGAGACGGCCTGGTTGGCGGTGGCCCAGCTGTTCCGTTCGGTGACGCGGTGGAAGCGGGCCTCGACGTCGCGGTGGTCGATGGCGTCGAGGGGCCGGGAGAGCCAGTCTCCGAAGCACACGCGCAGGTTCATGCGGTAGATCTGGACGGTCTTGGGCTTGCGCCTGGGGTTGGCCTCCATGTAGTCCTCGAAGGCCTGCGCGAGGGTAGGCATGGCGCGGGCCTCGGCTCTTTCCCCTGCCGGGTCCGAGCCGCCGGCCACCTTGCCGAGGGTTTCCTGCGCCATGCGCCTTGCCTGCTCTGGGGTGATGCGTCCGAAGCGTCCGAGTGTGACGCGCTTGTTGGGGGCCTTGCGGCCTCCGGAGCCTGAGCGGTAGTTGACGACGAAGGTCTTGGCGCCGGAGGGCTGGACCCTGACGCCGAAGCCGGTCAGGCGGTCGTCCCATGCGATCCATGGCTTGGGGCCGGGCTTGAGGGCTTCGACGGAGCGCTTGGTGAGGGTGGTCTTGAGCTTGGCCGTGCGTTTTTCAGTGGAAGCGTCCATGGAGACAGTATGACTCAGGACAGGGAGCGATTCAACCCCATATTCAACACCGGAGAAGAAACCGGGGCGCTGACAGAGGTGCGCATGACCTGCGGACGCCTCGGATAACACGCATAAAATCATTTATTTATAGTACTTCTGTCAGTTCAAGCGCAACTCCGCGCATTAAGACAAATAAAAGCATCCAGCAAGTTGACGAAGCCCCAGAGGAGGCTCTCGCGCTCGTCAGCGAGCTGAGTGCCGTCGGGACCGATGCCATCAGCGAGGATGCTGAAGCAGGCGTGCACTGCATCGAGAGCGTCGTCCTCGTCCCAGACATCCCTGGAATCGAACTCATCAGGTTCCGGGGTAGCGCCGAAGAGTTGTGCGTTTTCGCAGAACGCCTCCATGATGGACTGACCCTGATCCGGGATGTTCTCTATGCTGTTCATGACTTCCTCCTTCTCCAGTTAAGGACCCACCAAGGCCCGTGACTGGGGCGCTTGACCGCCCCGAAGTGATGTCCCTTCTTTTCACGCGCGCGCAACGGAGCCACCGGGACGGAGTCCCGGCCGGAACGAAGTGGAGGACCCCTTCAGGGGTTGGCGCAGAGAGCACGTGTGACAAGATGGGAGATCACGTAGGGGAGGTTTGTACGGAACCAGCACCGTCCCCCCTTGAAGTTCAAACTTCCCTGCGCGGAGGCAGGGGCATCGCGCCGCTGTCCGCGGCTCAGAACAGAGGGTGGGAATCGAGGAGGGATTGAGCGACCTCCCGGATGCGGCCGCGGTCGTGCACGCGCCTGGGTCCCCGGGGATCTTCAAACAGGTGCAGGACGTAGAACACTTGGCCTGGAGACAGGATGTCGTCCTGGCGGTAGACGTCGCCGACGTGGTCGCCGGTAGCGTCATAGATGCGGGAATCTTGCGGAGTGATCCGCTTGAAGGTGATGCTGTCCATTCTTCCTCTCCTTCCATCAAGGCTTTGCCCACTCAGCGACTTCACGGTTCGAGGCCGGAGGGCGAGCGGGGCCGAGCGAAGCGAAGGCCCGAGGCCCGGAGGGTGCTGCTCCGGAGAGGCTGCAAAAAAAGGGACCGGCACACGAGGCGCCGGCCCCCAGGGTGGGAGGAAACGAAGCGGAGGAGTATCAGAACGGGATCTCCCCGTCCGCGGGCGGGGACGGGAGCCCGGCATCCTGCATGGCGGCGTCGCCCGCCGCCATCGACGGGTCCGCCACGGCCGGCGCGCCGTTGCCGTTGGGCTTGTCGAGGAACTTCGCCCCGCCGCCCGGGACCAACAGGATCTCGGTGGAGTAGCGGTCGCTGTCCTCGCCGGGCTTCGACCAGCGCCGGGTCTGGAGCTTGCCGTCGATGTAGACCAGCCGGCCCTTGCGGGCGTGCTTCTGAAGCATGTCGACGAGACCGTCCTGAAAGGTCACCACCCGGTGCCATTCCGTCTTGTCCACCCGGTCGCCGGTCTGCTTGCTGATGTACGACTCGTCGGTGGCGATGCTCATGTTGGCGACGCGGCCGCCGCTGGAGAGATGATTGACGGTGACGTCGGCGCCGAGGCGGCCGATCAATTCTACGCGATTCAGTCCGAAGCTCATGGTAATCTCCTTCCTGGTTAATGACGATGGTTGACGAGCGTCGAGAGGCCGGAGTCCTCCCTTCCCGGCCCCCTTCCGTTCACTTCTCTCAGGCCCTCCTCTCACTCCGTTCCGGCGGTCAGCGCAGCCGCGACGGTGAGAGGATCTCCGCCGGCCGCATCCCGTGGGTCGGGACAGCGTATGGCGTGGTTCTCGTCGATGACGTCCTGAATGGCGCCGGGGTTGAGCCCGATCTCTGCGAGCAGGTCGCTGCCGGTGAGAGTGTCTTCGAGGTCGTAATTGGTTCCGAACATGGCCGTGTCTCCTTTTCTGCTTGCCGTGCCCGGCTTGCGCGAGGGAGACCTCCTCCCCCCTCTCCTCCCGGGCGTTCGCTCAGCGAACGCTTGCTCCGGCTCTATGGAGAAGGAAACGGCCCGGCGGATCGCCAGGAGGCGCTCGCAGACCGCGCGCGGCGGCATCGAGCCCAGGTTCAGCACGGGGATGCCGGTGTCGTTGGCCATGCGGATGGCCATTCCGATTCCGCCCGTGACCGTTCCTCCCGGCGTCCAGGCCACGACGGCATCGACGGAACAGCCGAGACCGACGCTCAGGATCGCCGCGTTCCTGGCGTGGAGCTTGCGGACGGCCGGCGAGCAGCGGTCCCAGGCGGGATGGAGGCAGGCGGCGATGGCAAGGCAGGATTCGAGCTCGGACGGTGACAGCACCCGGCAGTCCGGCCCCGCGCACCCGTTGCCGCCGGACCAGGGCAGATGGAGGGTCCGCTAGCCGGCCGGCGCGCCCGCGGCAAACGCACTGTCCGCCCCGCCGCTGTTCAAGTGCCATCCCTGCCGCGCGAGCCAGCCGGCCGTCACGGTCATGGCGGTGAGAACGGAGGGGGGTGTGGCGCGGGCGCCGATGCCGGCATAGATGAATGTGGTCATGTCATGGTCCCCCCGTGTGATGGTTCGGAGACACGCCTCTCTGCGCGCGTCTCTCGCCCGCCCCCGGCTGTCCTCGAACGCGGGCCGGACGTCCGAGCGGACTTGAGACGGTGCCCGGATTCGAGCCGGTGGGAGTTGGAAAGGGGGGACCGATCGTGGAGCGGCCGGTTCAGTGCCGGGAGTCGTTGCCGGTCTCCGTACCCCCGGCGCGCGTGGAGCGGGCGGCGAGCGCGGCCCAGTCTTCCCGCGAGTGTCCGAGCCTGGCGTCCAAGCGGTCGCACAGCCGCTCGGCGTCATTCGACCGTCAGGGCGACAAAGCTTGTCGGCACGTGGCCGTCCATGCCCTCGAAGACGATGCGGATCTGTTGTGGCTCGTAGCTCGGGCAGAACGCGTAGTTCGGGTCGTCCGGCAGGGTCTGCGCAGTCATGCAATGCTCCTTTCAGTGAGTGAAATGCTCCGCCCCCGGTGGCCGCCCGGCGGTACGTACCCCGTCGGGCCGGGAGCGGGCGTGGATGACGGCCGGCCGGCTGTACGGACAACGGCCATACGCATCACGCGATGGGCTCAGGCGGCGAGCGGCCAGCGTTGGATGATGCGTTCGAGGAGATCGGGGCCCGGAGCGAAGATGCGCGGTTGGGGAGGGAATATTTGGTAACCGTCAGTCGTAGATGCTACAGTACACAACGGTCGACACTCACAAGAAGCGGTCGGCCGTTGTCCCGCAAGGGGCTTTGAGCACTGGAGTGAGAAACGCCAATTTTTCTCCTTCCAGTCTAAGCGACCTACTTGCCCGTCAAATCTTCTTCCGGTGCTTTTCAACGACGCCCCGGGAAGTTCGTCAACCGCAGGAATTGGTCGATAGAGGACCTGAAGCCCTTGAACGGGCGATGCGACACTTTCTCGACCAGCCCTTCTATTCAGAGGCGCTGAACTTGGAAACCTACGACAGCATCGTATTGGGTCACATCATCCAAGGGCTGGTGATCGGGCTGGGTGTGTGGATCATTCAGATTGGAGGAATGTGCCTTCTTGAGGCTTACAGAATCCAATCGGAGAAACGGACCCTCAGGGATTTCACACAAGCGGCTCTGGAACGGATGAGGGCGGGTGGACCTGCTCAGCGGCGTTGGTTCGAAGAAACCTCCCGTGATGTAACGCGACTCCTGGAATTGCTGACGCGCATTTCCCCGACAGACAAGTTGAGGGTCCTAGTTGCCTTTGACGACACGAAATCGGCCATGCGCAGGTCCACCTCCAGCGATCTCGTTGAGACGATTCTGATCCCTCGCCTCCAAGAAGTTTGTTGGCTCAAGGTCAGAGCCAACCATAAGCTGAAGAAGACAGGATGAGCCAAGCTATAGAAACTTTCTTCCAGGACTACATTTTCCATTGGGAGCATGTACTCGCGCCATGGGGCGCCATGCTCATGATGGTAGTGGCCGGTCTGTACGTGAGTTTGTTCACACCAAGCGTGAGGGTTTGGTATACGAGGCAGAGGAGACGTTCCCGAGAAAAGGCTCGAAAGATCGAAGAGCTTCTACGGAAGGCGAAAGAGAAGGAACCTTCCATGGAGAGATGCCGAGCTCGAATCCAGGTTGCAAAGTTGGCGGCAAAAAACATAGTCGCCGTCATCATTGCGGTAGCCCTTTTTGTTGGTTTTTTCTGGTCTTTGAATGTATCGAACGCGAAGCGGTTGCGGAGTTCATGGAGTGAGTTCGTAAGGCTCCACGATGAAGCGAAGGAGGGACTGTTCTTCAAGACGATCCGAAGATCAGGCTCCAAGGAGGAAGGCGTTGCCATTTGGCGTCAACAGATCTTGTGTCAAACGCGGGCCGGTCTCGCGACGGATCGGGCTATAGGGGATGACATTACCCGTATACGGATCGGCAAGGAGACCTACTTCGCTTGTATGTGGGAAGCTGGGTGGGAGACAGCGCGGTGCGTAGAGGGAGAGGATGACTGTGTGGAGGTTCCGTTCCACGATTCCGCTTGTCTCTCAGCGCGCAGAAATTGGTTGAAGGATGAACGCCGCACCTATGTTGTCGAAAACTGTCAGTCGTTTCCCCCTAATCCTTTTCAGCCTTCCCGATAGAGCCAGCTCCCGACCCTCAGTGCCTAGTCCACCCCGCGCTCTTGATCTTCCCTCGCACTGGTCGATCCTCCGGAACAGGGGCGCAGGTTGGTGAAGGCCTTGCAAGCGGGTTTCGCATGACCAGTTTCCTGGAAAGATTGTTCAAATACCAAGGGACCGAAGGGAGATCACCGAAGGGAGATCACCGAAGGAAGACTTCTTCACGGAAGCCCTTGCAGGGGTGTTGGAGGCACACCCTCAAATGGTAGCGGCGTTCGCGGAATGGCTGACCGGCCGTAAGTTTAAGGGCGCGGACGTGGCGACACAGAAAGTCGTCAGCGGTGGCAACCGGCTAGACATGTGGCTCAACGCGCGGGACGACGACGACCGGAGTCATCTGATCGTACTTGAGAACAAGTTAGACTCAAAGGAAGGGCAGGACCAACTTCGCCGGTATGAGCGTTATCTAGCCCGACAGGAGGCGGAGAGCAGAACGTTGGTATACGTGTCAATGCACGAGCGGAGCGATTTCCAACCATCGACCAGCACAGTCTCGTTCCTGAACCGAAATTGGTTTGAGATGTATAACTGGCTCAAGGCTCAGATCCGGGCTTGGGGCGACCAAGGGGCGCGCTCTAGCGTTCTAATCGCGGAACTGCTGGAGTTAATGGAGGAATGGGACATGGAGATGGACTTGGGTGCGCACGACTTGGCGAGCGCGGTGGCATACAAGGGAGGCGTAGAGAGCCGGCTGCTGCAGATCTTGGACACGGTGTGGGAAGAGTGCCGAAAGGACTGCGTTAGCGGTAGCAGGTGGGTGTATGACAATCACGGCGTCTGTTACCGGTCTGCGTACGTAACGGACAACAGCCTGTACTATGATTTCGGATTCGATTTCAAACGCGACGACGAGCAGTGGACCGCTAGGGACCTCCAACTCCCGTCGGCATACTTCGGGGTTCGCGGTGGCGATGTCGAGAAGCCGGTCTTGAACGGATTGTCTGAGGAGTGGGTCGCTCCGCCATGGACAACGTGGAATACCCACGAAAGGGTGCGGCAACTTGTCGCGCTGGAGACGAGCGGTACTAGCCTGCACGAGGGGTACCTGGACTTCTTCCTATCGTCACTTGAGCAGGCCAGGGCCGTGATCAGCAACCGGAAGCCGGGCTGAAGCGCAGTTGCCCGCTACAGTCGAGACAGCGGGATGGGAGCAGCAGCAATCATTGAAGGTTGGCTGATGGCCAATAGTGGCGCGGGGGCGGGCGGCGACCCGTGTCGACAAATGGCGAGGTTGTGGTTTCCGGGGCCGGGTAGGTGGGGTCGTCACCGAGCCCCTCCTACCCGGCCCGACATGCGTAACCGTTCGGGCGTGCCGTGGAATCGCGGAACCGAATGGTGACGTTGGCTGGCGCAATCGAGGAACTCCCTACTGTCTCAGGGGTTCGCGAACTTCGTCCTCCCGTATCTCCGAATCTCCACGGCTTCCCCGAACGTCTATGGACGCCCCCGGTGATGCAAGCACTATTTTCGAACGGCATGGGATGCGGTCAGGTGCTGTCGTCTATCCGGCCTGTTGGTGCGGCTGTCAGAAGCCGCTGGCCCGTATGGATATACGCGGATCGGGTCCATA
>JAJDTQ010000230.1 GCA_022827045.1 Candidatus Binatia bacterium
CATGTTCACCGTCACGAAGGGCGTGACCACCGCCATCACCGCCACCAGGCTGCCGGTCTCGCTGAACCCGAACCACAACACCGCCAGGAACACCATCAGGATGGTGGGGATGGTGAGGAACAGCGGGATCAGGCTCATGAGGGAGAACTCGACGGTCCTGCGGAGTCCCATGGCCAGTCCGATGCCGATGCCGGCGAGCATGGCGGCCACGAACGCGATGATGATACGGAACAACGTGATGCCGATATGGAAAAAGGCCGAGTTGCCCTCCGGCCCCAACTCGGTGAGGATCTTCCCCATGGTCTGAAGGATCCGGTAAGGGCTCGGCAGCACCTCCGGCGGGGTGAGCAGCGAGGCCAGCCACCAGACCACCACCAGCGTCACCATGGACGCCAGACGCATGTAGAGACGCATCGTCATTGGTCTTGTGTCTGCTCCAGCACCGAGAAGAACTCCCGCACCAGCTCCTTCTCCATGTCGAACAGCCGCGGGTCCTCGGGCTGCCTGGGCCGCGGCATATCCACTTGCACGTGCCGGAAGATCCGCGCCGGCTTGGTGCTCATCATGTAGACGTCGTCGGACAGGTAAACGGCCTCCCGCAGGTCGTGGGTGACGAACAGTATCGTCGTCTTCGCCCGTTCGAGGATGTCCATCAGGTCGATGCGCATCTTCCGGGCGGTGATCTCGTCCAGGTGGCTGAAGGGCTCGTCCATGAGCAGGACATCGGGCTCGATGGCCAGGGCGCGCGCGATTGCCACCCGCTGCTGCATTCCGCCGGACAGGTTGAGCGGGTAGTTGGGCTCCTGACCCGCCAGGCCGACCATATCGAGGTACTTGGTGACGCGGTCGCGCCACTGCTCCCGCGGCACGCCCTGGGCCTCCAGCGCGAAGCGGATGTTGTCCTCCACCGTGAGCCAGTTGAGCAGCCGGGCGCTCTGGAAGACATAGCCGACGTGCACGGCGCCGTCGGGCGACTGGGCCGCGGGGTACACCGTGACGCTGCCCCCGTTCTCCACCTCGATGCCCGCGATGACGTTCAGGAGCGTGGACTTCCCGCAGCCGGAGGGACCAACGAGGCTCGCGAACTCTCCCTCCTTGACGTCGAGGCTCACGGCGTCCAGCACCACGAACTCCTCGCCGCCGCCGGGAGCGGGGAACTTCTTTGTCAACTTGTCTACGTGAACGACCGTCGAAGCCATGAACGACACCTGTATCGGACGATGAGTTTGAAGGATGCGCGCCGCGACATTACGTGGCCACCTGATGCCGCCACCGGAAGGCGCGCCGCTCCCAGGACCGGAAGACCAGGACATCCACCAGCACCATGAAGAGCATGAAACTCACGCCCCACGCAAGCATGAGATCCACCCGGGTATCTTCGAAGTGAATCATCAGCATCTGACCGACCCCGCTGCCCACGGCGAAGGCCTCTCCCACCAGCACGATCTTCCAGGACAGCGACAGCGCGATCCGGAGCGACGAGAAGATGTAGGGCAGGAGCTGCGGCACGATCACCTTGCGGACGATCAGATGCCGGTTCGCCTTGTACACCTTGGCCATGTCGATGACTTCTTTGTCGATGGCCTTGGTGCCTTCCCAGACGTTGAGGGCCACGAACGGGAAAACGATGAGCACCGTAGTGAAAATGGGTCCGACGTCCGAGAGCCCGAACCACAGCACCGCCAAAAAGGCCCAGCACACCGCCGGAAAGGTCAGCGCCACCATAATCCAGCCGTCCAGGAACGCCTCCACGTGCCGGTGCAAGCCCATGATCAGCCCAAGGATGCCGCCGATGATCATGGAGGCCAGGAGGCCCAGAATGATGCGCCGCAGCGTATCCCAGACCACCACATAGGCGGCGGCTTCCGAATAAACCACCAGCAGTCTCGCCATCAGCTCCCGCGGCCCCGGCAGGAACGACGGCAGGAAAAGCAGGGATACCACCTGCCACAACAACACGAAGCCGACTATGGTGAGGACCCCGGCGACAAGGCCAGGCCTGCCCTTGATCATGAGGAGAGCCTGTCGGAGATGAGAGTGAAGGCTCCGGGTCCCCGGACCGGCTGAAGCCGTCCCGAGGACCCGATCGCCGTGCCGTCGACTAGTTGAGAATCAGCCCGTGCTTCTTCTTGTCCGGAACGAAGTCCAGGACGCCCCGCCGCTTGGCCATCTCGAGGAAGTTCCACTGATGGTCCACGGTTTCCTTGTCCCATTTGGCAATGAAGATCTTCTTCTTCTGCAGCCAGTCCCGATAGACGCCGGCTTCGGCCTTGTTCTTGATGCCGGTCACTTTGGCGAACTTGGCCTCGGCCTGGTCGAAGTTCTTGGGGTTCCTGAGCCAGCGCATGGATTCCATGACCGCGCCCGCAAAACCCGCCGCGCGCTTCGGGTCCTCATCCACCCACTCGCGCCAGCAGACCAGCGGCGCCGACCACACGATGGCCTGGCCGGTCTTGGACTTCCAGTAGTCGTTGGGCGCGAACACCGAGCGGTACTTGTCGGGCTGCGACGCGGCCCGGACGGTCAGCGAGCTGATGTTGAACATCGAGTCGACATCGCCGCGGTCCAGCAGGGCCAGCAGCGCGGGGGCGGCGGCCTGGACCAGGTTCAGGTCCTTCTTGTTGAGGACATCCATGCCGTGGCCGTCCATGATGACCGCGCGGGTGGCCTTGAAGGCGCCGGCCCCGGTGGACCAGGTGCCGTACTTCTTGCCCCGGAGGTCGCCGATGGACTTCACCGCGCTGTCCTTCTTGACGAACACTTCCTGCATCACGGTGAGCCCGCCTCCGACGATGACGAAGTCAAGCCCCTTGGTGATCCTGGCGATGGCGGCCGTGCCCGCGTACGACGAGCAGGGCACTTCCTTGGCGGGCAGCGCGGCCATGTGTCCCTTGAAGGGGCGCACGTCCACGTCGGCGTCGATGCCGTTCTTCTCGAAGATCCCGGCCATCTCTCCCGCCAGATAGAGCATGGAGATGATGCTGTTCCGGCCGGCGGTGACCTTGACCTTGCTGAGGTCCTTGGCCGCGGCCTCGAAGGCCAGGAAAGCCACCAGCGCAACCGCCAACAATACGGTCCATGTATAGCGTCGCATTATCTGCCTCCTTTAACTGGTTGCCGGTCCCAGTGACCGCAACGAAAGCATTTGTTCTGTGCGAAACGCGGAGAACGACGAATAGTAGTTCTTGCCCGTACCTTTGTCAATGGCGCGTCAGGGTTTCAGATAGTCCTTCAACTCCATCTTCCGCCACAGTTCCGGATCCGGCTCGATCTTCTTCTCGAACTCCTTCTCCACCGGCCGGGTGGCGTCGATGACCAAGTGTGTGGTCATGGGGCCCCGGCCGGTGCGGGCCTCGTTGTACGACACCGGATCGAGGTGCGCGCCCTTGACCCCGGGCATGATCAGCATGTCCTGGTCCGCCACCATCCGGGTGCTGAAGGCCCAGGCCACCTCGCGCTCGTTGTAGACATCCACGTCGTCGTCCACCACCACCACGGTCTTGCCGTAATTGTCGGTGGAAACGGCCACGAGGCCGGCCTGCTTGCCCTCGCCGGGGACCCGCTGCTGCAACGATACGTACGTGCCCAGCCAGCCCATGGTGTTGACCGCCCTGATGGTGGGGAACTGGGATCGCAGGCGGTCGTACATGCTCATCTCCGCGCTCACGTTGGGGCACAGGTTGTGCTCCACGTGGGCCGAGTCCAGGTGGTGGTAG
>JAJDTQ010000234.1 GCA_022827045.1 Candidatus Binatia bacterium
TTATGCCACTTATTTGCGGGACGCGACACTAGACCGGGGCCGGCGCTGTCAGCCCTCAATCGAGCCCCAGCCAGACGAACAGGTCGCCGGGCGGAAACGGCAAATGGAGGAGCCAATCGAAGATGCCGGCGAAGAAAACATAGGCCACCACCGTGAGAATGACGGTGATGAGCCAGCCTTCGCGGGCCCCGAACTTGAGATAGAGGAAGGTCGCCACTAGTGACGACCACACGAATCCGATCATCCAGATGGAGACGAAGAATCCCACCACCCAGGCGCTGATGGCCAGGGTTCGTCGACGGGTCTCCGCCGGCGAAATCTCCTCCACCTCCTCCACGCCCTCCTCGCCGTGGACCACGACCCTGGAGGTGGTGGCGAGCTCCTTGACGAAGACCGCGATACTGATGGCGAAGGCGGGCAGGCCGATGATCACGGGGAACAGGGCGGCGCGCTCCTCGTAGGCGCCGAAACCGAAGAAGCACTCACGCAGCACATAGGCGAACAGAGCCACGAAGCACAGCGCGAAGACGCCGCAGGCGACGCGCTCGTTGCGCGAGATGGGCTCCGTGGACTTGGTGACGCCGGGCACCTCGAACCTCTCCTCGTGCCGCTCGGCCCGCTTCTTCTCCCGATAGGCCTGGTACACCGGGTAGAACAGTCCCGCCAGGATCAGCAGCGAGATGAGAAGCACGCCGGGCCGCAGCACGAATCCGGCGCCGTAGACCTTGGTGGCGATGAAGAGGTTGTTCTCGGCGATACCGCCGAGCACCAGTCCCAGCAGCAGCGGCGGCCGCTGCCAGTCGAACCGCACCATCAGCCACCCTACCGCGCCGAAGATCAGCACCATCAGGATGTCCCCGAAGGCGTTGTTGACGGCGAAGCCACCGAGATAGATCAGCAGCAGCAGGAACGGGATCAGGTAAGTGCCCTTGACGAAGGTGATGCGCGCGAGCTGGTTGAGGAACAGCAGGCAGACCGCCACCGTGATGATGTTGGAGACGACGATGATCCAGACGAACGAGAACGTCAGGTCCAGGTGCTTGGCCGGATCGAGCAGGTCGGGCCCCGGCACGATACCCTGGATGATGAAGGCGCCCAGCAGGATGGCCATGGAGACGCTGCCCGGCACCCCGAAGGCGATGGTCGGAACCAGCGAGCCGCCTTCCTTGGAGTTGTTGGCCGCGCCGGGTCCGAGAACGCCCTCGATGGCGCCCTTGCCGAAGCGGTCCTTGTCGCCCGGCGAGCTCTGCACCGCGTGGGCGTAAGCCACCCACTGAGCCGGCCCGCCGCCCAGTCCCGGAATGAGGCCGATGTAGGAACCGATGGCGCTGCACGCCAGCACCAGCTTCCAGTGGCGGAAGGTGTCGATGACGCCCTGCATGACGCCGCCGAGCTTGCCCGTGGACTGGCGCGCGATGCTCGACCCCTGGACCGACAGGTCGATGATCTCGGGAATGGCGAAAAGTCCCACCGTGACCGATACGAGCGACAGACCGTCCCACAGGAAGAGCGCCGCGTCCTCGCCGATGAGCGGGTCGAGAGTGAAACGCGGGACGCTCTCGATGGGATCGAGGCCGATGGTGGACAAGACCAGGCCGAAAGCGCCGGTGCACAACCCCTTGAGGATGTTGCCCCCGCTCAGGGATGCCACGAAGGTGATTCCCAGGAGGGCCAGCATGAAGAACTCGGAGGAGCCGATTGAAAGCACCAGCGGCTGCACGATGGGAATCGCCAGGGCCAGCGCGAAGGCGCCGAAGACCGCCCCGACGAGCGAGCTCATGAGCGCGGCTCCCAGAGCGCGGCCCGCCTCCCCCTTCTTCGCCATGGGATGGCCGTCGACGATGGTGGCGGCGGTAATGCCCTCGCCCGGCACGCCGAAAAGGATCGAGGTGATGTCGCCGGTGGTGGCGGTCACCGCGTTGGAACCCAGGAGGAACGCGAACGCGGTGGTGGGGTCCATCTTGTAGATGAAGGGCAGCATGAGCGCCAGGGTGGTGGCGCCACCGAGCCCCGGCAGGATTCCCACGACAAACCCGATCGCGATGCCGATGATCATGAACAGGAACGGGTCCTGTCCGGCGGCGGAGAACGGCAGGATGTTCGCCAGTCCGATATAAAATGAGTGAAAGGTGTCCATACAGTCGATCTCTGAACGTCAGGCGTTCGTATGAAGGGGCAAGCCCTCACCAAGGCAAGGGGCGTCTGGTGGTAACGTCTTGATTTGTGTTGGGAAATGGTCCGTTTCGAACGTGCCTTTATGGCTCAAATACCAGGGACTGTCAAGCAACGAACGGGACCGTCGTCTCACGGTCACGGGCGAAAAACCCTTCGCCTAGACCGGTCCGGCGGCCAGGGATTCGTAGCTCGTGCCTTCGCCGTTGTCTTGGCTCACCGGAAGCCCGAGGTCCGCCCAGCCTTCCGCCAGCACCTGCCCGTAGGGGTCGTGCATGCCGCCGAAACCGCCGCGCACGCTGGCCACGTCCTGGTAACCGTGCTGCTCCAGGAGGTTCGCCGCATTGTTGGACCGGGGACCCGCCTTGCAACCCAGCAGCAGCTTCCGGTCCCTGGCGAAGTGCTTCTCCACCACATCGACGAACTCCGGGTTGAACACCATGCCCTGCGCCGGATCGAGAAACGCGATGGGGATGTTGACTGCTCCCTCGGGATGGCCGGCGGTGAACTCCTCCACCGTGCGCACGTCGATGTAGACGGCCTGACCGTCCTCCTGCATCGCATCGTAGGCTTCCTGCGGCGATATCTCTTTCACGGTTCCCCTCTCGTGGTTCTTGTGGCGCCGGCGGCGGCGCTACCCCGGCTCGCGCACGCCCGCGCCCGGTTTCACATGCCCATCACGTTGTAGCCGGCATCGACGTGGAGCGTTTCTCCGGTGACCCCGCTTCCCAGGTCGCTCACGAGATAAACGGCGGTCCTGCCGATCTCGGCAGGGTCGACATTGCGCCTGAGCGGCGCCTTTTCGCTGACAAGGTGCAGCATCTCCCGGAAACCGGCGATGCCTGAAGCGGCCAGGGTCTTCACCGGTCCCGCCGAGATGGCGTTGACCCGTATCCCCTCCGGACCGAGATCGTGAGCCAGATAGCGGACGCTGGCTTCCAGGGCGGCCTTCGCCACTCCCATCACGTTGTAGTTGGGCACCACCTTCTCGGACCCCATGTAGGTCAGTGTCACCACCGCGCCGCCGCGCCCCTTCATGAGCCCGGCCGCGTGCCGCGTCAGCGCCACCAGCGAATAGCTGCTGACGTCCAACGCGGTGTGAAACCCCTCGCGGCCGGTCTGCACGTAGGGCTGGGACAGGTCTTCCTTCTTGGCGAAGGCGATGGCGTGCACCAGGATGTCGAGGCCGCCCCACCGGCGGCCGACCTCCTCGAAGACCGCCTCGATCTCGTCGTCCCGGGTGACGTCGCACGGCAGGCAGATGGTCGAGCCGATACCCTCGGCCAGGGGCCGGACGCGTTTTTCCAGCACCTCGCCGGCGTAGGTGAAGGCCAGCTCCGCCCCTTGGGCATGGAGCTCCCGCGCCACCGCCCAGGCAATGCTGCGGTCGTTGGCCACGCCGAATATCAACGCCTTCTTGCCTTCGAGGATTCCCGACATACCAGACTCCCTGTCGTACCCGCGCCGCCTCCGAATCGGCCGGAGCGCCCTACGGGTCTACCTCAGTCCCCTTTGCCAGAGGTACTCCGTCTCCCCCAGGTTCCTGCCCACCCATCGCCCCAGGACAAAAAAGAGGTCGCTCAACCGGTTGACATACCTGAGAGGCCACTCGCCGACGTCTTCGACCCGCGACAGCCGGAGGATCTCCCGTTCCGCCCTGCGGCACACCGTGCGGCACTGATGGAGCTGCGCGCTGATGCGTCCGCCGCCGGGAAGGATGAACGACTTGAGCGGCTCCAGCTCCTTCTGACACTCGTCGATGACCCGCTCGATCCGGGTCACCTCATCCTCGCCCATGCGGTGCATGCCCTCGTATGTGAAATCTTCCGGGGTGGCCAACTCGCTGCCCAGGTCGAAAAGCTCCTGCTGAATCTCCTGGAGCATGGCGTCAAGCTTCAGGTGCAGCTCGCGCTCCCCCCTTCCCTCCTCGTTCCAGGCGCGCGCCAAGCCCACCACCGCGTTCAACTCGTCGATGGTACCGTAGGCTTCGATCCGCGCGGCGTCCTTGGGAACCCGCTTTCCGCCCACGAGCGCGGTCATGCCGTCGTCGCCGGTTCGGGTGTAGACGCGGGTGATTCTAATGGCCATCCCGAGACCCCTCGTTCACGACAGATAGACGCGGACAAGCGTATCGGTTCGACGAAAGAATGCCAACCGTCACTGCGTCCGGCAGCGCGCGTTCGCCCCATCGCGGCGCTGTTTTGTTCACACACTGAAGGTGGTAGGACGAAAGGGTGACGCCAACGAAAACCCGCTGCCGTGCAGCACTCCTTCGGGCCTGCCTGTTACTGCTGGCCTTGGCGGCCCTTTCCGGCTGCATCCGCGAGGAGGAGATGAGGCTGGTCTACGCCCAGCGTTGCGCGAGCTGCCACGGTCCCGGCGGCCAGGGTGACGGCCCCATTGCCAAGGCGCTCTCCGCCAAGGTGCCGGACTTCCGCCACACCGTGGATAACCTTGACGTGTTCGAGATCCGCCGGATCATCAAGAAGGGCAAGGGCATCATGCCTGCCTTCGAGCCCGCCCTGGAGAAGTACCAGATCCAGGACATGGTGCGCATGGTCCGGGTCCTCAGCATGGAGGGCCGCGACCTTGAGTGGTGGGAGAAGTTCGAGCCCCTGGTCTGGGCCCACTGCTCGGTGCCCTGGCAGTACGTCTACGACTACGACGCCACCGGCAAGGACAAGCGGTCATAACGCCGGTCCCGCGCGCCGCCTGCCTCCGACGCCGCTTGAGCTTCGCCTTGTCCTACGCGGGCGCCCCCGCGGGTGCCGGTCCCAGCGGCGGCAACGTCTTCTTTCGGATGCTGAGTCCGAACGCCGCGGCCATCAGCCCCATCCAGCCGCCGGCGAAGAACGCCATCTCATAGTTGCCCACGTAGTCGTACAGCAGGCCGCCGCCGTTGGCCATGGCGAACCCGCCTATCTGGTGCGACAGGAAGATCCAGCCGTAAATCCGGCCGATGGACTGCTTGCCGAAGGTCTGGCCCGCGATCATGACCACCGGCGGGACCGTGGCGAACCAATCGAGCCCGTAGATGATGGTGAAGATGATGAGTCCCTGGGTATTGTCCACGAAGGTCAGGTAGAAGAGCGACAGTCCCCGCAAGGTGAACACCGCGGCAATCAGCTTCCGCGGGTCCACACGGTCCGCCAGCCAGCCGGAAAACAGCGTCCCGACGATGTTCATGGTCCCCATGATGGTGACCGCGGTGCCGACGGTGATCTTGTCGAACCCGTTCTCCAGGGCATGGGGAATCAGGTGGGTTCCGATGAGCCCGTTGGCGGTGCCGCCGCAGATGGAGAAGACACCGCACAGGAGCCAGAACGTGGGGGTCTTGACGGCGTCCTTGATGCCCATGACCGGTCCGGCGGGCTTGGCTTCCTCCGGCTTGGCGGCGGGCTTGTCGATCACCGGGGCGGCGTCGACCCTCGGCCCGTAGTTGTAGGGCTCCAGGCCGATGTCCGAGGGCTGGTCGCGCATCAACAGCCATACCAGCGTCACCGCCGCGGCCGTGCAGCCCACCAGCACGTAGGAGCCCATGCGCCAGCCGACGAGCGTGATGATCCAGAGCATGAACGGGATGAAGACGATCTGTCCCGAGGAGCTGCCGCTGCTGAGCAAGCCCACCGCCAGTCCGCGCCGTGCGTTGAACCAGCGATGCGCCACCGAGGCCGAGAGCACGCCCGACATGCCGCCGGCCCCGAGCCCCACCATGACGCCCCAGGTGAGCCAGAACTGCCACAATTGGGTCACCAGCGTGGTACAGAGCAGACCGGTCGAGAGCAGGGTCAGCGAGGTCAGCATGACCCGCCGCGGCCCGTACTTGTCCAGGATCCATCCCACGAAGGGCGCGGCGACGCCGTAGAGCAGGAGATTGATGGAGATCCCGAAGGTGATGGCCGAGCGGGCCCATCCGAAGTCCGCCTCGAGCGGATGGATGAGCACGGTGGGGACCACCCGGATGCCGGCCCCGTTGAAGCTGGCGAAGAAGGTCACGGCCACGATGAGCCACGCGTAATGGAAAGGCAAGGGTATGGGTGGGCGTGGCTCGGACTGCGGGCTCGCGGGATGATTCATCCAATTTGGCTTTCTGTGGGAGCGTGAAAACGGGGATCCCTCGGAAGACGGACCCCCGTTCCCTGACTGCCGCTAGACCACGGTTACTTCGGCAATGCGTCGCGCATGGCCTGGGTGTATTTGCTGTAGGCCTTCACGTAGTTGGCGAGGTCGGCCTCCGCCGCCTTGGAGTCGCCCGGGACGACGGGGGTATTGCTCTTTTTCCAGATCGCAAGGTATTCCGGGTCGTTCATGGTCTTCACGAACAGATCTTCAAGGATCTTCTTCCGGTCGTCGGGCAGGCCCGGCGGCGCCACGATACTGCGGCCGACGTAGAGGCGGAGATCGTGCCCCTTGTCCTGGGCGGTCGGGGTGTCGGGCGCGTTCACCGGCCTCTCGCTGTGAAGGTGGAGGATGGGCCTCACGTCGCCGGACTTGAGGTAAATGGCGGTGGCGGGGTGATCGATGGGTTGCAGGTACACGTCGAAGTCGTTCCGTATCATGGCCGGTATGCCTTCGCTGGTCCCGCGGTAACCCGACACCACGTCCATCTGGATGCCCAATTCCTTGGCCGTGACGAAGGTGGGTATCCAACGCGACACGCCGATGCCTTCCACGCCCCACTTCACGCGTTTGGCCTTCTGAAGGTCTTCGAGGCTATGAAACTTGGAGTTCTTGCCGACGATGAGGCTGTAGGGCTCCGCCGCGACCCGGGCGATGTAGGTGAACTTGGTGACGTCGTAGCCGGTCTTTGCGACGCCGCTGATCAACTGCTTGCCGAGCATGCCGTCGGTGAACAGGTGCCCCAGCGTGTAGCCGTCGGGTTTGGCCTTGTACATGGCCACCGTGCCGATGACCAGTCCGCCGCCGGTGATGTTCTTGACCACGACATGCACGCCCTTGGGAAGGAACTTGCTCATGGTCTTGCCGATGGCCCGGGCAAACCGGTCGAAACCTCCGCCGGGAGACCCCGCCACGATGATGGTGATGTTTTTCTTGGGAAAGTCCGCCGCCGAAACGGTGGTCGCTTGCACAAATGCCACGAGAGTCAGCAACAGCGCGATGGCAACCCACTTTCTCATAACGGTCCTCCTGTTCCGTAAACGCCGTATCTTCCCGATTTTTCGGGGTTCCCTAAGAAACACCACACGGGGGGTCCTTGTCAAACCGGGTTTCTCGGAAACCGCCACGGAAAACATTGCAACGAGAATCCACAGTGGCATAGTGGCGTAAACGAGTCACACCCGTGGGAGGAAGCCGCATGGAGATCCGCAAGCTCGTCACCATTGTCGAGGAGACCCGCCGCGAACTCGACCGGCCGGTGGAACCGCCGTCGCGTCAGGCCGCCGCCATCGCCGTGATCGCCAACCCCTATGCCGGGGTCTATGACGAACAGCTCGAAGAGTTGCAGAAGGCGGGCGCGGAGCTCGGCGGCCTTCTGGCTCAGCGCGCCATCAACGCGCTCGGGATCGACGGCGCCGCGGTCCACAGCTACGGCAAGGCCGCGATCGTCGGCGAGAAGGGCGAGCGGGAGCACGCCGCCGCGGTGATGCACCCGCGACTGGGCCGGCCGGTGCGGGAAATCGTCGGGCCGGCCAGCTCGGTCATACCCTCGACCACTAAGATCGGCGGGCCGGGAACGGCCATCGACTGTCCGCTGCACCACAAGGACGACGTCTGGAAGTTCAGCCATTTCGACTCGATGCAGGTGTCCGTGCCCGATGCCCCGCGCGCCGGCGAGATCGTGGTCGTCCTGGCCATCAGCGACTCCGGCCGGCCGTTCCACCGGGTCGGCGAGGACCTGGCGGCCGCCGATGTGATGGCGAAGAAAGAATAGCTGCCCTGGAAAGAGCGAAGATGCCCGAGCCGGTCATTGACATTCACGCCCATTTCACCCCGCCCGAGTGGATACAGGGCATGCGCCGGGACGGCGTCCGGCACGGCTGCCACGTCGAGGAGGACGGCTCCGGCGGGTTGACGCTGCGGGTGGGGGAAGGCCGTCCCGCGGCGCTGCAACCGTTCCTGTCCGACCTACCGGCCCGCCTGAGCGCCATGCGGGAGCGGGGGCTGGACCGGCAGGTATTGTCGCCGCCCATGACCATCGTAACCTACCAGTTGGAAGGGGTTCACGGGCAGGCGGTGTCGCGGCTCTTCAACGAAACCAACGCCGAGGCGGCGCGCGGTGAGCCGGCACTGATCCCGGTGGCCACGGTCCCCATGCAGTCGGCACGAGAGGCAGTGGAAGAACTCCGCTATGCAGTGGAGCACCTGGGCATTCGGATGGTGGAGATCGGCACCCACATCAACGGCGTCAACCTCGACGACGAAGCCTTCCGGCCGTTCTTCGAATGCGCCGCCGACCTCGGCGTGCTGGTGCAGCTGCATCCCCACCGGGTCGCGGCTCCGGAACGGCTGAGCCGCTATTACATGAACAACCTCGTGGGCAATCCCATGGACACCGCCATCGCCGCGGCCTCCTTGATCCTGGGCGGCGTGCTGGAGCGCTACCCGTCCCTGAACATCTGCCTGGTGCACGGCGGCGGCGCCCTTCCCTATCTCCTCGGCCGTGTCGTCCACGGCCACGCCGCCGTGGCGGCGGCCCGCGCCGTCCCGGGAGATCCGGAAACGTACTTCCGCCGCTTCTACTTCGACACCATCCTCCACGACCCGCGCATGCTCGCTTTCCTGCGCGACTTGGCGGGCGAGGAGCGACTCCTGCTGGGCACCGACTATCCCTACGACATGGGAGAAAGCGATCCGCTGGGGCTGCTGGAGCAAGCCGGCCTCGGCGGCTGCGACGCGGTGTGCGGGGGGAACGCCGCCAGGCTGTTGGGCCTGACCTGACCCGCTACTCCACCCGGTTGTCGATGGCGGGCAGCGAGCGCAGGTAAACGGCGATGGCGGTGAGGTCCTCGTCGGTCATGTGCTCGTAGCCGTGGATGATGACTCGCTCCATCAGGCCCTGGACGTTGTCGCCGTCGGGCTTGTAGCTGCTCTTCAGGAGCTCCGCCATGTCCTCCACCGACCAGTCGCCGACGCCGGTCTTGTTGTGCGCCGTGATGTTGGGCGCGGTCTCGCCCTCGGGGCCGTCGGCGGCACCCGCCATCAGAAGCTCCCGCTGCAATCCGCCGGCCCAATCGCGCGGGCTGTGGCACTCGGCGCAGTGCGTCACAGCCTGAACGAGATAGGCGCCCCGGTTCCACTGCGCCGGCTTATCGGGATCGGGGGTCCACGAGCCTTCCTCGAAATAGCGCCACTTCCAGCCCGCCAAGAGAAAGCGCCAGTTGAAGGGCACGGTCAGCTCGGGCTCGCTGTTCTCCCTGCGCACGGGCTTGACCGTGGACAGGTAGGCCTTGAGGGCGAGGATATCCTCGTCGGTCATGCGGGTGAAGGAGGTGTAGGGGAAGGCGGGGAAGAGGTGCTGGCCGCGACGGCCGATGCCCTGGCGCATGGCCCGGAGGAACTCTTCGTCGCTCCACCCGCCGATGCCGGTTTCGGGGTCCGGCGTGATGTTGGTGCTGTAGATGACTCCGAAGGGGACCTTGATGGCGTAGCCGCCGGCGAGTTCGGCGCCCTTGTTCTTGAAATCGGTGTGGCAGGCGATGCACAGTCCGGCGCGGGCGAGGTATTTGCCACGCGCCACAGGATCCTCGGCAGCTCCGGCGACAGGCATCCATACGATCGCCCACAGCACGAACGCCAATCCGGCGGCGTATACCCTGTTGCATCGAGCCTTGCGCATGTCGGGCACACCCTTCTCCGCGATCACCCGTTTCGGCACACGATCAGCTCCCGCGGGGAATCGTGCATCTTCTCCAGACCGTCGTCGGTCACCCGCATCATCTCGCCGAACTGGACTCCGCGCAACCCGTCTTCCGTGACCACGTTGGGCTGGATCACCAGGCACATGTCCGTCTCGAAACGGAAGTCGGGCGGCGCCCCGCGGCTGGTCTTCGACGTCCGCAGGATCGGTGGCAACTGGCTGGCGCCGTGCACCACGTCGTCGTAGACGGTGAAGCCCCGTTCGTGGACCACGTCCGCCGCCTTCAACACGTCTTCGGTTCCGGCACCGGCCTTGATAACGCCGGCGATGCGCTCGAAGGCCTCCATGGCCACGTCGTGGAGGCGCCTGTACTCCGGGGTGGGATCCTCGCCGATGGTGAAGGTGCGCAGCACCTGGCCGGTGTAGCCGGCGTAGTTGGTGCTGATCTCGGTCACCAGCACGTCGCCCTTCCGCAGGATGCGGTTGGACAGATGCTGCTGCGGCACCCCGCCCCCGGGGTCGTGCATGGAGGTGGTGATCATGAAGTGGATGCCGTTGATACCGCCCTTGCCCAGGTAGACGTCCTCGACGATCCGCGCCAGCTCGTGCTCGGGAATGCCGGGCCGCGCATGCTCGGTGAGGGCCGCCACCGAGTCGTCGCTCATGGCCGCGGCCTGGCGCAGCCGCGCGATCTCCTCGGCGCTCTTGACCTGGCGCTGGTCGCGCATCTCGGCGCTGAAGTCCTTCCACTCGACCCCCGGCAGCGCCTCGGCGAGCCGCAGATAGTGCCGGTAGGGAACGCTGCCGCAAAGGCCCACGACCCCCTTTTCCAGGCCCCGCTCCTTCAGGTTCTCCAGCACCCGCGGCACCGAGTCCACCGAGCCCGTGGGACTGGAGCCGCCGAAACGCACATCGTCGATGATAGCCATGCGCTGGGCGTTGGGCAGGTGATTGGACAACTGCACGAAGAGCGAGGGCTCCCCCTTGCGCGGGTAGATGAAGTAGGCCTCGGTGGTGGTGAGCCAGTTGCACAGGTAGTGGATATCCGGCGACGTGCGGCTGCCGTAGAACACCACGGCCTCCAGGCCCATGCGGTCCATGCGCGCCCGCACCGCCGCATGGCGGCGTTCGTACTCCGCGTCGGAAAAGGAGAGGTAGTTGGGATCACAAGGCATGGAGTTTCTCCATCAGTCTTAGCCGGTCCCGCCCTTCGACTTCGCTCCGCTGACGCTCCGCTACGCTCAGGACGAACGGCCTCTGGAAAGTTTGTCCGTCCGTCCTGAGCGTAGCAAGGTCTGCCGAGTGAGTGTTGTCCGTCCGTCCTGAGCGTAGCGAGGTCTGCCGAGCGAAGTCGAAGGACGCTATCACCGTTTCCTACGTGGCCGCCAGTCCGGGCTGGGGCGGCGCCAGCCGTACCGGAGGGTCCTTGGCGATGGCCATCGACATGCCCGCGGCCAGCACCGCCAGCACCGCGCCGGTGAGGAAAGACGGCACGTAGTCGCCGAACACGTCGTACGCGATGCCGCTGCCCTGGGCCATGGCGGCGCCGCCCAGTTGGTGCGCCAGAAAGATCAGGCCGTAGATGCTGCCCACCGAGTTCTTGCCGAAGGTGTTGCCGGCGATGGCCACCACC
>JAJDTQ010000130.1 GCA_022827045.1 Candidatus Binatia bacterium
CCAGGCGTTGAGCATGGCCACGTTGTCCTTGCCCTTGACCAGGTCGGATACGCGCGGGATGCCCTGGACTTCGGGATCCGGAGGATTGCCGTGGACCAGGATCGGAATGAGCTCGTCGTCGCCCTTGGCGTCGAGCATCGAGCGGGCGGTCACCCGCATGGACTCGAACGACATGCAGACCCCTCCCAGCTCTCTCGCCTGCATGGCGAGCCGCACCGGCGCGGTGCCCCGGTATCCGGGAATGATCTCGAACACCTCCTTGCCGGTGGCCATGTTCAGGATGGTCGGCAAGGTGGTCCCGGTCCCGCCGGCCGATCCCACCTTGAGGGGCTTGCCCGACTTCACCAGGTCGTCCCAGCTCTTGAGGCCGGTGAATCCCATAACCGCGCAGCTCGGCCACCCGGTGACGGGAGCGCCAACCCAGCCGAACTTCCGCGCGTCGAACTTGACCCGCCTGCTGCCCAGGGCCTGATGCACCACGAACTGGTTGTTCCACACGCCGACCGTCAGGCCGTTGGGCTTGGTCTTGTTGTAGATGTAGTTGCCGGCGATGAGCCCGCCCGCGCCCGTGAGGTTCTGTACCACGGGGGTGGGCTTCCCGGGGAAGTGCTTGGTGATGTGGCGGGCGGTGGTCCGCGTATAGGTGTCGTAACCGCCGCCGGGCGCATGGCCGACGATGAACCGGATGGTCTTGCCCTCGTAGAAATCCGCCACGCTCCACGCCGGTCCCGACATGAGCGCCAAGGCGATGCCTGCCGTCACCACGGCAGTGAGTGTCCGTATCATTGTAAGCTCCCTTCCTGGGTGGTGAACTTCACCGTTGATTAAAGGCACACACAATGCAAGACGGCATGAGGATTGTCAAGAAGGGAAGGGCCTCGGGCAGCGGGCCTGTTGCCTGTCCGGAGCTCGTGTTATAGGAGCGGGTGGCACTAGAGACGCCGATTGAGAGGTACGAACCATGCTGAGCCAGGAAGAGATCGCGCGCACGGTGACCGCGTTGTGGAAGAGCAACCAGTACGACCTGCCCGAGGACTTCAAGTCGTTCCTGCAGGAGCAGCACGACAAGGAGACCAGCGAACTGGGGAAGGCCCATCTCAAGGCCAACCTGGACGCGGTAGCCACGGCTTCGGCCCGGAACATGCCGTTCTGCGCCGACACCGGGCTGCTGACCTACTACGTCGGCCTTGGCACGGCCGTGATCGGCGAGATCGAGGGCGGCTACCAGGCGCTGGAGCGCACCCTGCGCGAAGTCAGCGCCGATGTCACGTCGGACATACCGCTACGCCCCAACGCGGTGCATCCGCTGACGCGCCACAACCCCAACACCAACCAGGGGCCGGGCTGCCCGGACATCAAGGTGCGGGTGGTGCCGGACGCCGACTACCTGGAGATCACCAACGTGGCCGTGGGCGGCGGCCCCGAGCTGGTGGGCAGCAAGTTCACCGTGCTGCCGCCCACCGCCGGCGAGAAGGGCGTGCGGAAGTTCGTGGTGGAATCCACCATCAACCTGGTGCGGCTCGGCGCCACCTGCTCGCCGAACCTCGTCGGAGTCGGCTTGGGCGGCACCTTCGAGACCTGCACCCGCATGGCCAAGGAAGCGGCGATCCTGCGCCCGGTGGGCGATCGCAACCCCGACCCCGAGCTGGCCCGGCTGGAAGACCAGCTCATGGACGACATCCTGAGGCTCAAGCTCGGCCCCATGGGCATGGGCGGCTCCACCTCGGCCTTCGACGTCCACCTGGAGATGGCATACTGCCACATGGCGACCCTGCCCGTGGCGGTCTATCTCCAGTGCGCGGCCATGCGCCGCACCACGATCCGCATGTACGCCGACGGCCGGGTCGAGAGCCTGCCGCTGTCGAGCTGGATGGAACGGGAGACGCCATGAAGACGGTTCACCTGACGAGCCCGGTGAGCGAAGAAGCTCTGCGGGACCTCGACGCCGGCGATTCGGTCACCATCAGCGGGCGGTTGTTCACCTGCAGGTCGCTGACCTACGACCGCCTGATCGACCCCGAGGGAGGGGAGGGGGTGCGCAACCGCCTGAAGGAGCTCGGCGCCGAAACCGTGTTCCACAGCGGTCCGCTGGTGAAGGAAGGGCCGGACCACGCCGAGATGATCGCCATGGTGCCCATGCCGAGCTGGCTCGCCGGACGCGAGAAAATCGAGAAAGCCGCCGGTCTGCTGGGCCTCAAGCTGATCATCGGCAAGGGCATGCTCGAAGGCCTGGAAGAGTTCTGCAAACAGGCCGGCTGCGTGCACCTGGTATGCGCAGGCAACTACAACGAGTACGCCTCGCGCGTGGTAAAGGTCATCGACTGCGCCTGGCCCGAGCTGGGCCGCCCCGAGGCCATGTGGATCGTGGAGGTGGACGGACTGGGCCCGCTCATCGTCGACGCGGACACCAAGGGCAGGAGCCTTTATCAGGACATCGACGAGGGCTTCAGGTCGGACGCGGCAGCGCTGCTGGAAGAGTTGGATATAAAATTGTAGGGGCGGCCGGCCGGTCGCCCCCAGCGGGCTGCAGAATGCTTGCGTGGGCGACCGCGGGTCGCCCCTACGCGGCCTCTGAACGGTCAGAACCCCGGAGCGACCTTCTTTCGCTCCACTCCATCCCACGTATCGATGACTTCCCGGTGGGACGCCACCAGGCCGAACTGCCGGCGGGTGTTCTCCAGCGTGCCTTCGTGGAGCACCGGGTCGGGACCGGCCATGCAGTCGTCCACCATGGTGACGTAGTAGTCGAGCATGAAGGCGTCGCGCATGGTGCTTTCCACGCACACGTTGGTGGCCACGCCGGTCAGCAGCACGCTCTCGATGCCCTTGGCCTTGAGGATGGTGTCGAGGTCGGTGTTGATGAAGGCGCTGTAGCGGTGCTTGATCACCACCCGCTCGTCCGCCCGGGGCTCGATGCCGTCGAAGAAGTCGACGCCCCAGGAGCCTTCGCGGCAGGTCTCCTTGTCGGCCCCCTCGGGCTTGCGGTAGATCCAGGGCTCGGTGTCGGTCCACTCGCTGTGGACGGTCTGGATATAGATGATCGGCAGGCTCACCTCGCGCGCCTCGTCGATGAGCTTGTACAGGTTGGGCATTATCTCCAGACCCGGTTTGATGTCCATGCCGCGCCTAGCGCACGCCCCCTCGGGGCTGCAGAAATCATTCTGCACGTCCACCACGATGAGCCCCGCCAGGGAAGGATCGCAGCGCTCCTTGAGACTCCGTAATACACTCATGCCAGCCTCCTGAAAATGATACTTGCGGTTGAATCGTTCGGTGAGTACGGGCGGGGTTGAAACCCGCCCTACACCGTTCAATCGGCCATCATCTCTTTCTGCAGCGGGGTGAGGGCGTTGGAGCATCCTACCATGCTGTTGCGGGTTACCAACCCGGCCAGTTGCTCCTCGCTCCATCCCTCGGTCCCCTCCGGGCGCCGGGGCACCACCAGGTAGCGGGTCTCGGCGGTGCTGTCTACCACGCGAACCTCCGTGCCCTCGGGCAGTTCCAGTCCCATTTCCTTCAGCACCCGCCGGGGATCCACCACCACGCGGGTGCGGTAGTTGGTGCTCTTGTACCAGTCCGGCGGTTGGCCCAGAAGCTGCCGCGGGTAGCACGAGCACAGAGTGCACACCACCACGTGGTGCACCGAGTCGGTGTTCTCCACCGCGATGAGTTGGTTGGCCGTGGACATATCGACGCCGAGTTCCTCGGCCGCCGCGATGCCGTCGTCGAACAGGCGCTTTTTGTACTCGGGGTCCAACCACGCCCGGGCCACGACACGGGAGCCCTGGTGCGTGGACACCCCCTCGTTCTCGTCGATCTTGCGCCGCACCTCGTCGGTGCTGATGATGCCCTTCTCGCGCAGGAGGTTGCCCATGGCCAGCATCTGCTTCTCGAACAGCGTGTACTCGTGCTCCGTGGTGTCGATGGGGTTGTTGGCGTGGAGCTGCTCGAACACGTCGTCGTGGCTATGGTCGTGTCCGTGGCCGCGCTTGACCTGCCTCGCCTCATCGGCGGTCAGGACACCCCTTTCCACCAGGAGATCCGCGGTGGCGCGGGCGCGCCGCTCGAAATAGCCCGGCTCTTCGCTGGCTGCCGGCTCCGGATGCTTTTCCTGCTTCTCCTTGGCCATGATCTTCTCCTCCGCAGCGTCTCAACGTGGCTCGAGCCACTGCTCGAAGATGTCCGCGTAGATCTTGTTGACGCCCTTGGGCGCGGGCCGGTCGTCCCATACGTGGGCCAGTTCGAACTCGATGGAGTACAGGTTGGCCATCGGCAGGCCGTCCTTGCCGAAGGAAAGCAGCTCCGGGTCCTTGAAGCTGCCGCGGATGTCCGCCACCACGCCGTCCTTGCCCCTGAGATACTGGGGCGAGCGGATGTGGTGTCCCAGCGTCAACGTGTCCAGAACCCGTACCGGGTCCCCCGGCTTGTAGCGAAAACTCACGCGGCCAGTCTCGTACTTCGGCCGACCGTTGTCAACTTTTAGTGGCTGTCCCAGCTTCGCGAAGACATTGATCGCGGGGGAGTCAGGCTCTCGCCGTTCCGCCGGTGAACCAATCGAGCCAGATACCGCTCAGCAGCCAGGAATACCCCCAGGTCCCGACGATGATCAGCACGAAGGCGATGACGATGTCGGAAGCGCCTCCGTCGAGGGAGAAGGCCGGCACGTAGCCGAAGATGAAGGGCGCGAGATAGAGGAACTTGGCGAACTTGAAGGCGCTGAAGGCGGTCTTCCACATGTCCGCCTGGGCAATGGTGGCGCCGGTGAACGCGGCGATGCACACCGGCGGGGTGATGTTCGAGTCCTGCGACAGCCAGTAGACGATCATGTGCGCCGCGATGGGGTTGACGCCCAGCTCCGTGAGCGGCGGCACGGCGACGACGGCGGTGATCAGGTAGGCGGCGGTCACGGGAACGCCCATGCCCAGGACCAGGGACGCCAGGGCGATCAGCAGGATGGTCAACCACAGCCTGCCGTCGGCCAGGGCGATCACGATGTCGGCGAACGTGAGCACCAGGCCGCTATAGGTCAGCACGCCGATGATGATGCCGATGACGCCCAGGGTGGCGCCGATCTTGAGGCTGTTCTCGGCCCCCGCGCGGGCCGCTTCCAGAAAGCGCCGCGGACCGATCCTGGTGTCCTCGCGCAGCCAGCTCACGGCGATGCAGGTCACCATGCCCAGTATGGCGGAATAGGCGGGCGAGTACCCTACCAGCATCAGCACCGTGATGACCGCGAGGGGCAGAATATAGTACCAGCCTCGCTTGAAGATCTCTCCCGCGCCCGTCTCGGCCTTTTCACCGCGGATGCCGTGCTGCCTGGCCTCGTAGTGGACCATGACGTAGACGCTGAAGAAGTACATCAGGGCCGGGAAGACGGCCACCAGCATGATGGTGGAATAGGGGATGCCGGTGAGCTCCGACATGATGAAGCCTCCGGCGCCCATGATCGGGGGCATGAACATGCCGCCGATGGAGGCCGCGGGCTCGATGGCGCCGGCGACGTGGGGCTTGAAGCCCGCCTTCTTCATCATGGGGATGGTGAAGTTGCCGGTGGACACGGTGTTGGCGATGGCGCTGCCGGAGATGGACCCGAACAGGCCGCTGGCGATTACCGCCACCTTGGCCGGGCCGCCGATCCGGTGGCCCACCGCCGCAAGCGGGAAGTCCACGAAGAAGCGCTGTGCTCCGCTCGCTTCAAGGAAGGCCCCGAAGATGACGAACAGGATCACGTAGGTGGCCAGCACGTTGGCCATGATCCCGAAGACCCCGTCGCTCTTGTAGAAGAT
>JAJDTQ010000013.1 GCA_022827045.1 Candidatus Binatia bacterium
GCAAGGCGCGATGACGAGCAGTGGCGGGCACCACGCGAGGAAGAGCAACGCAGCCGACGGCGAAAAAGACAAGCAGATTATGGTGCGAATTGACCAGACAGGACACTAGTCGGACGGGACATTAGCGGCGCATAGCCACGGGGTACTCGACGTGAGCGAAGGGGATTCTTGGACCATGGGAGGATGGAACATACCGCCACCGCAGCAGCGTACAGGCGGACCGGATTCCGGCAAGGGCCGGCGTCGAGGGACCGCATGGATCGTCACCGGATTGATGCTGTGCTGGCTGTTACCGGCGACGGTTCAGGCGCAGATCAGAGGTGTGATCGTCGGTCCGGGTGCCGAGCGTTACCGCATGGCGGTTTCCCCGCTCAAGAACCTTGGAATCCCCAACGACGTCGAGCGCCTTTCCGAGCGCATCGCCGACGTGATCGCGGACGACATGGACCGGTCCGGCTGGTTCAGCATCATCGACCGATCCGCCTACATCGAGCATCCCCAGCGAACCGGTATACTGCTCGGTGACTTCGATTTTCGGGACTGGGCGACCATAGGAGCCGAAGGGCTCGTCAAGGGCGGCTTCAGGATCGATGGCGACCAGGTCAAATTCCAGTTCTGGTTGTATGACGTATTCCGCCAGGAGGCGCTCCTGGGAAGGACGTATTCGGGCAACATCCGTGACGTGCGGCGCATGGCTCATAGATTCGTCGATGAGATCATTCTGAAGCTCACCGGCGTCCGCGGTCCGTTCGATACCAGGATCGCCTATGTGTCCACCGGCAGGGACCGGTTCAAGGAGATATACGTCTCGCATCTGGACGGGACCGACAAGAAGAAGGTCACCAACAACCGCACCATCAATCTGTTCCCGTCCTGGACCCCGGACGGCAAGGGACTCGTCTTTCTCTCCTTCAAGACAGGCAAGCCGCAGGTGCTCGGATTCGACCTTACCACCAACCGGGAGACTCCCATCTCCACCGGCAACGGCTTGAGCCTGCGCGGCCGGTGGTCGCCGGACGGACGGTATCTGGCTACGCCGCTGGAGCGGCAGGGCAATCAGGATCTCTACCTGTTGAACCGCGATGGCCACATCGTGGAGCGGCTTACGAGAAACGCCAACATCGATATCTCTCCCACCTGGTCGCCGGACGGACGAAGGGTAGCCTTCGTGTCCGACCGCCATGGGTCCCCGCAGATCTACGTCGTGGAACTCGCCACCGGGAAGATCCGGCGGCTGACGTTCAAGGGCAACTACAACCAGTCGCCCGATTGGTCGCCCACCGGGGAGTTGATCGCCTTCACGGGAAGAGCGAACGGCGTCATGAACATATTCACGATTCGCGCGGACGGCAGCGAGCACCGCATGATCACCGCCAACCGCCATAACGACGAAGATCCGTCGTGGTCGCCGGATGGCCGGTTCATCGCCTTTACCTCGGACCGCACCGGTTCCCGTCGGATCTACACGATGCGCCGGGATGGCGAGAGTCAACGACGTTTGACAGGCTCCACGGCAGATGATACACATCCATCGTGGTCTCCTCGGCTACCGTGAGCCCGATTCGGGCATATCCTTGTTCCTTTGACCTATCCTTGTCGAGTCGTTCCAACCCAGCCTTGGGGGAAGGCAAGAAAGTAAACGGATGATGACAAAAGCGCTTGTCCTGCTGTCTTGTTCCCTGTCTCTCGTGTTACTCGTTTCGTGCGTGGCACCGCCCGAGCCGGGTGAGCAGGCGACGGACCCGTCGGCCACGGCGGGCAATCCCGCCCAGGGCAACATCACGGAGGGCACCCTGTCGCAGGACGCCGGCCAGCAGGGCGAAATCAAGACCATCGGCACGGACAGCCTCACCGCCCATCAGGAGGGCACGCTTCCGGAAGAGGGTGCGCTGGCGGACATTTTCTTCGACTTTGACCGCTCCGAGCTGGGGGATGCGGCCCGCGACGTGCTGCAACGCAACTCCGACTGGATCAAGCAGAACCCTGGCGTCTCCATCGAGATCGAAGGTCATGCGGACAACAGGGGCACCAACGAATACAATCTTGCCTTGGGTGCCCGAAGGGCTCAGGCGGTCAAGGACTATCTCGTTACGCTGGGAAATGCTCCAGATCGCCTTACTACCATCAGTTACGGTGAGGAACTCCCGGTCTGTGGAGTGAGCTCGGAGGAGTGTTGGGGCAAGAACCGGCGTGCGCATTTCGTCGTTCGGACTCAAAAGCCGTCCTCGTAGAGAGTTTCGCTCGCTCGGACAGGCTAACAGTGGCCTGTACCGTACTGGCTGTAGCCGTATTCGCCCGCCGGTTCCCCGTTCGCGGGAGGGCTAATGTCGATGCGAATCATTGCCTGGGCCGTCTCGGCCGTCGTCATGCTGGTTTCAGCTTGGGGCTGCACCGTGGAATATCGCGCCGCGCCCGCGCCCTACGATCGGGCGCCGTTGACGGAGCGCGAGTGGGCCGTACTGAACGGCTTGAAGGACGAGCTCGACAAGACCCGCAAGCAGTTGGCGGATACCCGCGCCGAGGTCGACGCCATGCGGAGCCGTTTGAACGCGGCCGAGGGAGCCGTGGAGGAGATCAGGAGCGGAACGGGTCCGGGAGTTGGCGCGGGAAACATGCGGGAGCTTCAGGGCAGGCTGGCGGCGCTCGAAACGGAGGTGAAGAGCCAGCGGGAATTGCTCAAGGTGCGGGAGGATGAGCTGAGGCTGCTGCGGGACGCCGTTTTAAAGACCGGAGAGGCGCCCGCGGATACCGCGGCCAAGGAACCGGCGACGGCCGCCACCCAGACGGCGGTGGCCAAACCGACAGCGGCCCAAGACGCGGCGGCGACAGCGCAGCGTGACTACGAGGACGCGTGGAAGTGGTTGCGAAAGAAGGATGATCGCGGCGCCATCGACTATGGCGGCGCCATCGAACAGTTCAAGAAGTTCCTCGAGAAGCATCCGGACAGCAATCTTGCGGACAATGCGCAGTACTGGATCGGTGAAAGTTATTATGCTCTCCAGAACTTCGACCAGGCCATCGTGGAATTCGACCTGGTACGCAAGGACTATCCCACGAGCGACAAGGTCCCCGCGGCATGGCTCAAGATAGGCTACTCGTTTGCCGAGCTGGGAAATCGTGTCGATGCACGGCTCTTTCTCCAGGAAGTCATCAATCGGTTCCCTCAATCCAAGGAAGCCGAAAAGGCGCGAGACAAGATTCGATCCCTGGATACCTGATCCCGACCACGTGAATTCCTGCGCGAGAGTGAAGGACGGGTTCTTGCCCCGCTCCTGTCAAGCCCGCACGGGCAGCTTCCAAGAACAAGATGCGGATTCTGCGGCACTTCAAGCACCCCCTCGTTCGTTCCGTCATGACCATCGGAAACTTCGACGGCGTGCATCTGGGGCACCAGGACCTGCTGCGCCGCGTGATCGAAGATGCGCGGTCCCGTGGAGGACCCGCCGTGGTCCTGACGTTCGAACCCCATCCGGCGAAGATCCTCGCGCCGAAATTCGCGCCGCGGTTGATCCTGGCGCGCAAGGACAAGCTGGCGCTCCTGGGGCGCGCCGGCGTGGACTGGGTCGTGATTCAGCGATTCACGCCGAGCTTTTCCGCGTTGTCGCCGCGCGACTTCGTGGAACGGTATCTGGTCCGCCTCGGCGTGGAGCGGCTGTGGGTGGGAGGAGACTTCCGGTTCGGCAAGAACAGGGCCGGCACGGTCAAGGATCTCATGGCCTGGGGCCCGGCCGCGGGGATCGATGTCGAGGTCATCGAGGTCGTGGCGGATTCGGATCACGCCGTCAGCAGCAGCCGGATCCGCGCGTTGCTGGAAGAGGGCAGGGTGGATATGGCACGTCGGCAGCTCGGACGTTGCCATTTCGTTTCGGGGTCTGTCGTCAAGGGGTATCAACGTGGCCGGGAGCTCGGCTTCCCCACGGCCAACGTACACAGCAGGACCGAGGTGGTGCCGGCCAACGGAATCTATGCCACGTGGGTTGAGACCGGTGGGCGCCGGTTGCACAGCGTCACCAGCGTCGGAGTGAACCCCACTTTCGGTTCGGGTCCGAGAACCATCGAGACCTACATACTGGACTTCGACGAGGACCTGTACGGCCGCCGGCTGCAGGTATCCTTCGTGGAACGGCTTCGGGAGGAACGGAAGTTTCCGTCGGTGGAAGGGCTCGTGCGACAGATCGAGGAGGATGTCGTCCATGCCCGCCGGGTGTTGGGCCGTGACGTGTCCGAGAACCCGGCCGAGGCGTGCTTGACAAAGTTGCCGGCATCACCTAGTATCTAGGCTGCTGGCCAGGTGCCATAACCCAGTCGTTTCTGATCCAATCCGTTTTTATCAATCATTGCTACCAATCGATCCGGGTTCCTGCTTTGCAGTCGCTACCTGTCCAATTTCGGCAGGCCGCCGACAGCGTGATTGAAAGGAAGTTTTATGGCTAATGTACGAACGCGCTCCGCAGCAGAAGGCGAGACCAAGAGCGAAACGGCTCCAAACCATCGCAGGGGCCGCGCCGCTCCGACGGCCGAGCCCGTGCATCAGAACGGCTTGAACCTGAGCTCGCTCAAGGCCAAGAAGATCGCCGAGCTGGCCAACATCGGCAAGGGTTTCAGCATCGAGAGCGCGGCGAACATGCGGCGGCAGGATCTGATATTCGCCATCCTGCAGGCGCAGACCGAGAAGAACGGCTATGTTTATGGCGAGGGCGTGCTGGAAACCCTGCCCGACGGTTTCGGCTTTCTGAGGGCGCCCGATTACAACTACCTCCCGGGTCCGGATGACATCTACGTTTCTCCCAGCCAGATCAGGCGCTTCGGCCTGCGTACGGGTGACATCATCTCCGGCCAGATCCGGCCTCCCAAGGACGGCGAGCGGTATTTCGCCCTCCTCAAGGTGGAGACCATCAACAACGGCGACCCGGACAAGGTCCGGGACAAGATCCTCTTCGACAATCTGACCCCGCTCTATCCGGACAAGCGCATCACGCTGGAGCACCAGGCGGACGAGTATACGACACGCTTCATCGACTTGCTGACGCCCATCGGCATGGGGCAGCGAGGCCTGGTGGTGGCGGCGCCGCGGACCGGCAAGACCATGATGTTGCAGAACATCGCCAAGGCCATTGCCCATAATCACCCGGATGCGGTCCTCATCGTCTTGCTCATCGACGAGCGGCCGGAAGAGGTCACCGACATGCAGCGTTCGGTGATCGGCGAGGTGGTCAGCTCCACCTTCGACGAGCCGGCGACACGCCACGTCCAGGTGGCCGAGATGGTGATCGAAAAGGCCAAACGCCTGGTGGAGCACGGCAAGGACGTCATCATCCTGCTCGACAGCATTACCCGGCTGGCCCGGGCCTATAACACGGTGGTGCCGCCCAGCGGCAAGATCCTCTCCGGCGGTGTCGATTCCAACGCGCTGCACAAGCCCAAGAAGTTCTTCGGCGCGGCGCGGAACATCGAGGACGGCGGCAGCCTCACGATCATCGCCACGGCCCTGATCGATACCGGGAGCCGCATGGACGAGGTGATCTTCGAGGAGTTCAAGGGAACCGGCAACATGGAGATCAACCTGGACCGACGGCTGATGGACAAGCGAGTGTTCCCCGCCGTGGACATCAACAAGTCCGGCACGCGCAAGGAAGAGCTGCTGATCCCCAAGGAGGACCTCAACCGCATCTGGATCCTCCGCAAGGTGCTGTCGCAGCTCAGCGTCGTCGAGGCCATGGAGTTCCTTCTCGACAAACTCCACGGCACCAAGAACAACAAGGAATTCCTGGAGTCCATGAACACCTAGTGTGCTGTCCCACGTGATTGTGGGACAGGACACCGGTCGTCTCGGGGTTCTCCCGGAGTTCCCTTGCGTGGCGGTGGCAATTTTGCTAATAGCCCATCGTTGCTTTCTTCCATTCCCGGTAGCGCACAACGAGCAAGATCCCCATTGTCGCGACACTAAGTTTGAAAGACAGGACAAGAGGATGGCGAGCTACGTAAAATTCGAGGTTCTGACGTTATGACGGACGTATCCATGAAGCAGCTTCTGGAAGCCGGGGTCCACTTCGGACACCAGACCAGTCGCTGGAATCCCAAGATGAAGCCCTATATTTTCGGGGCGCGCAACGGGATTCACATCATCGACCTGCAGCAGACCGTGAGGATGGTAAAGGATGTCTGCGCCCATGTTCGGGACCTGATCACGGGCGGGGGCCACGTTCTGTTCGTGGGGACCAAGAAACAGGCGCAGGACTCGGTCCGCGAAGAGGCGGAACGCTGCGGCATGTCCTATGTCCATCATCGCTGGCTGGGAGGCACGCTGACCAACTTTCAGACCGTGCGCCAGAGCATCGACCGGCTCAAGAAGCTCGAGGAGATGGCCAACGATCCCAAGATCGTCGAGGCGCTGACCAAGAAGGAAATGCTCTCCCACAGCCGGGAGCGGGCCAAGCTTGAGCGCGCCCTCGGAGGAATCAAGGACATCAAGAAGCTGCCGGACGCCGTATTCATCATCGACCCCGGGCAGGAAGCCATCGCGGTGCGCGAGGCGCGGAAGCTCGGCATCAAGGTGATCGCCATCATCGACACGGATTGCGATCCGGACCTGGTGGACCACAAGATCCCCGGCAATGACGATGCGATTCGCGCCATCCGGCTTTTCTGCAGCCTCATGGCCGAAGCCGTCAACGAAGGCAAGGCGTTGTGCGACCAGGCGAAGATGGAGGCGGAAGCCGCGCAGGCCGAGGCCGCTTCGGAAGAGGGGCCGGCCGGGGAGGGTTCGGAGACGGTAGCGCCGGAACCTGCGGAAGCAGCAGCCGAGCCGGAACCCGTAGCGGCACCGGCGGTAGCGCCGGAACCGGTAGCGGAGCAAGCCGCCGCACCGGAGGCGGCGCCGTCAACGGCAGGGGAAGCCGCGGCGGTACCGGAGGCAGCAGCGGCACCGGCTGTGCCGGCGTCGGCGGCATCGGAAGAGACCAAGGCGCCGGAGTCCGGTGAGGAAGATTCCGAAGGAGAGAAATCCACGGACGTGCCGACCGTGGCGGGGAGTTGAGCGGGCATGGCTATCGATGCGAGTCTAGTCAAACAGTTGCGGGACAAAACGGGCGCGGGGTTCATGGACTGCAAGAAGGCCTTGGTTGAGTGCGAGGGCGACTTCGAGAAGTCCGTGGATCACCTGAGGGCGAAGGGGCTGGCGCTGGCGGCGCGCAAGTCCGAGCGTGAGGCCAGCGAGGGCTTGGTCGGCGCCTACATCCACGGCGGCAACAAGATCGGCGTCCTCCTGGAGGTGAACTGCGAGACCGACTTCGTGGCTCGCACCGAAGAATTCCAGGCTCTGGTGAAGGACCTTTCCATGCAGATCGCGGCTGCCAGCCCGCGTTACGTCCGGCGCGAGGAAGTCGACGAGGAAGAGCTGGAGCGGGAGAAGGCGATCTACCGGCAGCAGGCGGAAGAGTTGAAAAAGCCCGAGCCCGTGCTCGCCAAGATCGTCGACGGCAAGATGGAGCGTTTCTACGAGGAGGCCTGTCTCATGGAGCAGGCTTACATCAAGGAGCCTACGCGCCGGGTCGGGGACCTGGTACAGGACGCCATCGCCCGTCTGGGCGAGAACATCCGGGTCAGGCGTTTCGTTCGCTATACCGTAGGCGAGGGGATGAAGGAGTAGGACCCCATCGAATGACCGCCGTCGAGCTGAGATACAAGCGAGTCATTCTGAAAATCACAGGGGAGGTCCTCGCGGGGGAGCGCCAGTACGGCATCGATCCGGCCACCGTCACGCGGTTCGTGGAGGAGATTCGCGAGGTCCACGAACTCGGCTGTGAGATTGCTTTGGTCATCGGCGGCGGCAACATCCTGCGCGGCGCCGAGGCCAGTGACCACGGCATCGACCGGGCCAGCGCCGACTACATGGGCATGCTGGCCACGGTCATCAACAGCATCGCCCTCCAGGACGCACTCGAAAAGATCGGCGTCTCGACCCGGGTCATGTCAGCCATCGAGATGCGCCAGGTGGCGGAGTTGTACATCCGCCGGCGCGCGGTGCGGCATCTGGAGAAGCATCGCGTCGTCATCTTCGCGGGCGGAACCGGCAATCCCTATTTTACCACGGACACGACGGCGAGCCTGCGGGCCATGGAGGTGGGTGCCGAGGTGATTCTGAAGGCCACCAAGGTTCGCGGCGTCTACGACACGGATCCGCTGAAGAATCACGGCGCGAAGCTCTTCCGGGAGCTGACCCATATGGAGGTGCTGAGCAAGGAGCTCAAGGTGATGGACGCCACCGCCATCTCGCTGTGCATGGACAACAAGCTTCCCATCATCGTCTTCAACGTCATGGAGCGGGGCAACATCCGCAAGGTGGTGAGCGGTCAGCCCATCGGCACCCTGGTGGGCGTCGGCGACCGATGACACGCCCCGCCCGCAAGCCCCTGGGCCCTCACCCGGCCTTCGGCCACCTCTCCCATAGGGAGAGGGGTTGAATTTGGTTACTCGGACAGGCCCCATAGGTGTAAGATGGACGACGCCTTCTACAGCGATTTCGAGGAAGAGTTGGAGAGGACCCTGGCGGCCATGCGCCGAGAGTTGGGACGCGTGCGCACCGGCCGGGCTTCGGCCGCCCTGTTCGAAGGGGTGACGGTCGAATACTACGGCACACAGACACCGCTGAACCAGATCGCCACCATCGCGGTCCCCGAGCCCCGGCTGGTGACGATTCAGGCATACGATCCAAGCGCCATCGCCAACATCGAGAAATCGATCCTGAAGGCCGACCTTGGGCTCACCCCGTCCAATGACGGCAAACTGATCCGGGTGCCGATACCGGAGCTCAGCGGCGAGCGTCGCAAGGAGCTCGTGAAACAGGTACGCAAGACCGCGGAAGACTTCCGTGTCTCCGTGCGAAACCACCGGCGCGCCGCCATCGACGGGTTGAAGGAGATGCAGAAGGACAAGGAGATCACCGAGGACGAGGTGAAGCAGGGCCAGGATCGCGTCCAGAAGATTACCGCGGAGTTCGTTGGCAGGGTGGACGGTTTCCTCAAGGCCAAGGAAGAGGAGATCATGGAGGTTTAGTGGCCTTCCTTTCAATCTTTCCGGAATGGAGCTCTACGGGCTAGAAAAAAACCGATTGCCCACCCATGTCGCGATCATCATGGACGGCAATGGACGCTGGGCCAGGCTCCGGGGCAAGAGCCGCATCGAGGGTCACCGCGAAGGAACGGCGTCGGTCAGGACCACGGTGGAGTTGAGCCGCAACCTCGGCATTCGCTACCTGTCGCTCTACGCATTTTCATCCGAGAACTGGAACCGGCCGCACGACGAGGTCGAGGGGCTGATGGGCCTCCTGGAGAACTACCTGGAGGTCGAACAGGAGCGCATGATGCGCGAAGGGGTCCGCCTCGTGGCCATCGGCGACCGCAAACGCCTGCCCGTTTCCGTGCGCCGGGTCCTTGACCGCAACATCAGCCTTACCCGCAACAATACCGCCCTTACGGTGATTCTCGCCCTCAGCTACAGCGGCCGCGGCGACATCGTCAAGACCGTCCGGGACATCGCCCGGAAGGTGAAGGCCGGGCAGTGCGAGCTCGCGGACATCGACGAGTCCATGATTGCCGCCAACACGGAGACCGGACCCATTCCGGATCCCGACCTCTTGATCCGCACCAGCGGGGAGATGCGCATCAGCAACTTCTTCCTTTGGCAGATACCCTACACCGAGCTGTACATCACGCCCACCCTCTGGCCCGACTTCTCCGAGCAGCAGTACGTCAAGGCGCTGCTGGAATTCCAGCGCCGGAAACGCCGGTTCGGCAAGACGGACGAGCAACTGTTGCAGGGTTGAGATGCGCACCCGGGTACTGACCGCGCTGGCCGGAATCCCCATCGTCGTCGGGATCATCGTCGTGGACAGCGTCTGGCTTTTCTCGGCGTTCATCGAGGTCCTTACCCTCGTCGCGCTCCATGAATACTTCCGCATGGCCTTTTCGGACCATGGCGCAGTGCGCGCGACGGGGATCGCGGCCGGCATGCTGCTGTCCCTGACCGTGGTGGTGCCTGGACTGTCGGGTTATCTCCCGCTGGTCGTGGCGGGCCTGTTCACGGTGTTCGTCTTTACCGGCGGCGCGGTCGAGGAACGCTACCGCCGGCTCGGTCTGGCACTGGCCGGCGCCGTCTACCTGGGCTACCTGTTCCCGCATTTCGCGCTGCTCTACCGTGGCGGGTACGAGTGGGTGCTCTGGGTGCTGTTCGTCGTCTTCTCGGCCGACAGCGCCGGCTACTTCGCCGGTGTGGCCCTGGGCCGAAGAAAGTTGTATCCTTCAGTCAGCCCGGGAAAGACTGTCGAAGGGTCCGTGGCCGCCACCGTGGCGGGCGTGGCGGCCGGGTGGCTGTCGGGCTGGTGGCTGCTGGGCTTGCCGTCGGGTGCGGTGTTGGTGTTTTCGCTCGCCGTCGTCGTCATTGCTCAGGTGGGCGACCTTTTCGAATCGCTGCTCAAGCGGGGCTTCGCGGCCAAGGACTCGGGCGGTATCCTTCCCGGCCACGGCGGCCTGATGGACCGGCTGGACAGCCTCATCTTTCCGGGAGTCCTCAGCACCTACTGCCTGCGGTTCTTGTCATCATGAAATCCATCGTCATTCTCGGGTCCACCGGAACCATCGGGGTCAATGCCCTGGACGTGATCCGGACTTTCAGGCGGCGGTTCAAGGTCAGCGGGCTGGTGGCCGGGCGCAACCTGGAACTGCTGGCGCGCCAGGTCACGGAGTTCGCTCCGCGCATCGTCAGCGTCAAGGACCGTGAAGACGTCGACGCCCTGCGCAAGCTCATTGGGCGCCGCAGAGTGGAAATCGTCCACGGGGAGGAAGGAGCGGTGGCCACGGCCACCGAGCCCACGGCGGACTTCGTGCTGGCCGCCATCGTCGGCGGCGCGGGACTCGTGCCGACTTTCGCCGCGGTGCAGGCGGGCAAGGACGTGGGGCTCGCCAACAAGGAGGCCCTGGTCATGTCCGGCGAGCTCTTCGTGCGGGAGGCCAGGAAGCGGCGGGTGCGGCTCCTGCCGGTGGACAGCGAGCACAGCGCGGTGTTCCAATGCCTTGAGGGGAACCGGCGTACGGATGTCGACAGGATCATCCTGACCGCCTCCGGAGGGCCGTTCCTGCGGACGCCGCTACGGGAGCTGCGCCGCGTCACCATCGGCCAGGCCCTGCAACATCCCACCTGGAAGATGGGTCCGAAGATCACCATCGATTCCGCCACCATGATGAACAAGGGATTGGAGGTGATCGAGGCCCGTTGGTTGTTCGGCGTGTCCGCCGAGAGCGTGGAGGTGATGATCCACCCCCAGAGCATCGTCCACTCCATGGTGCGTTACCGTGACGGCGCGGTCATGGCGCAGCTCGGCATACCGGACATGCGCATTCCCATCGCCTACGCGCTTTCCTATCCCGAGCGGCTCGATTCCGGGCTGGCGCCGCTGAACCTGCCCAGGGAGGGGGAGCTGACCTTCCTGAAAGTGGAGAGCCGGCGCTATCCGGCGCTGGACATCGCCTACGGAGCGCTGGCCAAGGGCGGCACGGTTCCGCCTGTTCTGAATGCCGCCAACGAGGTGGCGGTGGCCGCCTTCCTGGATGGCCGGGTCGGCTTTCGCCAGATCCATGAGATCAGCCGCAAGACCATCGACGCCCATGTGCCCGTCAAGCCGAGAAGCCTGACGCAGGTCCTCGAGGCCGATCGATGGGCCCGGGGGTTCGCCCGGGAACTCGTTCAGCAAAACGGATCGGCAAGGTGATCGACGTCGTCTACATGATCGTCGCCGCCGTGGTCGCCTTCGGCGTGCTGGTGTTCCTTCACGAGCTGGGCCACTTCCTCGTGGCCAAGAAGGCAGGCGTGGGGGTCTTGACCTTTTCCATCGGTTTCGGCCCGAAGGTATGGATCCGGCGGCACGGCGAAACGGAATACTGCGTGAGCGCCATTCCGCTGGGAGGATACGTCAAGATGGTGGGCGAGGATCCCGGCGAGGAGGTCGACTCCGAGGATCGGGAGCGGTCCTTCGCGCATCGGGGCCTGGGCGCCCGTACGGCCATCGTGGCTGCCGGGCCGGGTGCGAATTTCCTGCTTGCCATGGCGGTGTTCCTCTGCGTTTTCCTGATTTTCGGCATTCCCTACCGCACCGCCGAGATCGGCGGCGTCAAGCCCGGCTCACCGGCAGCCGGCGCCGGCCTCGAGGCCGGCGACCGGGTGGTCGTGGTGGGCGACCGTCCCATCCGTTCCTGGGACGAGCTGGCTCGCGAGGTCAGGGCCAGCCAGGGCCGCCCGCTGGACCTGGGCGTGGTCCGTGGCGACCGGGAATTCGCGGTCGCGCTGCGCCCCGTCAGGGGAGAGACGCAGACTCTTCTGGGCGAGTCCGAGGAGACCTGGCTGATCGGCATTCAGAGCGCCGGAACCGTGGATGTGGAGAGGGGCAATCCGCTGACGGCGGGCTGGCTGGCGGTGACCCGGACGGTGGAGCTTTCGCTCCTGACGGTGGAGGTCCTGGTCAAGATGGTGGTCGGAAGGGTCGATACGGCGAATCTCGGCGGCCCCCTGATGATCGCCCAGTTGGCGGGACAGCAGGCCCGGCGAGGGCTGGCGGACTACCTGTTCCTGTTGGCGTTGCTGAGCATCAACCTCGGCGTCCTGAACCTGCTGCCGATACCGATGCTGGACGGCGGACACCTGCTGTTCTTCCTGATCGAAGCCGTGCGCGGGAAGCCCCTCGACGTCCGTCAGCGGGAGCGGGCGCAGCAGATGGGCCTGGTGGTGCTGCTCTTCGTCATGGTCTACGCGTTCTACAACGACCTTGCGCGGATCTTCGGAAGCTGATGAAGGTACTCGGACTCGACACGTCGACGGCATTGCTGAGCGTCGCGGTCGTGGACCGCGGCCGGCTCGCGGCCGAATGCGTACGGGAATCGATGCAGGCGGGGGACCGCCGGCCCGGCCGGTCGAACCACGCCGAGGGGTTGATCCCGCTCATCGAGGAGGTGCTCCAACGAGCCGGCACCGACTTTTCGAGCCTGTCCCTGGTGGGGGTCGCCGTCGGACCCGGTTCGTTCACCGGATTGAGGATCGGCATCAGCACGGCCAAGGGCCTGGTCTACGGTTCGGATACGCCGGTGGTCGGGGTGCGCACCCTGGAAGCCGCGGCGTACCGGGTGCCCGGAGCGGAGGGCACGGCTCTCATATGTCCGATGCTGGACGCGCGCAAGGGCGAGGTGTACGGCGCCCTCTACCGCCGCACGGCGACGGCGTTCGAGTGCCTGATCGAGGATTGCCTGGAGTCGCCGGAGTCCATGGTCCGGCGGGTGGTCGCGCGGGGCAAAGGCCCGTGCCTCTTCGTCGGCCCGGGCGCGCAGGCCTACGCGGAGGTGATCGAGCGGTGCGCCGGCAGCGACGCCCGGGTGACCGCGGGAGCGGAGTTCCCGTGCACTGCCGTTGCCGTCGCGAGCATCGCCGAAGAGAAGTACCGCACCGCCCCGGCGATCGCGGCCGAGCCGCTGAGCCCCTACTACATACGCCCTCCGGACGCCGTGGCCAAGAGCCCTGCGGCGTCCTAGCTAGTCAGCGCCGTAGGCGAACTCTGCTCATCCTGTCCGCCAAACCGTCACGCCACCCCGGGCGTCGAGTGCGGCCAGCGCGCGCCCGTCCGGCCGCCAGTAAAGTCCCGCCCCTATGTCCGCCAAGACAGCGGTCCCGACAGGACGGCCTTTTCCATCCCTCTGAAGCGACCACACCACTACGGCGCCATCCCGTCCTGCCGAGGCCAGGCGCATCCCGCTGCGGGCGAAGGCGAGCGTTGTGACAGGTTGATCATGACGTTCCAGAACGCCGGGGCGCGTGCCTTCGGGACCACG
>JAJDTQ010000125.1 GCA_022827045.1 Candidatus Binatia bacterium
TGGCAACCCAACCGCCCTGCACCGGGTCCAGCGGGCTGTCAAGCCAGACCACGCCTGCCTTCAGCGTGGGACGTGCCGCCTCGGCGGTCGCGGCCCGCGGAGCTGCTTCGGCCGTGGCGGTCGGAGCTGCCGTCGGTGCGGACGTCTCGGCCGCTTGCGGAGTCTGGGGCGCAGCCGTGGGTGCTGGCGGAGGCGCTTCGGTCGGCGCCATGGCCGCGGCAGTCGCGGGCGCGGCGGTTGTCACCGGCGCCGCTGCTGTCACGGGCGCGGGCGTTGAAGCCGCGGCCGGGCTGTCGTCTTGCTCCCCGCAAGCCACGACCACGGGCAACGCCACAGCCGCCACCAGCGCAAGCACCATTCGTCGAAACATCGCCCACTCACCCTCCATGCTGCTATTGATACCTTGTCTCAATAGACCGCGCAGCGTGTCACATTCAGAAAGCCCCGCGCAAGTCATTAATCCAAGCCACCAAATCCGCCCCTGAGCGCAGCCCCACCGCGTTCTCGGCATACGCCTGGGGCCGCCGCGTCAAAGGCCAGCACTTCCGGCGCCGGACGTGCCCGCATGAGTTTCGACAGCACGTTCGCACCCAGGACGATCATCCGCCGCTCGCCTCAGTCAAACCGCGGCGGCTCCCGCATCGGCTCCCTTCGCGGAACCTCTAAGTCCACGCCCCCAAGCGGCCCGAACACCTCATGAATAGCCGTTCCTAGAATGCGGATCGGCCCTTTCGCGTGACTCCCGCGTGCGGCCTCATCCGTCGCGACCGAGGATCTGTTTCGCCTCGGCGGAGGCCGCGGTGGCGGTGGATTCGGTTTGGGTCGTGGAGCCGTACCGCTGCGCGGTGCGGAGTCGTCCGGGCTCTCCCGCGTCACCCAGCCGGCACGCTGTACTCCGCCCGTACGATCTCAATAGCCCGGTCGTGACACGCATTGTTCAGCTTGTCGTCAATGGCTACGGGCACCTCCGGCCCTGACATGGTTCGCATTTCCAACATTCGAGCCTTGACCTCCGCGTCGGGGTCGTACTGGTGCCACCACAAGTACTTCCACTCGTCACTGATTGCCTTGAAATGCTGTGTCGCGCTCTCGGCCTTGGCCGACTTCATTGAGGGATCGATGGTGATCAGGGCCAACGCAAGCAGCGACGCCAGCATGGCCAGCACCGCGCTCACCCACGGCGGCAGGACATCGATGACAAAGCTTGAGCCGGCAAAGAACGACGCGGCGGCCACCGCTGAAATCAGCCACTGGTGCTGCCGCCGATATCGGTCGGTCAACGCCGCGTAATACAGGTAATTGCGCTCAGCGTCGAGCCGCCCATCCCACGCTATCTGCGCAATCCCCGCCCGGGAGATTGCCTCAGCCACTCAAGCGCTACTCGCTTGCTAGGGATTGCTCATTCTATCCAGCGCCTCGACCCGGCCAACATCTCAATCGCCGACTCCCCCACCGACCCACCGATCGATCACCCTCACCCCACAACCCAAAGTCCCCGCAACCCCTCACATCCCCACCGCCACGCCCCCAGGCCCCCCACTCGTGACTCCCGCCCCAATCTTGCAAACAGGCCGGTTTCAAACCGGCCTCTTCCGTCCCCGTTCGTGGTAAGCCGGCCCGTAGTCTCTCGAAGGACCGAGTCGAACCACATCCCCCACGACCGACCAACCCGCTACCATGCCCCACTCAACACGCAACCCGACCAACCGCCAATAAGCCGTCGATGAGTCCACCCGCCGTCCCCGCGCGTCTCGAAGCCACCTTCGGCGCCGGCCGCGCGTGGGCATCCAAATCGGACGGCTCGGCAACAGCCTGGGAAACCCCGGCCTTTCACTTGCTCTGGTCGCCTCAGGCAACCACCGAAACCGCCCTCCGCCGCTTGTGGGAAGCCAGAAAGGGCCGCCAGGCCTACGCGGTGGTCGCCCTGGCCCCCTCCGACGACCGACACAAGGTCCTCGTCGCCGGCCCGCAAGACGCCCGGCCTATCCGTCAGATTTCCCAGGACCGCGTCTTTGACCTGCTCGCAAAGTGCCGCGATCTGGTGCCTCGCGAATCCGCCGCCACCCTCACCCGCGAATTCAGCCGCCTTGAGGAATCCGTCGTCCCCGGCCTCCGGGTCAAGGACCTCCTCACCCCCCACTTCCTCCGCGAGCGCCTGCCACAGGCGCACAACGCCCGGCATTTGCCTGACGTAGTCAAGTCCGTCACGCGCCCCCAGAGCCTCTCCTGGCGTTCCGTCTTCCAGTCGCTCGGCTACCAGGTTCAACCCCTCCAGCCGCGCGGCTACCTCCTGCAAGCCGACAACGCCCGGGTCGCCGTAGTGCATGCGCTCAAAGATCCGTCCCTCTTCAGCCGCCTGACGGACAACGGCGAACTCCCCGAGGGCATGGTCCTCGCCGACTGCGAGAAGCACGGCGCCCACTGGGGCATCCTGGCGGCCGGAACCCGCTACCGCCTCTTTCAGCGCAAGCCGCCCATAGGACCCGCCACCGGCCAATACCTGGAGATTGATCTGGCCGAGTTGGAGTCGCAAAACCGCTGGTACCTCGGCCTCCTCGCCCCTCAATCGCTGCGGGAAAACGGCTGGCTCACCACCTGGATCCGGGAAGCCCGGGACTTCGGCCAAAAACTGCGCGAGGGTCTCCAGGAACGCCTCATCAAGGATGCGTTGCCCAACATCGCCCGCGGACTGGGCGAATTCCTCGAATCGGAAGGCGCGGACCTCGGCGACCGCCAGCAGCTACAGCAGATCGAGGAAGCGGCCCTCACGCTCGTATTCCGCTTCATGTTTCTGCTGCATACCGAGGCCCGCGGCTACCTGCCCATCGGCTCGGCCGCCTATCGACCGCACAGCGCCAGGGAGTTGGCTAACGACTCGCGGCCGGGCCGCGGCCCGTTCCGCCGCCGGTCCACCCGGCGCTGGGACCGGCTCCGCACGCTCGTTCGCATGGTCCGCACCGGTGACAAGACCGCTGGAGTGCCCGCTTACAACGGCAGCCTCTTCGCCCCCGCCGGCTTCCCGGGCGGTGACCTGCTTGAGCGGGCCGCGATCTCCGACAACTACATGGCGCCCGTTCTTAGCGCTATCGCCTTCGAGAACGACCGACCGGAAATCTCCGGGCTCGACTACGCCGGCCTGCAGATTGGCCACCTCGGAGCCATCTACGAAGCCCTGCTCACCCTCAGGCTCACCCGCGCCCCCGAAGACCTCGCCTACGACGCCCGGCGCGATATCTACCGTTCCCTACGCGCCGGCGAGCAGCCGGCAGTGACGAAGGCCGACCTCTACTACCAGGACCAGGCCGGCGGACGCCAGGCGGGTGGAGTCTTCTACACCCGCCACGAGTTCGTGGACCACCTATTGAATCACTCGCTGCGGCCCGCCCTGGATGAACACTTGGAGGAAGTCGGAAAGCTGGTCCACCGCGACCCGAACGCGGCGAGCCGGCGGCTGTTCGACTTCTCCGTCGTCGACCCGGCCATGGGCAGCGCCCACTTCCTCACCGCCGCCCTCGACATGCTGGCCGACCGTATCGAGATCTTCCTGGCTGAAGCCGGCGGTCTGCCCGGTATGGACAGCCTGTTCAAGGAATTACGGCAGGACACCGGATCGGTCGCGTATGAGACGGAGGACGGCGACCTGCTGCGCCGCCTCATCCTCAAGCGCTGCATCTACGGCGTGGACCTGTCCCCAATGGCCGTGGAAGTCGCGAACGTCACCCTCTGGCTGGCCTCCTTCGTCCCAGGCCTTGCCCTCTCCTACCTCGGCAGCAACCTAAAGTGCGGCAATGCCCTCATCGGCGTGGCCGACCCCGTCGTGGTGGGGATCGACAGCCCAATGCTGACCGGCCAGGCCGTTGAGGCCGCCATGCGGCTGGCCACGTGCTTGCAACGTAAGCAGGCGGCCATCCCCGACCGTACGCCGGTCGAGGTTGAGCAGTCTCAGGAAATGGGCGTTCAGCGGGACGAGGCCACAGCCACGTTGCGCCGCGTCTTCAACCTATGGACGTCGGACCCGCTGGGACTTGATGGCGCGCGGCACAAGCTGGAGACCACCGCGACCAAGCTTGTCGAGAGCGATCCGGACACCACGGCAGCACTGCAGCCGGAGCTTTCCGCGGCTGCGGCGCTCGCCGGTC